>NZ_JAMYOA010000028.1:0-53249 GCF_040319515.1 Mesorhizobium sp. M0909
TGTGGCTAATGCGGGTTGGTCAGCGGGCTCTGCCGCTCTAAGTTCCCCTTATGGGTCCCCTCTGGTTCGCTCCCCCGGTCTACGTGAAGACGAAACGTCCGGGCATTCGCCATGGGATCAGCCACGTCGAGGGAGCCGCCGAGGAACTCATGGCGTGGGACACCAAGGGCCCGAGGTGGACGAAGGCGGTCCAATCCTGCGTGGACGCGTTCGAGGGCAGAGTCTCCCCTCAAGAGGTCCGTCAAGCCTTCGAGGCGGCTGCCAAGGAGGCCAACGTGTATCTCTCCCCTGAGTAGGAGGTATCATGGCAACCCATTGGTTGGTCCCTCCGGTGTTCGTGAAGAGTGAAACCGGCGTCAGGCATGGGTACAACAATGCGAGGGCAGCCCTTGAGCAGCTCAAGACGTGGACCCGAAGAGGACCTCGCTGGCATAAGGCGGTGACGCTGTGCCTGTCAGCCTTGGAGGGCGATCCGATTGACCCTCAGGTGGTCCGAAAGGCCTTTGAGGCTGCCGCCAAGGAAGACCCCTGAGTAGGAGGTGTTGTGGCAACCATTTGTTCTCCCCTCCGGTGTACGTCAAGACTGACCGACCTGGGGTCACCTACGGGTGCAACAATCTCGAGGGTGCCGCCGAGGAACTCCTGAAGTGGACCAAGATGGGGCCCAAGTGGCGGAAGGCTGTGCAACTATGCATCGAAGCCGTCGAGGATCGGGCGACCCCCGAGGAGGCTCGTAAGGCCTTCGAGGCGGCTGCCAGGGAGGAGGGGTGCTACGATCCTCTGATTAGGTCTCCTGTGTCCCTGTGCCCCATCGGCTAGGGTCGATTGCCGTCCAGCGAGAAGCTCCGAAACTCGATTCCGAGTTGCTTGAGCCGCTCTACACGGGGAACCTCTGCGGCTGGGTGCACGAGCCCAAGGATGGAGTCGGATCGGAAGGGTAGGGGGACATGCAGGGCCTCAGCTGCCTTGAGGACGCCATTGACAAGCTGCCAGGGCACGGCGACGGCGCGCAGTGTTCTGCCTTGTGATGCGGCGATCTCTTTCATGAGCCGTCGGAACGGTACCGGTTCGGGGTTGGCCAGCCCTACCGGCTCCGGCAGGGGCATGTCCGACTCGGCAATACGCACCATGGCGGCTGCCATGTCCGCCTCATGCACGGTGAACTGATGGGAGCGCGCTCCGATGAGAGGTGTGACCGGCAGGTTAGTGAGCTTGCGGAGCGCGCCTGCCATCCCGCCCCAACCGGGGCCGTACACCAGTCCGAGGCGGGTGGAGACACCTCCCAGACTGCTGGCGGTGCGCTCGCAGGCCAGCTTCGCCTGACCGTACAACTGTCGGGTTCCCTTATAGGCCGACATCGAGGAGATAAAAATGACCCGGCGAACCCCTGCGTCGGCGGCATTGCGCAGGAGGTGCTGCGAGCCGGACACATTGACACCCCACACATCGCCGGCGCTGACGAGAGTCAGGTCCCAGGCACAGTGGATGAGCACATCTAGGTCGCTCAATGCCGCCCCCGACGGCGGGCGCTTTATCTCGTATGGGCGCCACTCGGCCACGCCAACCATTGCGGCGGCAGAGTCGGAGGTCACCCGGTTCGAACGGGCGAACGCGATGACCTCATGCCCTTCTTCGGCGAAGGCGGCACGCAGGATGGTCCCGACATATCCGTTGGCTCCGGTGATACCGACCCGCATTGAACGCTCAACCCGTCAGCTGCATCGCTTCGCAGGCGATGCGATGTGAATTGGCCATCACAGTCAGGGTAAAGGTAGTAGCCGGCACATTTGGGAAAACCGACCCGTCGATGAGATGGATACGGTCCCAGCGCGCCAACCGCCCGAGGCGGTCTGTCGTCGCCCTCCCGGTATGCGGCTCACCGGCGTGGGGAAAGCTGCCGCCAAAGTGGTAGCTCTTTGCCCCGCCCGACCACAGCATCCGCGGCGTGACTGGCCACAAGTCAAGGTAAGGTGCCGCCCTGCGTATCCGCTTTATTACGTCAGGCAGCATCGCAGGCACGTCTTTGCCGCTGGCCCTGGCCTCGCTGAAGCCCTCTGAAGTGAGGGTGATCTTGGGTAGCTCATCAGCGGACAACTGGGCGGTGACCCGGACCTTGGGTGATGCCCAGGACGGCAAGTAGCCCAGGCCTACCGTCAACCGGCTCAGGAGCCGATCCGTCACGAAGGCGGCGGCGCGGTGTTGGAGGAAGCCGGGAAGCGCATCGTAGTATGCCTGGTTGAACGGATAGAAGTGAATCTGTGAGACATCGAAGCCCTCGTCGTCCCGGACGATGACCATGTTGAACTGGTTGAGTGTGAACTCGCGCCTTGTACGTGGGTCGGGGGTCGGCTTCATGGAGATCATTGGAAGAACGAATTGAGCCGATTCCGAAAGATGTACCGGCTGGTCCGATCCGAGCGAGCCCAGGATCAGCCGGGTGGTCCCGATTGCTCCGCAGCCCACGAAGACCCGGTCGGCTGTGAATCGCTGGATCCGGCCGCTGGACAGCTCCCGGGCCTGCACGACGGCCGTGTCGCCCTCCTGGTCAACTCGCACCGCGAGCAGTCCGCTGTGGTAGTCGATCCTCCCGCTGCGCCTGAAGCGATCGAAGCTGTGCGAGGCCGAATAGACTAGCGACCGCGGGCACCCAGTCATGCACAGGCCGCAGGGCTGGCATTCGGGCGCTGAGAAGGCGAGGCGGGCGCGGCCTATCGTTATTCCCGTGGAGCGCACTCGATCGCGGTGCCGGTCGTAGTTGGCCAGGACCATCTGCGTCCGCGGCGCCAGCGGCGGAAGCGGGTCCGGGGATCCGATGAGCGGGAACCACTCCTCGAGATCGTCGGACTCTCCAGCGAAAGGAATGTGACCCAGGATCGTCCGATAGTGCTCTTCCATATCCGAGAAGTCGAACGGCCATCCCTTGAACGTGGCGGCGCTGAAGGGCATGATCTGGGCCCCCCAGACATTGCTGAACCCCCCGTAGGCGCTTGATATGACAGCTGAGTTGACTCTACCCTCGGAGTGGACGCCGTCGAGCTGGCCCTTGTTGACAAACGGGAAATCGGATCCGTAGCTTCTCTTTTCAGGCAGCGAATCGGACCGGATCCGCTTGGGTTGCAGGCTGACCCCGCGGACGTCCTCCTCATCCCAGTTATCGACACGCAGCTTGGACAGCCTGGAGATTACCTCTTGCGTCTGCGCGTCAAGCACGGTGCCCGGATCGAACACGGTTACCTTCTCGTCCGGTTTCTCGGACAGCGCCAACACGGCGGCGGCTGCAGCCGGACCCGAACCAATGATTATCGAAGACGGCATCTACTTGCCGCGCCCACCGCCTTGCGCGGCTGTGTCCAGTATCTGCTTGGTTGCCTGTTGGCGCCGCCGGCGCAAGCGCCGCACCAGCTCGATCCGGCCGGCGATGTGGCCTGCCGCGGCCAGCCCCACGCCAGCGATTATCGCCGCGGACCGGGCCAGCCCGTGGGCGTCACCCCTGGCCGCTTGCAAAATCTCCCGCGGTACGCCCTTGGTCAGCGCGTACCAGACGAAACGGGTCTCTGCACCCAGTGCGGCGGCGTCGCCCATCTGGGCAAAGGCCTCGACCTTCCCCTTGTTGACGAACAGACAGCGGCGCCAGAAGTACCTCCAGGTCGGCCGTGAGGCGGGCACGAAGTGGCGGACGGTCGCCGCCGGTTCGTAGATGACCGCCTCACTGCCCCAGAGGTGCGCTACGCGGTGACACATGTCCATGTCGTCGTGACGGTCGGAGTGGAACCCTCCCACCTGCTCGAGGAGGATCCGCCGCACCGACATGTTGGCTCCTATGAGGTGAGCCAAAGGACCTCGGCTGGTCGGAAGGCCGTCATAAGCGCATCCGAACACCCAGTCGAACTGCACAGGAAACCAGGCCGGGCGGCTCGTCTCGAAAACCGGTATGGGGCGCCCGCCGACGGCGCCGATGCGCTTATCCCGGTACGGTTCGATGAGAATCTCGAGCCAGTCCCTGTCGGCCGCCGCATCGTCGTCCAGGAACGCCAGGATCTCTCCAGCGGCTGTCTCGGCTGCCGTGTTTCGGGCCGCCCCCAGGTGCCCGTCATACTTGTTCTGGATCACCCGTATCGGAGGGGTGGATGCTGCGAAGTCAGCCCAGTACGCGGCACAACGGTGGAACAGAGGCTGGTCGACAGATACGATGATCTCGCAGGGTTGCAAGGTCTGCTCCTGAACCGAGGCCACCGACTGAAGCAACAGCTCCCATCTGTCCTCGGAGTAGGCACAGATAATCACTGAGATCGTAGGGGGCGGCTGCCGGCATTCGCTGCTGACGCCATCCTCGGGCTGCCCGGTTTTAGATCCAAGCTGACCGGTTGTAGCAACGGCAACGTCAAGACCGCGGCGGGCGAGACCGATACTTAGGTTCCGGACGTGGCCCCGCTGGCCAACGCCAATCGACATATAGGATTGCGCAAGCATCAGAATACGCATCTAGGAATTCTCCCGACTTGAGCTGCCAATGTCTATCCAAACTCTTTGATAGACGGTGCGATGGTCTTGGTTTTTGAAACGCCAGGCTTCCACGCGGGATTCGGCCTACCCGGAAGCCGGTTTTCAGCATAAAAACTCACCAACCAGGGCCGAGCTTTGCGCCATTGTAGGCTTGCTTCCGTCGAGCGACCCGATCACCGGCTGGAGAAGGTGCGGACCACATTGGCGCCCATCGCCACCGCGTCGTCGAGAACGCGGGCGACCTCAGCCTGCGACCGGTAGGTCAGATAGTGGTTGTTTACGCCGGTCACGAAGACCGCCTGCCGTCCAACGCACAGTTCGTTCCGGAAGTCTTGATGAGGGACGTTGCCGACGGATCGTCTGCGGCGCTCACGACTGCCGGAACGGACAGCAACGCGGACACCAGCACCCGCGGTCCGGCGTTCCGCAGCCCATTTTTTCACTCGTTGCCAGTCGATGATCATCCTGGCATTTGGCTCTCGCCGGCCACAGGGTGCAATGGCCCCTAAGGATTACCTCCTCTGACCTCACACAGCCCGGCGTCGTTCGGGCATAGTGGTGCTTAGCCGTTTCCAGTCGCTCGAGTATTGACCCGTGCTCAGGCATCTCCCAATCAAGTGTTCGGCTCCCGACATGGCGAGTCCCCGCAACCACGGTAGGTGGAAACCATCCTCGCGCTGCGGCTTTCCATCTGCCGCCCTTGGCTGGCGGGCCGGCGGCGGAGTCCAGGGTAGGCGGATCGCCTGAGGTGGTTCTCGTGGAAGCTGTAAGCTGGCGTCGTTTTGAAATCGGCCGTGAGAACAACAATGCGCATTTGCCTGAGTCTCGATTCGTCCCGGCTGCTGCGGTGGCACCTCTGGCTGGCAGAAGCGCTCGCTGAAGTGCCCGGCAACGAAGTCTTCTGCGCTTTGGCGGCCGGTCGCTGCCCGCTGCCGCTAATCTGCCGTCTGCTGCTCGAACTCGAACAACTAGTCTATGGCTTTCGCGGGAACGGCGCCATCGACCCCGTCGAGGCGGCGCTGCGGTGCCTGCCGCCGCCTCCGGCCGACCAAGTCGATGTGGTGATCGATTTGAGCGGGGCAGAATCGCTCCCGGCGGGGCGGCGTGTGCTCACCCCGGTCTTCAACGGCGCACCCGGCGAGATCGGAGTCGTGGCGGCCTGGGTGAATCATCAGGATCTTCTCGTCGACCTGCATGACACGGCGCGCCCGTTGCGGTCGTGGACGGCGCGCCCGGCCAGTGCAGACCGTGAAGTGTTGGCAGCGAGGCTCGACAGCGCCCTTTCCTGCGCTGTGCCGCTGATTCTCAAAGCCCTGTGCGAGGAAAGCGGTTCAGCTGCGTCCGATATCCGCGGTGCACGGACGGCAGTGCCTTCTTTTGGCGCGCTTTCGGCGCTTGCAAGGGCGACCGGCACGGTTGCATCGAAGGCGATCGGGCTTTTGGACGTCCTGGCGAGGGGCGGCGGGATGTGGGGGATTGCCTGGCGCTTCGATGAATCGGCGAGCCTGCTCGACAAAGGCGAAGCAGCCTTCCGGGTGCTCACCGGAAATGCCGACAGCTACCTTGCCGACCCGTTCCCGTTCCGGCACCAGGGGCAGGACTTCATCTTTGTCGAACAGTACCTCTACTCGAAGAACCGGGGGTGTATTGCGGTCGTGACAGTGAACCGGGACGGGACAGCCGGCGCATCCCGGATCGTCGTAGAGGAACCGCATCACCTCTCGTACCCGTTCGTGTTCGAGCAGGATGGGCAGATCTGGATGATCCCCGAATCGGGGGCGGCCAGGAATGTCAGCCTCTACAGGGCAGTGGAATTCCCTTACCGGTGGACGCGCGAGGCCTGCCTCATGGAAGGCATTGAGGGCTACGATACCACGCCGCTCTGCCATGAGGGCGGCTTTTGGTTTTTCGTCAGCCCAAGGCTTTGGAGGTCCACATCCTGGGATCTCCTCAGCCTCTACCGTGCCGAGAGCCTGACCGGGTCCTGGACGCCCCATGCCGCCAACCCCGTCCTGCTCGATGCAAGGCTCAGCCGTCCCGCAGGCGCCGTCATCCGACACGGCGGACGCACGCTACGCCCGGTCCAAGACTGCGCGCGCGGTTATGGCGGCGCGGTGACGTTCTGCCGGATCGATGCGCTCGGCGCGTCGGAGTTTGCCCAGACCCCGCTCGGTCGCATTTCGTCCGGAGCGTTGGGGTGTCACACCTACAACCGCCGGTCTGGCCTGGAGGTGATCGACCTGTTCGGGCATATCCGGGGTTTGCGAGAGGTCACGACCTCGTATCGTTTGCTGGTACCCGACGCGCCGGTCTCGCGACCGCGCGGGGTCTCGGAACCGCGTGGGCAGTCCCTCTCTTGGCCGGTTTCGCCCGGGTTAGCTACCCGTAGCCAGGCGGTCGAGCGCAAGGTGCCCCGCCTGCGAAGGGCCGGGCGCGCTCGACCCTTCTCGGGCACAGAATAAGCTCGCAAATCACGGCCGAGTGAAGGAGCGAGCCTACCTGCACTTCGCAGCTTCTGGCCAGTGGCAAATCAGCGTTGCGCTGGACGTTCATTTCTTCGCGCCGGCGACCTTCGCTGCCTTCTGCACGGCTCGCTCGGTGGAAATTATCGCTGTGAGCTAGTCCCAGCCGCGGGTCGATGAATGTCTTTCCTGGGGGTTGAAGGTGGACCCAGAGGTCTAAGACGGGTTTGGCAACGCTGCTAACACAGCTGCTGAAGGTGATCGGTGCCGCTGCCGTACTATCCGCGCTGGTCGTATGGCTGGAAATAAACTGAAGGGATACCCCAAAAGAGCTAATCATCTATTTGCTTTTCCTAACCATCTATCGTCCTTCCATTTCAGGTCTGCATCAGTAATCGTCGCATAACAAACCAAGATAGGGGGCCACAAGCGTACCAATCTTCTTTCATTTCATCTTCATTTCATAACGGCCGGGAGTCCGCATATGGTTGGATCAAGCACATCGGTGGATGTGGCGGTCATTGGAGCTGGCCGCTGCGGCTTGTCGCTGGCCGCGCATGTGCGTGAGCGCGATGTGGAGCACCGGATTTTCGGGGAGCTCATGGGGTCATGGAAGCACAATATGCTCCCCGGATGGTTATCGCACGACCTCAAAGCGCTGCCATGAACGCCCGTCTCTCCGGCATTCTCGCCCCCGTCGGTGCCACATCGCGGCCTGACCCGGTAAATGTCGCGCTGCGGGGATCACTGACTCTGCCCCGAGTCAGCTTCGTCGTCCCGACGCTCAATGAAGCCGAGAACCTCCCGTGGCTTCTGCCGCGCATCCCCAACTGGGCGCATGAGATCATTATCGTGGATGGTCGTTCGACTGACGATACGGTCGCGGTCGCGCGCCGCCTGCGAGAGGACGTGAAGGTCGTGATGGAGCCCCGGCGTGGCAAGGGCGCTGCACTGCAAGCGGGATTCCTGGCCGCCACAGGCGAAATCATTGTCATGCTGGACGCTGACGGCTCCATGGTGCCGGAGGAGGCGATAGTCTTTGTCAGTGCGCTGATGGCCGGCGCGGATCTCGTCAAGGGTTCACGCTTTATCCAGGGCGCCGGCACGGACGACATGTCGCTGTTCCGGATGTTCGGCAATAAGGGGCTGACCCTGTTCGTGCGGCTGCTCTATGGCGGTTGGTTCTCCGATCTATGCTACGGATACATAGCCTTCTGGACCAAGCACGTCGCCACGCTGGACTGCGATTGCGATGGGTTCGAGATCGAGACCCTCATCAACGTGCGGGCCTTGAAGAACCACCTCAATATCGTCGAGGTGGCGAGTTTCGAGGCTCCGCGCATCAGCGGCGTGAGCCATCTGCGCGCCATGCCGGACGGCTGGCGCGTCCTGAAAACCATCCTGCGCGAGAGGGTGCACCAACAGCGCAGGCGGAACGCGACAGCCTGTGTTGTCGGTGGACAGACCTGATGCGAATCCTGATGGTTGCCGCTCGCTGCTACCCCCTCATAGGAGGCATCGAAACTCACATCCAGGAAGTCGGTCCCCGCTTGGTGGCGCGTGGCCACGCCGTCGACGTGCTCACTACCGATCCCTCGGGGGAGTTGCCGGTTGAGGAGGAAGTGCGCGGCATGCGCGTGCGGCGCGTGCCGGCCTGGCCGAGGGGACGGGACCTCTATGTTGCGCCCGGCATTTATACCGCGATCCGGCGCGGGGCATGGGATCTGATCCATTTCCAAGGTTACAACAGCTTCGTGGCGCCGATCGGGCTGCTCGCGACGCTTCGCGGGGACTTGCCGTTCATTCTGACCTTCCACAGCGGCGGGCATTCCTCCCGGCTGCGCAATGCCGTGCGCGGCACACAGCACGCGCTGCTTCGACCGCTGGTGGCCCGCGCCGCGCGGCTGATCGGCGTCTCCGAATTCGAGGCCAGCTTCTTCAGCGCCAGGATGCGCGTGCCGCGCGAACGGTTTGTCGTCATCCCGAACGGCGCCGCGATGCCGGCTCCGAGCCCCGGCATCAAGGTCGATCCGCACCTGATCGTCTCGGGCGGCAGGCTGGAGCGCTACAAGGGCCATCATCGGGCGATCGCGGCCTTGCCCGAACTGATCCGCCGGGTACCGGACGTGCGATTGCACATCGTCGGAACAGGCCCGTACGAGGGAGAATTGCGGCGCCTCGTAGCGGCACTCGGCCTCGAGAGGCGCGTCACTATCGCGAGCATCCCCGGATCCGACCGGCAGAACATGGCTGACCTCCTGGCGAGCGCCGCGTTATTCGTGCTGTTCAGCGAATACGAAGCCCATCCGATCGCTGTGATGGAAGCCCTGTCGCTGCGCCGTCCGGTCCTCGTTAGCGACACGTCCGGTCTGCGGGAACTGGCCGCCAATGGCCTGTGCCGGGCGGTTCCGCCCAACGCCGGTCCTGGAGAGCTGGCCGCCGCCATGGCCGAAGAACTGGAGGCCCATCGGCAGGTCCCGGATTTGGCCCTGCCGGACTGGGATGCCTGCGCGCATGCGCTGAGCCACGTTTATTATGATGTCCTCGGCAACCGATCCATGTTCCGCTTGGCCCCCGGTGGCGTGACATCGTGGCCTCCTGCGACGAGGGCATGATGCTGATGATGCCGGCTCATTTCAGCGCGGGAACCAGGATCAACCCGCTCCAGGCCGGGATACGAGTCGTCTCGGCCGTTGTCGGTCCCGACCTTCGCGACGGCAGCGCCGATGCCCCCTCGCAACGCGCCAATTCCGGATGGATCGCGGTTCTATGCCTGACGATCGCCGCGGCTCTACTCCTGGTCGTGGCCGGGCACGCGGCCGGGCGCCGGGGCTATGACGTGGCGCCGCCGCTCTTCTGGTCCGGTGTCGTTCTCCTGGTCGTTCCGACCGGCCTCCGCATCGCTTGGCCGACAACAGCCCGAGGTGAGCGCCTGTTCCTGCTCTTCCTGCTTGCCGAAGCCCTGTTCTACTGCAAGATCGTCTATTCCCCGACGAGCTTCAGCGGTTACGACGAGGTCTTGCATTGGATTGCGGCCGAGGATCTCATCACGGCCCGCCGGCTGTTCCTGTCCAACCCGCTTTTCCCGATCGGGCCAACGTATCCCGCCCTGGAAATCCTGACAGCGGCGATCGTCGATCTGACAGGACTGCCCTTGTTCGTATCGGGGACGCTCTTGTTGGTCATCCTCAAGGGCACGTTCATCGGTGCCCTGTTTCTGTTCCTCGAAAGCATCGCCGGATCGCCGCGTATCTCGGCCATCGCCTGTCTGGCCTATATGGGCTGCTCAACCTTCTTCCTGTTCGACTCGATGTTCTCCTACGGGAGCCTCGGTATCGTGCTGTGCGTGCTGACCTTCGCGGTCGAGGCAGCGTCCAAGGATCTCGTCGGGCGACCGAGGCTGAAGTCGCTCGGGCTGATAGCCTTGCTGTTGGCAAGCCTCGCGGTCACACATCACCTGTCGGCCGCCTTCGCCGCCATCTATTTCGGAGCGCTGGCCGCCCTCGAGGCCTTGCGCCGGCACGATCCCCTGCGGATGAAGACCAGCATTGCCGTGGGCCTCGCGGCGATCCTCGCCATAGCCCTGCCGTCCCTGTGGGTGCAGGCCCGTGGCATTCCTCTCACAGGCTATCTCGGCCCGGTGATCGAGTCCGGTTTCGACACATTGCTCGGGGTCATCCTGGGCGCGCCCACCCCGCGGTCGGAGCACCTCGGAGCGCCGGACAAGGCCCTCTACATGCGGCTGACCACCTTGCTGGCGCTCCTGCTCGTGGCCCTCGGACTGGCAACGGGATTCTTTCGGTCGCTGGCCATGGCAGCGCCGAGTGGTCCGCGCTCCGGTTGGCGTCCGATCCAGGACATTCTTAAACGCCGCTGGCGCGACAGCCGCCTCGTGCTCCTCAGCTTGCTGGCCTTCGGGCTCCCAGTCTCAGTTGCCTTCCGACTGACCACCGCTGGATGGGAAATCGGCAACCGCATGGGAACGTTCGTGTTCATCGCCGTCGGGCTGGTCGTCGCGGTGAGCATCGTCCACTTCTGGCAGGGCCGCACGCCACGCGGGTGGCGCCGCATCGCACCGGCCGTTGCTCTGGTGATCATCGTCCTGGGCGGCGTCACAAGCTCTTCGATTAATCCGATCCATGGGCGCTACAGGGTGGCCGCAGATCAGGAATCGATCGAGCCGATGGGGATCGAAACGGCACGCTGGGCCAGGGAATGGCTCGGTGCCGGCAACCGCTTCACCACTGACCGCATCAACCGCCTTCTGCTCGGGGGCTACGGCCGGCAGGACGTTCGGGTCACCATCATCGAAGGCATCGATCCCGCGCGCATATTCGAGGCCGAGACATTGGGGCCCGACGAATTTTGGCCCTTGGCGCGAAGCGACATCGATTTCCTGCTGATTGACCTGCGCCTGACCACGGCTCCGCCGGTGCTCGGCTTTTACTTCCAGCCGTGGGAAGCGCAGCAGGGAGCGCTTTCGGGCGCAGCGCTGCTCAAGTTCAATGACGTCAAGGGCGTCACCCGCATCTACGACAACGGCTGGATCGTCATCTATGACGTGAGGGGATTGCATGAGACTTTGTAGCAAGCGGGACCTTCTGGCCGCGTGCCTGTGGGCGGGGGCGACGGTGGCGGCCGTTGCGCTCAGCGACAGCTTGCTCCTCCGTACTGCCCTGGGCGCGCCCATGGTGTTCCTGGTCTCGGGCCACACGGTGCTGCGGGCCATTGGCGTCAGGACAACCTCCGCGTTGGAACACTTCGTCTACGCGGTCGGAGCAAGCCTCGCCGCCGGCATCGCCGGGGGCTTTGCCCTGAACGGCGCAGGCTTCCTTACGCCGCTCGGCTGGGCGGTGTGGTTCTGGGCCGTGACGACTGCCGCCGCACTGGTCGCGGCCGGCCGCCGCGACACTCCCGATCTGCCAGACTGGCCGGCTCCGGCGCGGGTCCGGCTCTGGCAGGGAGCCGCGCTCATGCTAGCGCTGCTTGTGGCGACCGGAGCCTATGCGCTGGCCGTCCGAGACGAAGCCGCCTACCGGGAATTCAAATACACCGCGTTCTGGTTGTTGCCGTCGGCCAGT
The DNA here is from genome assembly GCF_040319515.1 of Mesorhizobium sp. M0909. Classification (NCBI taxonomy): domain Bacteria; kingdom Pseudomonadati; phylum Pseudomonadota; class Alphaproteobacteria; order Hyphomicrobiales; family Phyllobacteriaceae; genus Mesorhizobium; species Mesorhizobium sp. M0909. The sequence goes on from NZ_JAMYOA010000028.1 coordinate 12,047, forward strand.
GGCGAGTCCGGCCGGATCACCGTCGGCATCAGGAGCGCCGAGACTCAACCTCAGCGATTCGACCTGGAAATCACCCTCGATGGGCAACCGTTCGCCGTTTTCCGATCGCTCACCATCGCGCCGGGCGACACCTGGGCGCGGGAAATCCCGGTGCCCGTCTTGGCAACTCGCCAGACGGCCGAGGCGCGGCTCTATCGACCGGAAGACAACCGGCTCTATCGCAGTGTTTCGACGCTGGTGCCGCGCATCTAAAACGAGGCTGGACCATGCGCATCCTGCTGCTGTCGCAGTTCTATCCTCCGGTGATCGGGGGAGAGGAGCGGCACGTCCGCAATCTCGGCGCGGCGCTGGCGCAGCGGGGCCATCAGGTCAGCGTCGGGACCTTGCTGCATCCCGGATCGCCCGAAACCGAGCTGGACGGCGCGGTCCGCGTGCATCGCCTGCGCGGGACGCTCCAGCGTCTGTCGGGCCTCCACACCGATCCAGAGCGCCGCCATGCACCGCCCTTTCCGGATCCCGAACTGGTGCTTGCCCTGAAGCGCCTGGTCGCCCGGGAGGAGCCGGACATCGTCCACGCCCATAACTGGATCTACGCGTCCTTCCTGCCGCTCAAAGGTCTGAGTGGGGCACGCCTCGTGGTGACGCTCCACGATTACGGCCTTGTCTGCGCCAAGAAGAACTTCATGCACTTGGGCACCCATCTCTGCAGTGGCCCGGCGCCGGGCAAGTGCCTGCCCTGCGCCACAGGGCATTACGGGGCCGTGAAGGCAGCCGCGACCACCTTGGGCAATTGGGCGTCGAGCTTCGCCGCTCGGCGCGTTGTGGACCGCTTCATCGCGGTGAGCCACGCGGTGGCCCGTCACACCGGCCTCGCCCAAGGCCGCGCCCCCTACGAGGTCATCCCCAACTTCGTGCCCGACGATGTTGGGGTGCTTGGCCCGGAAGATGCCTGCCTGCGGGAGTTACCCGGGCATGGATTCATCCTGTTCGTCGGCGACATGATGCGCCTCAAGGGCATTGACGTTCTCCTGCAAGCCTATTCCGGCCTGGAGCGGGCGCCGCAGCTGGTCCTGGTCGGGCGCCGGGTCGCCGATACGCCAACCGAATTTCCGCCGAACGTCCGAGTGTTCGGTACGTGGCCGCATTCCGCCATCATGCATGCATGGCGGCGCTCACTGTTCGGCGTGCTGCCGTCGGTCGGGCCCGAAGCCTGCGCGACGGTCATCATGGAAGCGATGGCGTCCGGGAAGGCAGTCGTCGCAACCGACGTCGGCGGCATGTCGGATCTCGTCGACCACGGCCAGACAGGGCTTCTCGTGCCGCCCGGTGACGCGCACGCCCTCGCTCACGCAATGCAGACACTTGTGGAGGACCGCGCCTTGCTGGCCCGCCTGGAGGCGACAAGCCTCGCCAGGGTTGGACGCCTCAAGGCCGGAGCGGTCGTGACCCGGATCGAGCAGGTCTACCGGGACGTCCTGCGCCCAGCCGCCAGCAGGTCCGCGGCGCCGGCGCACCAAGGTTCGGGTGGGCGATCGTGCCGGTAGACCTCGCCGGGATGGCCATTACTCGCGTGCGCCGGGCGCTTCGAAAGAGCGCCACGCTCGTCATGAATTCCGGAGCTCTGGCGATCGGAACGATGGCAACGGCCGGTCTTGGGTTTGTCTATTGGTGGCTCGCCGCCCGGCTGTTTCCGCCGGAGGTGATCGGCAAGGCCTCCGCCCTCGTGTCCGTGATGGCCCTCGTCGGTGTGCTGGGGGAGGCCGGGCTCGGGACCTTGCTGATGGGCGAGATCGTCCGGCATCCCGGCAAGGAGCCCGGCCTCGCGGCCGCAGCAGCGTCCATCGGGGTGGCGCTTGCGGTCGGCCTGGCCTTGTTGTTTGTCTTCGGGGAGGCGTACCTCAACAGCTCGACCGGGCCGATCGGCGGTTGGTTCTTGGGCGCTGCGTTCGTCCTCGGCTGCGGCCTGACTGGTCTCAGCATCGTGGCCGATCAGGCGTTCGTCGGCACTCTGCACAGCAGCCGCAGAATGATCCGGCAAGTGCTGTTTTCCGCGTTCAAGCTGATGCTGATCGCCGCCGCCGCGGCCGCCGGCTACGTCTCAACTGCCACGATTCTTCTGACCTGGGTGATCGGCCTGCTGGCGTCCTGGATCGGCGTCGATCTCTTGACCCGGGGCGGCGCGCGTCGCCTCGTCGGGCCGCCCGAGTTCCGGCTGCTCCATACGCTCCGACGCAAGGCGTTCGACCACTACGCGCTCGATGTCGCCTTGCAGGCCCCGTGCGTCATCATGCCTTACCTCGTGCTGGTTCTGCTGTCGCCGACCACCAATGCCGCCTTCGTGGCATTGTGGATGCTGGTCTCCATGGCCTCGTTGATTCCCGCAGCCATGGCCACGGTGCTGTTCCCCGTGGTCAGAGCAAGCCCGAAACAATCCAGGCACGATATCCTTTTGTCGCTGACGGCGTCATTGCTCTTCTCGCTGGTCTGCGCCGCCTTCGTCTTCACCTTTTCGCAGGAGATCCTTGCGGTCTTCAATCCGGCCTATCCGGAGATCGCCGGTTCGAGCCTGCGCTTCCTCGGCTTCAGCCTGCTGGGATCGACGCTCAAATTTCATGCCTGCACGCTGGCGCGGCTGGGCGACAGGATGCGCAAGGCATCTCGCTGGTTCGCGCTGGGCGGATTTCTGGAGCTGTGCCTCGCGATCGCGGGGGCGAAGCTTGGCGGACTTCAAGGCCTGGTCCTGGGCTGGACGCTCGCCGTCAGCATCGAGGGCGTGTGCGCGGCCCTGACTTTGGCCTTCGCAATAAAACTTGATTCTGCCGCTGGCCCTGTGCACGAAGAACCGCGCCCCTCGCCACTCCAGACTTGAGATGTCGTCCATGGCGGCGGCCATGAGGCGATCCTTGAGCTCGCGTTGGAGGCGACGCGGATGTGGCGGCGATCTGGACGGAACTGAGCTCGCGCACCGAAACAAAAAGGCCGTTGAGCGCCAGATTCACGGCGCTTCGCATCCGCATTGCCGACGGGCCGCGTCGGCATCTATCACTTCGACAGCCGCTCCTGGCAGGGGCTGCATCGACACGCGCTCATGACGATGATCGCTTATGCTTTCCTCCAGCGCCGCCGCCTGAGAGCGGGTGGGGGGAAAGAACAGCTGAAGGACCCTCTCAGCCAACCCTACCTGCCGTGCGAAGATCCCTTCACGCAGAGCGATGTCCTCACTGCCGCATTGGGCTCACGACATCGACGCGACCACCTCCAGCATCACCTCCGTCGCGCCTCCGCCGATGGATAGGGCGCGGGCGTCACGCGCTATGCGCTCGATTGGACTCTCGCGCATGAAGCCCATAGCGCCGTGGAACTGCACGCACGTATACATGACCTCGTTGACGAGTTCGCCGCAGATGGCCTTCACCATCGAGACCTCGCGCAGGCAATCTTCGTCCGCCGCCATGCGCCAAGCGGTGGCATAGAGAAACTGGCGGCCTGCCTCCACCTTCGCAGAGAGCATCGCGAGACGTTCACGGATCGCCTGCATGTCCCATAGAACGCCCCCGAATGCGCGGCGAGCTTTCACCCAGGCGAGGGTCATATGGATCGCGGCTTCGGCCGCCCCTATCGCCATGCCGGCGAGGACAAGGCGCTCGTTCTGGAAGTTGCCCATGATGGAGTAGAAGCCCTGTCCTTCGGCGCCGAGCACGTTCTCGGCGGGGATGCGGCAACCGTCGAAGACGAGCTCCGCCGTATCGGAGGAGCGCCAGCCGTGCTTGTCCAGCTCGCGGGCGACGCTGAAGCCTGGCGTGCCCTTCTCGACGAGGAACATCGTGATCCCGTGGCTTCCTGCCGAGGGATCGGTCTTGGCGGCGACGCAGTAGAGATCCGCGTGGACGCCGTTCGTGATATAGAGCTTCGTGCCGTCGAGGACGTAAGACTCGCCCTCTCGGCGGGCGCGCGTGCGGATGGCCTTCACGTCCGAGCCCGCATCCGGCTCCGTGATGGCGACCGCGGTGATCACCTCGCCACTGATAATACCCGGCATCCAGCGGGCCCGCTGGGCTTTGGTCCCGTCGTGAAAGACGTGCACGGAAGCCATGTCGGTATGGACCAGCGTCGCGATGGCGACGCCGCCATAAGTCGAGCGCCCGAGCTCCTCGGCGAAGATCGTCGATGCGACCGCGTCCATCTCGGCACCACCGTACTCGGCCGGGTAGCGGATGCCGAAGAAGCCGAGTTCACCCATGCGGCGCAGGATCGGACGGGGAATGAACCCGTCCTCCTCCCAGCGATCCGCACGGGGCTTGATCTCCTCCTCCACGAACCGGCGCACCTGGTCGCGTAAGAGCTCGTACTCCCCCGCCGCCCAAGGCAGCCCCGGTCCTCGCGCCGGTACCCAAGCTTTGTCCATCATCTTCATCCGCTCTGCTACGCAGTCCAACGCAAAAGCTTCAGTCCAGATTGGTGCCCAGGGCCATTCGGAGGCTTCCGGCAAGCTAGAGTTCGATTTCCTCTCTCGGTCCTTCCGAGACTGAAGGGGCTCTGGAATCGGCCACCCAGAGCATTCCGTCGATCACTTCCGCCAGTCCGGCCACTGTCGGGCGCTCGAAAAGGTTGCGAAGCTGCACGTCGACGCCGAAGCTCTGCCGCATGCGCGACACCGCCCGCATCACCAGGAGCGAGTGCCCACCCAGGCCGAAGAAGTTGTCGTCACGGCCGATCGACTCGACCTTGAGGAGATCGCACCACAGCGCGGCCAGCGTCTTCTCGGTGGCAGTCGAGGGGGCGACGAAGTCTTGTGCAGGCTGGATGTTTTCCGCCGTCGGCTCGGGAAGCGCAGACCGGTCGATCTTGCCGTTGGACGTGAGCGGCATCCGTTCGAGGCGAACATACTGCGTCGGAATCATGGACTCCAAGAGCTCTTCGGCGAGGTGGGTGCGCAGGTCGGCCACGGTCAGGGGTTTCGACGAGACATAGTAGGCCACAAGTCGTGCGATGCCGTCTTCGGCCGCTGGCGGTTCGACATAGCCGATTTGGGCCATAATCTGCTGGATGCGGGGTAGGTCCAGCTCGTCGTTGAGTTCGTCAATGGCTTCATCGCGCGTCTTCTGGCCGAGTCGCACATCCCAGCTGTAGGGGAGGGCGTAGTTGTGATGTCCCCGCTGCTTCTTATGAACGTAGATGCCGACATCGTTGATGAGACAGTTCGTGGAGCGTCCTGTATCCGCGGGCCGATCCCATCCCGCCTGCGTCTTCAGGAAGTCGAGCATGTCCTCCAGAGGCACGCTCCAGTAGCGGTAGAAGTCGATGAACTTCACTTCCTCGAATACTGAGTCGTTCCGGAAGGCATCCACGTCGAGATAGCGCGACACAGCATCCTCGCGGCGGTGATACTCCTTGCGCGCCTCGGTGATGAGCGCGTCCAGACGGGCCGGATCGTAGTCGTCCCGCTTGAAGACTTCCTCGGTCAGGCGCGTCTCAAAGAACTGGCCGCGGGACAATCCAGTCACGATGTACCCGATCCCTCGTTCGCGGGCGACGTTCGTGGCCAGGGTGTAGATCGTCTTGAAGCAGCCGTTGCAGACGTTCGCGAACCGTTTCAGGCTGTCGACGAAGATCTCGTTCATATGCGGCGTGCTTCCCCAGTGGTGATCCACGCCCAGGGAGTTCACGAGCCGCCTGATATTGGCCTTGGCTCCTTCCGAAATGAAACCGTTGTCGAGGGTGAAGGTAAGCGGCTTCACCCCCATGGCGACGAGCTTGCACAGCATAAAACTGCTGTCTTTGCCGCCGCTCAACAGCACGATGCAGTCGTGAGGTCCCTTCCGGTTAGCCTGCATCTCCGCGATGAGAACCTGGAGGTCATCCGATGTCTTGAAATAGGTCTGCGCCTTGTCGACATAGGTGTCGAAGGCCCGGCATAGATTGCAGACGCCTGCCGGATCGAACGTCGTGCCGGGCAGGCTGGACGCAACACCGCACCGTTCGCAATAACGCACTTGTGTCGCTGGTTTCGCCACCGAGGTGGCGATCGCAGCGACAGCGCATTCCTGAACGTGCGGGTGCTGCAGAAGCCGGGCTTCGATCTCGCCCAGCTCGACACGCGCGCCACCAACCTTCACCTGATGATCGGCGCGGCCGAGAAAGTCCAGGCGCCCTTCCGAGTTCCAGCGGGCGAGATCGCCCGTCTTGTACAGCCGCAGCTTCGAAAACCCATCTCGAGGATCGATGGCCGTAAGGAAACGCTCGTCGGTCAGGTCAGGGCGATTGAAATAGCCTCTCGCGAGACCGTCGCCGGCAATGAACATCTCACCGATGATGCCGGGGGCGGTGGGCTGATGTGCCTTGTTGAGGACGTAAATGCCCGAATTGGCGGCCGGAACGCCGATCGGCACCGATGCGGATTGATCCCGGTCGATGTCGAAACGGTGAATCATGCAGCCCACCGTGGCTTCGGTTGGTCCGTACTCGTTGTAGATCTCGATAGGATGGGGAATGGCTTTCGTGATATCGCGAGCCAACTCGGTCTTGAAGTCCTCGCCACCCACGATGAACTTGCGCAGCCTTGTGGTCTCAAGATTGCGGTCGCGGATCATCGCGAGATGCGCCGGCGTCAGCTTCATGACATCGACGGCATTGTCGTCGATGACCTTGAGCACAACCATGCTCGGGACGCCGGGATCACCAAGATAGACCACGATGCGGCCGCCGGTGATGAGCGGCGTGAACAGGGTCGTGACGGTCAGGTCGAAGGCGAGGGATGAGAAAAGGGGCCATGCGAGACGTTCGCCGGAACTGTACACCCGAGCGGCCCACCCGATGTAGTTCACCAGGTTCCGGTGCTCGATCACGACGCCCTTGGGCGTGCCGGTCGAGCCGGAGGTGAAGATGATGTAGGCGGCGCCGTCCGGAGTGGCAGCGGACGGTCGGGCCGAATGCGGCTGATGCAAAATCGACCCGAAATCGGCGTCGAGCACGAAAATTTCGGCAAGGTTCGGGGAAATGACGGATTGCAGGCGCGCCTGAGTGATCGCCACCGGCGCCCGCCCGTCGGTCCCGTTGGCAATGTCCTTCAGGATTGTTGCCAGACGCCCCTTCGGCGTTGCCGCATCCACCGGCACATAGGCTGCACCGGACTTCAGGACGCCTAAGATCGCGACGACGACTTCAATGGAGTGCTCCATGAACACAACGGCAATCCGACCCGGCCCCAGGCCGGTCGACGTCAGATGCGCGGCCATCTGATTGGAGCGTTCGTTGAGCTGCTGGTACGTCAGCGTTGCATCGCCGAAGCGGATCGCTTCAGCATCAGGACTGCGCGTCGCCTGGTCGCGGAAGAGATCGATGATCGTCCTGTCCGACGGGTAGGGCGCTGCCGTGGCGTTGTACTCGACAACCAGCGCCTGATGATCGGTATCTTTCAGCAGGGGAAGCGCTACGGCCTCAGCCGCGATAGGAAGGACTTCGTTCATGAGATACGCTCCCCATTGCGGAAATCAAAAAATCTCATCACGTCAATCGTTCAGCTTTTTGGGTTGCCTGGCGATAAAGCTCTGCGATGGCAGGCGCGTCCGGTTCCTCCAGCATAAGGGGACCGTTGCAGTCCTCGGGCCCGAAATAAAATTCGGCATGCGGCACCACTCGAAGCCATCGGTGCGGTGCTGCACCCGATCGCAGCCAGGCCTTGTTCGGAAGAAATATGCATACTCGACCCGAATACGGAGTGGGAATGTACCGCCGCAAAGCCGTGATCGCCGTCGATTTGAGTCGAGCTCTGCTCGCCAGCACCGGATCTGCCGTGACAGGCTCTTTGCTTTTGCGAACGAGGGGCACGAGGGCGGCGCGGACGCGCTCGCCGAGATTGCGGAGGCGACTGCCGAAATATCGGAGACGGGCCCCGAATGTCGGCAGCTTCGCCATCTCTCGCAGGCACGAATCGGCGCTACGCCTAGTATAGAAATACAGCAGACGCGGCAATTCGTTATAGGTGGTGGGGTGAAGAGGGCCAAAGAGCGCTATGCATGGGACCTCCGCTCCCCGTTGACCCAGCATCTTCGCCAGTTCGAAAGCGGTTGCAGCGCCGGAGCAGTAACCGGCGATGATGTACGGACCGGTGGGCTGATATTCGACGATCTGGCGGGCGAAGTACTCCGCGATAGCTTCGACGCGGTCCATCGGCTCGCTCTGCCCATCGAAGCCAGACGGTTGGAGTGCGTAAAACGGTTGATCACCGCCCAGGTGCTTCGACAGGTCGGAGAATGAGAAGGGCGCCCCGATATGCCCGGGTACGGCATAAATGGGCGTGCGTGTTCCGCCAGACTGCAGGGGAATGATTGCAGGCTGTTGCCGGGCCGCCGCCGTGGCCATATTCAGAAACGCGATGATCTCGCCCTTCCGGTCCCGCAACTGGTCGCGAAACTCCGCCGTCAGTGCGCCAGCTGGGGCGTTGCACCGCAGCCGGTCGCCCTCTACCCAGATCTTGATGTCCTTGACCGCGAGGTCTGCGAGAAGCTCCGGGAACTGCGTCACGTCCGCCGACATAGGCCTTCCGATCACTTTTGTTCATGATTCACGACGGAGCCGAAGTGGTTCCGCGTCCCAGTTCCTCCAGCACGACGGTTTCATCCATGAAACTGCCGTTTTTTCTCCATACCCCCGGGACATGTCAGTGAAGCGCTGTCCCGTGTTCTCAACCGCGACCCACCGCGAAGTGGGAAACAAGTCCGATTCGAATGAACTTGCGTGCACTCCAAATGGAATTGGTTGAGCTCCTCGTTTATCCGTAGTGCATCGTAAGTGAATTATGGGATCGCGGGCACTTCAATTCCGGACTACCACTCAATTCCGGACACCACGGTCCCGATGTACCCAGGTTTCGGTACGAACCTACGGACAGCCCATTCTCTTTCATCCCAAGAAAAGGGCTGTCCTAAGCCGCACCCGAGGGCCTTGGAGATAGCCTCCAGCCGGGTCCAGCGCCGGAGGAAGCCTTCCAGCCGGTCTTCTGGACCAAGGGCGGTGTAGGACCCATACTCGGAGGCGGAAAAGCAATGCGCTGCGATCTCGTCCGCTTCGGGTACAGCCAGAACTGCCTCGATATCCACCCCGACCTCCTGCCTGGTCGAGAGGGCGACGACCGCGACATCTCCGGATCGCGAGACGCTGAAGTGCAAATCGCGAGCAGGCATGCGGTGCGAGAGGTGGGGTTTGCCTAGGCGTCCATATTCTAGTTCGACGTTGGAGGGCGAGATTCCCAGTTTGGAGGCGAGGGCCCGGCGCAGCTGCCCGCGGGTAACGATATAGCGGCGGCGGTCCCGCTCCAGTCTCAACCCCTCGGCGCGCCGACGTTCCTCTTCGTTGAGGCAAACGCCTATCTCGCGGATGACGTCCTGCTCCGCATCGAGCATGAATGCCAGGATCTCCAAACCATCATTCTCGAGGACCGGCATTATGATCCCGGGTCTCAGCTCGACTTTATCCAAGTTTGGAGGGGGCGGTGCCGGCTCCGCTAGAGGCTGACTGACGTCGAATCTGACGAGTCGAATTGATCGATGTCCCGAGACAGCATGAAAATTCCAGCTCGCGCCCAATGCGCCATGGCCCTCGTCCCCGCCCGCGCCACAAAATTGGATAAAGTCGAACTCAGGGCAGCAGTCAGAAGTCATACCTGGATTCCGATCGCTGGGAGCGCTCATGCGCACAAGTGCAATTCTTTCCAATGAATGGCAGCGCCATTCTTGCGCGGATTTCCCTGATGAAACAACCACGTAAGGGCGAAAGCAAGGAGCGCCCGGTGGCTATTTCGAGGTATGGACGGGCGACATCAAAAGACCAGACATGCTGCTGCTCGCAAGGGGCCTGCCGGAGGCGAAACTGCCAACTTTATCTTGCCGGATTGACAATGAACTGGCGCTCCAATGATCTCCTGCTCTGACGAGCAAGGCTGCTGCGCCGGGTTTTGCCAAAAAGCAGTTACCTGGATGCGGAATTACATCGTCAAAGCAATCTCCGCGCTTCGCTTGTGCGGCTGAGTGAGCGCCTGGGCGATGGGCTTTTGCTGCTGGACGACGGAAGCCTCCCGGCCTGTCCGCGCGGCTTTTATGCCTTATGGAAGACTTGGTTACTAGGGACGACGCGATAGCGCCGTCAGTAAAGATCCAATTCGGATTACCTCTTCTGAGTCATTGATAGGTTCTCAATAGGTCCGCATCGCCAGTCCTGTTCGAACATCGCCGATTCGGCTTGGTTTCCACAGCGGGCCCGGCTGGCGTCCTGCTCGGCGGTGGAGGCACGCAGACACAGGCAGGCGAGGCGGGCGGCGATCTCGACCCTCTTTCCGACGAGCTTGGATTCGCCGCCCCGGGCGGGGCGCGCCAGTCCCGCATTATGGGCGTTACGCAGCCGCTCGGGGACGATCATGACGATCGGTGCCCGATCATCTCCGCAACCAGCCAAACAGCGCGCCGGCTGCATGGTTGGCGAACCGGATGACGCCGTGGACGTCGATGGTGAGGATTGCAACCTCCGTGGCGCTGGCAAAGCCCATCATCGCCCCGCGCGCGATCTCGCTGCGGCGCAGCTCCAACTGCTGCATGACGAGCGCTGCGGCCGCTGCGGTGAACCTCGCCCCTGCCGGCGGCGGATCAGGTGGACCAAGGGTACTCCTGCACGGGAAGAAAGGGGCCGAAAGGCCCTTATTCAACCACTTAAAATGGTGGCTACGCGGCTACTTGTAATCTATGGCTCCAGCGGTAGGAGTCGAACCTACAAGCCTTTCGGCGTCGCATTAACCGTGCGGTGCGTCTACCAATTCCGCCACGCTGAAACATAGATTAGAGAGCCCGCCGCGCGAACTGGTGCTCTGATCCCGAATTGAACGGAATACGCGCTGTGCTTATCCGGCACTGCCGATAGTCCAAAGTGGCCAGCACCGACAACGGTCACATCGCATGACGTAAACAAATCCAACCTCCCCTTGGTCCTCGCCTTCCGAAGGTCCGAACCCGCCGATCGATTGTGGAAGAGCCTGCCCCAATACTTGATATAAAGTGGCGGCTCCCTTTTTTCGGTCGACGCTTCAAGCCGCGGCCTGTTTCATGTGAGCAGCAATGGTCCCTAGCACCCGCTTGGCACCGCGCAGCTGTGCCTCGATGCGGCGCTCTGGACTGTCTCTGCCTATTGCGATCCACTTCATGGGATGCTCCGCATTAGCCAGGTGGGACTTGTGCCCGGCGAAGCCTGCCAGAAAATCGTAGCCGCACTCGCCGCGTCCGATGCTGTCCTCAATAGCCAGCACATGGCTGATAAGTCCTGGCTTGAGCCGGCCATCGCGCTCATAAAGAAAGCCGCTTTGATAGTTGAGAACACGGCCGTCACACACGAAATTGTACAGGACCCCGACTGTCTGGTCCCCGGCCAAAGTCCGTGAGATGCGGACGGTCCCCGTGGGAACGCCGCGCGTAATGAGCTCCTCGTGAAATCGACGGAAGCTCGGGTTGGCAAAGGCTCCCCTGCGTCCCCATCGCGCCTGATGAAGCTCGGCGAGCAAATCAAACGCGGCGAGCGCCTCCGATGTCACTTCGACAGTCCGGAACGCAACGGGGCCGCGTTCCCCATATAACCGCATGGCACGGCTTACCGCTTGGCGAGTATTGCGGCCTAATGTGGCGCGGTAATTTGCGCCTTTCTGGCGGACTTTGGCGAAGTCGATCCACCGTGCCGTATCTTCTGCTTTCACCTCAGTAAGGAGCCCGGCCCGGCCCGCGGTGCGACAAGCGGCCAATTCGAAGTCTAGATCAATTCCGGAGAGCACCAGTTGGTCAGAGCGGCGCAAGTGATGCGCCAAGGCCTCGACGCATGCCGCTCGAGTGGCATCGGCCAGGGATCGCTCCGCAAGAATATCGTTGTACTCAATGAACAATCGATCGAATCGAACATCTCCGGTTTCATTGAGCAGCCAACGCGCCCGCGCATGCCGCCCGAAACTCCACGCCCTCCGCCGGCAAATAATCGCCAAGCCAACGATTCTGCTTGACGTGCGAGCGACTAGAACATGTGGTTGCGCGCCCCCCGGCAGATGCCGCAGCCAAGTTCCGATCCAGAGCCAGGACAGATAGAATGAGTGAGTTGCTCGCGCTTCGAGCTCCTTCCAAGCGGTCTCGAGTGTCGCGATGTCCGGCAAGACCTCCACGGTAACGTCGATGACCGTATCCTGGCGCATGGCTTGTTCTCCTGAGGCCACGCGATAGGGTTCCGCACCGATGGCTGAGACATCAAGAGGTCCTGATATACAACCATCTTCCTGATACTTTGCGCATTGCGGCGGGAATGCCAGGAGTATCCTCGCTGCGCGCTGCTGTTCGTCCATGGAGCACTCGGGGTTTCCTGTTTGGAGAAGACTTCATGTCGGGAGGCGCTAAAAGTGAAGACCCTATTCTTGACTACTCACGGAGAGCCTAGTCTGTGCCTGCTGGAGGAGGACGAGCGACCGCTTCACACGGCTCCCTTTAGAGCGGCCAGGACCAGCGAAGGGGGCTCCGGGGCATTGTCTCGAACCGCGGCGGCTCGCGCGCTCATTTATAGCCGAGCAGGCGAATCCCCATCAGATGCCGAAGAACCGAATTCGTAGTGGGTCTCGATCGCCGCCGCCAAACTCCTTGCATGACCATTTCGAGCATGATCCCAATTTTGGCAGGAACGAGTACATTAACGGCCCCATTGCCGAACAGCACAGCCTGCTTTCGAAGGCCAATCCCCGTAAACGCGCGTGACAGCTCACGATAGCTATATTCCTTCAGGTGGAACCCACATGCGACGTTGTCAAAGTACACCGAAATGTCGTGAGGACCCGTGACGGCGTTTGGAGTGATGCAATAGTAAGCACCCCCGGGTGAAAGAACACGATATACCTCGGAAAGCTGCCTTACTGCGTCGTCGGGGTGGAGGTGCTCCATCAACTGATCGCTGAACATAAAATCGAGACTATTATCGGCGAAAGGAAGATGAATACCATCGATCCTGACGAATTGAAAATTGACGGGCTTCTCCCCAGGTGGAAGTAACGCGTCAGTTACGTCGATTGCATTTACTGATGAGCAATGACTGCACATGCTGAGGCTAAGCTTACAATCGCCGGCCCCCAATTCGCCGAAACGCGCGCCTTTCTGGATAAGCGTTCTTAGAAGGGCGGTTTGAAGATTGACTATACGATCGTCTCTGTATTCATTCCTATTTTGGGGATGATCTTCAAGGGAAGTGAAAAGCTTGCCGTACACTTCAGCATAGAGGCTGAGCCGAGCGTCTTCATCTGAATTCAGCAGCTGAGCAGCCAGAGCTTTCTCGATTTGATAGTGAGCAAATATCCGCTCGGGCGTGCGCGCGTCGTGACAAAATGCCGAAATCTTTGACCAATCCCGCTTGATAGGCACCTGTATCCCGTTCGATGTCATCTCACCGCACCTTTGTCAGTGATCCGAACTCCTGAGCGGAGGCGGACATGCTCGTTCATGAAGCGGTTCAAGCTGTCGGCGAGGGCGAGTGGTCGTTCGCTTCCCACTTCGTCACGACGAGTTCATCTACGCGGACCAGCCATGCAACCGGTCCTCTACTCCCTCACCACGCTGGAAGGCTCGACATCGTTGGGGTTGGACGCGGCCGGCAAGCTCTCGCCGGTCGGCGACGAGGTCGGGACCGGCGAACCGGCCGGCTCTGCCGGCTCTCTTGGCTCGCTTTCGCCCGCGATGATGTTGACGAGGTCGCCTGGCTGCAACAGGGTCATCCCGACGGACTCAATGCTGACCGGCCCCGCTGCCGATTGCCGCACGATTTGATAGGTTGCGCTGTTCGCGTCCTTAGCAAGCTGGACGCGGGTCACCGGCAACATGTACAGGACGCCTTCGCTAGCGTTCAACTCGCGCAGATTGGCCGCGATCTGGCTCTCCGTGGTCTCGATCTCGATCTCCAGATCGTTCCTGAGGTCGGCCCTGGTCCGCAACACCTCAGACTCTAGCGAAGCGAGGCGCTGCTTGGCGTTTGCGTACTGGTTAAGGGCGTCCTGCCGACGCTGTTCCGCGTCGGACAACTCACTCTGGATCTGATCCATCACCGTCATGCTGAGAACTTTGCGGTCCACGAGCGTGCGCATGCTGTTGACGCGCTCCTGGCGCAGCTTGACGAGCTCGTCGAGCGACTTCATGCGCCCATAAGCTACAACATCCTGCTTAGCCGCCTCCAGCGCACGCAGGTTTGCGCGCTCGCGATCCTTGCGGGCCGTGGCGAGCGCCTTGCGCCGCTCGCTCTGCTCGTTGACGAGGTTGGCAGCTTCGGTCGCGCCGGCCAGTTCCAGCAACTGGCGCGGGATAGTGGGTGCCGTACCGTCGCGCTCGGCCTTCAGCACCGCCGTGCGCGCCAGCAACTTCAACAAGGCATCGATCGCCCCGCTCCGCTTCTGGGTCTCACGCACGGCTTCGATCTTTTGCCACGGCTGGCTCTCGGCCCGGTCGAGTCCGCCGGCCAGCGCGATCGCGTGCAGGATCGTCATGCCGGGCGCGTATTTGAACGAGCCTGGATTCTTGACCGGCCCCAGCACGTAAATGGGCGGGCGCTCCAGCGGCAGGATGTTGACCAGTCCCCCGCGGCCCAGCAGTTGATTGAAGGTTTCCACCAGGTCGGCCTGTACCTGCTGCGTCGACCGGTTGGCCACCGGAATGGAGCCAAGCAAGGGCACGGAAATCGTGCCGTCCTCTTGGACAATATATTCGCCGCTCAGTTCCGGACGCTGCAGGATGCCGCGCAAGGCCGAGGACGCGCCCCCCCACTTGTCTTCCTCGACGTCGACGCGCTCGTAGAATGCAACCTTGAGGCGGTCACCGACGCCAAACAGGGCTCCGGTTGGCATGCCTGGCGTCTTGCTGAGGGTTTTGGGGCGCTCGGCACTGGTGGGAACTGCAGGGACGACGCTCGGCCCGACCAACGCCGCGGCCGACGCACCCGGTCCCGACACGATCGCACGGGAGGGTTCTGCCGTGGGGTGGCCCGGCTGTTCTTGCCAGCTATCGATAGCAGCAGACACCTTCTGCACCACGGCCCCGGAGACATTCTCGACCCTCTGCACCACGGCTTCGGAGACATCCTGGACCCTCGGCACCATGGTTCCGGAGACATCCTCGACCTTCTGCATCGCGGCTGCGGAGACGTCCTTGACCTTCTGCATCGCGGTTCCGGAGGCGTCCTTGACCTTCTGCATCGCGGCTGCGGAGGCGTCCTTGACCTTCTGCATCGCGCCTGCGGAGGCGTCTTCGACCTTCTCCATTACGGCTCCGGAGGTATCCTCTACCTTCTGCATCACGGCTCCGGAGGCATCCTCGACCTTCTCCATTACGGCTCTGGAAACAACCTCGATGGGCTCCCAGTTTCTGACCGCTCCCGCTCCCAGGACGGCGACCCCGAAGACTCCCAAGACAAGCAGGTCGGCCTTCATTCCCCTTTGGTGGGCCGCCTTTGACGAGGGAGTGACGGGCTCGGAATTGTATTTTGCATCCATGGCCATGGCGCGTGGCTTTCACTTTCAATGGTGGCCAGCCCGTCCCGAAGTGGCGAGCATCGGTCGACGAAGAAGGCTCTGCGTTATCGTGACCCTTCACCGCTACCGGCACAACTATCCCTTTGTAGGCACTCCTTCCGGATAAACCCCCCTCCGGCGAACTCGTCCAATGAGCAGATTGCTGCGCTGAAGGAGAACCTCTTTGATGGCAAACGGGACAAAGGCGATCGAACGCAACGAATCGCCGGAAATAGTGGTCCGACGCAGCGTCTCGAACCCCCTGCGGCCCCAACATGCATTCGCAGAATGGCTGGCCGTCTCCAACTTCGTCGTCCAGGCCCTGGAGAACGAGCCGATCACGATCTCCGGCTCCGATCATTCTGCTACGTCGATGACCTGATCGACGGCACTCGCCTGATGAATGAAGAGAGGCGAACCTCGACGAAGCCGCCAACCTTGGCAATCCTATCGCGGTAGCAATAGCAGAACTGGCCCGCCTCACTCATTTCTCTGGCGGATCTCACCAGGCTTGAATTCCGGCCCCTGCCAAAGGACTTCCCCGGCAGCGCTGCTCGGATGTCGTCCGCCCCAGGGGCCGCGCCAGGCAACTCCTCTATTGCTCACCGCAAGTGCAACGCAAGGAGCGCTCGGCAGACCATTTCGATGTCCGAAGGCATCCGTGCTTCCGTGCTGTTGTGGCGCTACGCCGCTGCCAGCTGTGGCACGTTGCTCCTCAAGCTGGTGAAGCTCGGGCGCTGGTCAGGATCAGCGCGCGCCGCGTCAAGATCGCCTTCTTCTTGGCCTGCGCGTCATCCCAAAATGGCGGCTGGTCGCGGCGAGGCCCCTGGACCCGCCCCTCCGCCTGACACGCGCGCCGCCCCGCGCCAGACCGGCGGCATGGTGCTGGCTGCCGCCCGGGGCGGCCGAAAACCAGGGCCCGCACCCCTCACCAAGACCTCAGGCTTGAGAATTCGGGGTAGCTCGCGACGAAGCCACCCTACGCCTAAAGAGGGTGTTCTTGTCCAGGGTTTTCCTCGCGTAAGGTGACATGGTCAAGAAAGAAACTATGCGAGGAGCACCTTGCGAGACGCGCGTACCTCAATCGCGTCAGGGGAGGCTACGATGACAACGAAATCCTTGATGACCACAAAGTCTTTTATAACAGTGCTTGTCAGCCAGAGCGAGTTACTCCGAGAGGGCCTTGTTTTAATTCTGGATGCAGCAAAGTTTCGCATTCTTTTCTCTGCGGCTTGTGTTCACGACCTTCTGCAGAAGCCGCTGCCCCAGCACCGGTCCATCTTGCTCATCATGGATGTCGACGGTATTGACGCAGATGCTGGATTTGCACAAATTTCAGAATTTAAAGGGATTTATCCGACCAGCCATGTCGTTGCGCTAGCCGATCACTGTCGACCCAACGATATAGTTTCAGCCCTTCGTGCGGGGGCTGACGCGTATTTGACAAAAGTTGCCGCTCACGACACCTTCATCAAAGCTCTCGAATTGGTTATGCTAGGGCAGACGGTTCTACCTGCAGAAACTTCGACGTTTATTCAGGACATAAGACACGGTCTGAAATATGATGAATTAGCAGTACATGAGTTTACAAATGTAGCTGTTACAATGGAGAACGCTGATCGAGAGACATCAATGCTGTCAGCTAGGGAAGATTGTATTATACGTTGCTTGATCGGAGGGGAGTCTAACAAGACAATCGCGCGCAAGATTAACATCGCCGAAGCGACGGTGAAGGTACACGTGAAGGCCATCCTACGAAAGATTCGGGTCGGCAACCGTACCCAGGCTGCAGTTTGGGCGATGAACCATGGTATGCTCACTTCCGCTCCTGGCAAAGGCCCGTCAGGGACCGAAAACATGGCTACTCAGCCTTCTCACCATCGGCAAGAGCTACTTGAAGGACAAAAGGAGTACCACCTTCTCAAGAACACTCATCCGGTGTGACCGCCTCCGGGTCTTGACAGCGACGGATCGCAATGGGGCGCTGAGGTGGACCCTCCAACGGGACCACAACCCGGCCTTTAGTGATTGCCGTCGCGGATTTCGCAGACAGATCACGGTTTCATAGCGACGTGGTGTTAACCCAGGCCAGGTTCGACGCCCATCAGGACCACCGGGAGATTCAACCAACTGACCTGGAACGTCTTCCGCGATCATCTGGTGCTCGAATGCCGCCCGAAATGGGACGGCGACCTTTGGCACTCCGATGCCTACGTGCCGCTCACGGCCGATGTGCTGGAACGCAAGATCGAGCTCCTCGACAAGCACTTCGGAACGCGGCGCTCCAAGGACTGGTTCGACCGCCAGACACTCGCTGGGCTTGCGAGGTTGCGCTGGATGGAATGCCGGGCACCCGAGCATTTCGCCGAGGCTTTCACGCTCCGGAAGGGCAAAATTCTTTAGCAGTTTGCGAACATTCTCTTGCAAAAACTTACGGGGCGACCATCGAAAAATGGAGTGGGCCTTGAACTCACCGTGCGATCTGCTTAACTGGTTATTCTACAGCGGTCCCGCAAAAAGACATCTACAAGCAAAGATAGTACAGAACTAGCCATGCGAGCCGATCGTTTCTACTATCCATTTTGAAGTTGAGGGATGCATCAAAGTGGGCAAGGCAAAAATAGCTCCTGGATTTTCGTTCAAAACAGCGCGGATCGGAACGGTCGAGGGCGGAGAATCCGGGGTTTTGGTGTGGAAATGGGATCAACTGGTCGCGGTCCTTACTCAGATCGACGAGGAAGCCTACTCCACGAAGGGCAAATGGTTCCTCGAGACAGGCTTCGGGCTGCTGAGCGGGCAGCACAAAAATTTCGATACGATCGAAGAAGCCATAATATGGGTGGCCAGACACACTTTCCCTGATAGTGCAGATGGATCGGCGGATTCAGCGGCAGAAAGTTAACCCGACTTGCGGTCAGCTTCCGGCCTGGCAGAAGTCGCGCATTCCCTTCTCAATCGGTCGTCCGCAAGGCAAGTTTCCTGTCGGCCGGAAGCTTCTTGGCTTGCGTGCCGATGCAGGTCCCAGCGAAGTCTTTCGGCCCATGTCTGATACCTACCCTCGCCGGGCGGGACTTAGTCTAGACCCGTTTGTCAGGGGACCGTCACCTTATTGGTCCGCAACTGAAGTGAGGTCGTGCTCATCACCGGCAGTGCGCCGTCGGCGGCCTTACGTCCTCATGACAGCCGTCTCGGCGCAGTGTAGCTGACGACGAGAGCGGTATGAGCACTCCACGCCCGAACATCCCGCAGGAACAGGGGACGGTATGTCTACGCCGGCTTGCCCGTTGGGGTCGAACGCAGAGAGCTCCGACGGCCGCATGCTCCCCGGACCCGGGGGTCATCTGTATTCGACGCACTTGTTCCCGTCGGCGTCCCAGACATGGCACCCCAACCGCGCTCGACCGCGCCCTTGGAGCAGCTTTCCAAAGGACTGCAGAACAAGATCATCGCGACGAACCCGGGCTTCGGAGCACCCCGCCAAAATCCCTACAGCATGCTATCAGGAAGCTCGGGGCAACGAACCGCACCGGGCCCCTGTATCTCGGGCGCTTCCCGGATGCCATTCACTGCAACGGAGATCCCGCGACTGTCACTAAGACGGCCCGCGGGATTCACCCGAGGCGGGCAGTCTTATTGCTTGGGAACGCTTCAGGAAGAGTTCCTTCTCGCGATGAGATCGTTGACCTTGTAGGCGACTTCCGTGCGGTTGGTCGCCTTCAGCTTCTTCATGATGTTTCGGATGTGGACCTTCACGGTGCTTTCTCGCAGGTTCAGTTCGTAGGCGATGATCTTGTTCGCTTTTCCGCGCCGGAGCGCCTGGGCGACCTCGGCCTGCCTAAGCGTGAACACGCCTTTCAAAGGCTGCGTGTCGCGGCTGTCCGAACCTATCAGGTGGCGCATGCAAAGGACACTGCTCGCAGTGACGAAGATACCTCCCGCTGCCGCAAGGTTTATAGCCTCGACACAGACATCGATTCCGACCGAGGTCGGAATGTAGCCGCGTGCGCCGCATTCGAGAGCGGTCAATATGTGTGCAAGATCTTCGGTGTCGGCCAGGATAACCACAGGGACTGATTTGAATTCGGACGAAATATGCCTAATCTCGTCTGCGATCCCATGATCGGTGACCTTCCGGCCGCCAAGGTTCAAGAGTATGGCTGCAAGGGGAGGGACCGAGCCCTTCTTCACGCGCCATTCATCTATCGAACCCATGGCCGCGATTTCCATGCCGAGTTCGTGGTCCGCGAGGGCAAGGGCGAGACACTCGCGGTCTAGGGCCCTTCCGTCCAGGACGAGGAGGCCTCCTTTCCCTGCTTGACCGTGGACGCTTTTCGTTCCGCTGGACAGGACTCCTGACCGATTGGGCGAAGTGTAGTTATGCCGTCCTGCTGTGGAACCCATGCCAATCCCCAATCTTTTCGCACACAAGCCGCGTTGCGGCTGCCAAGACACCCCTCATTCTCTCGCAATCTGAAAGTTTGAATACTCAGCCCCGTGTTTGAATGCGCTTGTGTATGAATACCCAGCCTTGTGAAAGCGTGAGGCTCACCCAGCTCGGGCGTCGTCAGCAGTTCTTCGCCCCCTAGCGAGAACAGCTTGTGCAGCCTATCGTCTATTTATAAGCGTTCTCTAACATAAGTTAATTTTTGGGAAATTTCACGTCGACGGTCTCTCCTGAGAGGACACGTGTTGAGACCGCGTCACCCCGCCTTGAAGGTCCCGCGAGTTCGATCGTGACGCGCGGGACCGGCGAGATTCAATCTCTTTGGCCATGTGCCACGGGCGAAACGACTCCCGACCGCTCAAGGAATGCCAAGGAAGGGGATACCTCTAGGAGGTTGATTAACCGGGTTGGCGATGATGCACATTCTCAGGAATGGGACCACTTAGCCAACCCAATCCCACCAGCCATTCGAGGAGGATCGGTAGTTCCTCGCGATGTAGACGAGAATTCCTGAGGGTGGATATTGGCATGACCAGGGCGCAGTTCGTGGCATCCGTGGCCCAGCGCTTTAGGTTCGAGAACCCGGCTGTATCTGCTGTAGTGTATGGGCAGCTTGCATGTATTTCGGCAGCATGTTCTCCTCGTGATAGACCATGGTGGGCCGTCGGTCATGAAAATCGTGCCTTTGCGGCCGCCCTCATCAAGATAGACCGCGGCCCGCCAGGTAGGCCGCGCACTACCGGCCCGGAAAACTCGTGTGGAGCTGCTCCAGCGACGGCGCACCGTCGTCTTCTAGCAGAAATTTTGCTGATGACCCATGCACTGGCGCCCCGCACCGCGCCGCAGGGGGCGATGCGAAAGCCCTAGGCACGATTGAACCCGAGCTAGAGGGAATAACCTTTACCTGAGGTACTCGCTGTCGAATCCGGCTGTTCTGACCAGCTTCTTGCGGTTGATCACCTCTACATGGCCTGCCTTGAAAGCGACGAGATCGGCCTTGCGGAGTTCCCTCAACGTCCGATTGAGGTGAACGGTGGTCATTCCCAGGATATCGGCCAATTCGTGCTGGGTAAGGGGACACTCATATCTTCCATGGGCCGACAGGCCAACGATCGAGAGCCTCTCCTCCAACTCGAGCAGGAAATGCGCGGTGCGACTCATCGCGTTCCGCCGCCCGGCATTCATGAGGTGTTCGGCAAGGATGGCGTTCAGGCGGGCCAGGGAGCAGGCGATAGTCTTGCCAAGGCGGCCTTCCGACAAGATGGCCTCTACCAGTTTCTTGCTGGAAATTTCATATACAGCTAGTTCGGTTATGGACGCCAGGGATGCTAGACGGGGTCCGTCTACGGAACGGAACCCGACAATGTCCCCCGGCAGCGGAGTGTCGATGATCTGCCGTTCTCCGTCCAGTAGTCCGCGGTAAAGTAGAGCCCAACCCGATTTTACGATGAATATCCCATCGTTGTTGTCATCCTGGCGGCATATCACCGAATGGGGTTTGTAAATTCTTGCGGTAGCACCGAGAAAATCGTTGTTACCCCAATCGTCCTTCGAGAATGTCCCCCCTACGGGATGCGAGTGTATGAACTGCAACAGTGTTTGCATGTTGCTTCAATTTCCGCACAAAAATAATTGCTCCCGCACGAGTTTGACAGAAGGACCACAGACGGTAGAGGCAGGATTGCCTACTGTCCTCGTTTGTTTGAATGAGGTAGACTGCGGTGAGATCAAGGAGTTGCAAGCATCATCAGGCAGTTAAGTCTTCCGGCTTCGGCGAGACGATCCACGCCAAGGCCTGCAGAAGTGTGGCAAGATCATTGCTCAGCAGCAGGTGGCCTGCAACCGGCTTCCCAGCTCTCGCCGGACCAAGTCAAGTGTCGGATCATCGGGATAAGTCGGCACAGCGAACCGCATGTCGCGTCGGTCCCAATAGCATTCCGATTTTCGTCTTTGAGGCCCAGCCCTCCGGCACATCTTGCTAATTAGGCGAGCGGATTTCGCGGTGCTGAAGCGCAGATTGCTGACCAGCAGTCGGACCATCGGCGCGACCGGAAAGGTTATCGCTGCTCCGGTGCGGCTCCGGGACCGGCGGGAGCGGAGCCGGCGGAGGCGGGGAAGGCGGCTGGCGAGGTTGATCGGGTCAGGTTGGGAGGGCCAAAGAAGGATCGCACGACCCTAGCGTTCCGTGGCTTTTGATCGATTCAGGAGGGCGCCGACGTAGGATGTGTCAGAGCCGCAACTTTGGCAACGAACTCTCGCGAAGTTCGCTAGCCGCGTGCGCTCGCAGTGTTTTTGGACCGCATCACTCTAGACTAGTTACGAGCGCAACACCAGTTGGGCACTAAGGGTTGATCACGGATCGCTTCGTCGATCCCGACTACGCCGGCGAATGAACATCACGTGTCAATCGGCTCGGAACATTGACTCCACATTGGACTGGGCGTGAGCCCCACGTGATTTCACCCAAGTCAATAATGATGTCGCTGATAAGTCGCGGATCAGACTCTGGTGAGACGTGACGGCAACGACCTTGTGAGCGCCTAAATGTCGGGACAACTCCACCATTTCCATGACCTGTCGGGTCTTTCCAGAAGTGGAGAATGCAAAAAGGCAATCTTCAGGGCCAATTATACCCAAGTCGCCGTATGCTGCCTCGCCCGGATGCACAAAGGCCGCAGGTGTACAAGTCGAGCAGAGGACCGCAGCAAAACGATGAGCAGAAAATCCGGCCTTGCCCATGCCGGAGATGTTCACTTTCCCCGGCAGGCTTCTATGGTTTTGATGGCGGCATCAAAGGCCGAGTTTAGCTCTACGGCTTGAATAGCTGCCGCTTCAGCCTGCAAAATTTGCTGTGCCCGTTCTTGGATATTTGTTATTTTCCATTTCCGATGACACTCACGAAAACAACCTGCCTTCTGTTCGGAGTCTGCAACGGGTGGTTTTCTTTCGCGTTCACTAAGGGCGGAGAAACGCGGAAGGCTGGCATCTGATCGACGGTCGGAAAAGCGTCGTCGCGCCAGTTGTCGCACCTCATTAGACCGTTTCGAGCCGGCTGAACCGAACCGGGATGAGTTTCCGAGTTTTCAGTTGCCCTGCCGAATCCTTGTCGATGACCGTCAGCAACTGCACATCTTCAGGTCCCACAGGCAGAACCAGGCGTCCCCCCGGCTTGAGCTGCTCAAGCAAGGCCGGCGGCGCACGCCCAGCTGCGACGGTGACCAGGATCTTGTCGTATGGGGCGTGCTCAGGCCAGCCGCGCGACCCGTCTCCGACACGAATGCCGACATTGGATAAGCCGAGGCCCTGCAGCAGAGCCTCGGCATGGCTTGCGAATTCCTCGATGATTTCTACGCTCCAAACTTGCCCGGCGAGTTCCGCGAGGATTGCGGTTTGAAAGCCCAGGCCAGTGCCGATCTCGAGCACCGCCTCGTGCGGTTGGGGAGCAAGGAGATCGGTCATGAGAGCGACGATGAACGGCTGCGAGACGGTTTTATCGAAGCCGATCGGCAGCGGCATGTCCTGGTAGGCATAAGGTGCAACCGAGGCTGGCACGAAGAGATGCCGCGGCACTCGCTCCATCGCTGCCATCACCCGTTCATCGAGCGCCGCCTTGCCGAGTTCTTCGCTTGCAAGGTCGGTATGGATTGCAATCATCTCGACCATGTGCCTGCGTAGGACCGCGAGGTGCTCTTCATTCATTGGCTTCATGACGGTGGGCTTTCCTCAACCAGCTTGCTGCCAGTGAGCATTATATCCTGTTCGCCACGATAGCGCCCGCCATCGTTTCCATTGCGGGTGCCAGGCAAGCGTGGAAGACCGTCTTGGATGCTAATCGCCGGCGGCGATCCTGGAGATTCTGGGCGCCATATCGCCATAGCGGTGTGTCCGATACGGCTATCTCGCGCATCAGCTTCGCCAGCACCGGCCGGGAACCGATCGCGCCACCGCCGATCTCGCGCTGCAGCTTCGTAAGGGCGGACATGCCGAGCATCTGGCCTTGGTTCTGACGACAGTGAACGCGCCCTACAGCGTGCAACTCGACGGCGTGGCGCTGGGTCATTGTCTTTCGGATCTAGATCTGGCGAAGCAGTACCCTGGGCAAGTCAGTGCCTTCCTTGGAGAAGTGCCGGTCGAGCAGCAGATTGAGTTCGCCGCCGCGCACCAGATAGCGATCGATGATCTGAAGGCTTTCGCTGCCCATTTCTCTGCCTGGTCCGGCGAGACCTATCAACTCGCCGCCTGATGATCGAGGTCAATAGCCGTCGTCCGTCCGAATGGCGGCGGCTTTTCGCCATTGCTGCCGATTCGATCGACCAGCTCCGGGAGAACGCCGGAGGTTTGGGACTCGAATAGTCGTTTGGCGGGACCATCCCCGAGATCATTTCCAAGAAGGTTTATTACCGAGGCTCGGAGGCCAGACCGCGGGACATGATATCGCAGCAGCCGCGCGATCGCATCGAGCCGGCGTTGTCGGCGCCCTCCGGGCATTTCCGGATCGTGTCGCTCGAACATGGGAGCGGCTTTCAGAGCTGAATCCGGAGTTTGTCAGACGGACGGCCGCACAGCTCATGATCATGCCAGACTAAGAGGAAATGGCTGCTGATAGCCTTGTCATTGCAACAGCCCTGCTCGAAGAGGTGCTGTCGCCAGCGACATCATCCTGACCAACGCCGGCAGCCGGCTTCAAGCGGGGA
Source organism: Mesorhizobium sp. M0909 (assembly GCF_040319515.1). Taxonomy (NCBI): domain Bacteria; kingdom Pseudomonadati; phylum Pseudomonadota; class Alphaproteobacteria; order Hyphomicrobiales; family Phyllobacteriaceae; genus Mesorhizobium; species Mesorhizobium sp. M0909. The sequence continues at coordinate 36,738 of NZ_JAMYOA010000028.1, forward strand.
GGGGCTTTCAGAGCCCAGACGCTCGACGGCAGCGGCTGTCCGGTCGCGGCGAGCGACCAGGCCTCGAGATAGCCAAGGTCGGAGGCCAGTGCCCGGAGAGAATTTGCGCCGATGCCGTCCTTGGCCAGGTGGCGCAGGTCTCGACATCGCCGTCAGTCAGGATTTCCGGCAAAAGATCGCGGCGGTCGAAGGGCAGCACGGAAATCGAGCGCGTCGAGCGCCTCGGCGCGGCGAACACCATTGCCAGATGGCCGAGCGATGAGGTCAGTTGCCATTCGCGAGCGGTCCGAGAATGCGAACTCCCTGGCCGCGCGCGGCAACTGCGAGCTTGCGATCGAGGGTGGCCAGCGGCAACGCGGTTTCGATTGCCAGCGCAAGGTAAGCGGCGTCATAGGCGCTGAGACCGTGCGCGGTGGCAAGCTCGATGATGGCGCCGTCACGTCCGGCGCCCGCATCCTCAAGCGGCAGCCGGCGAAGTCGCGCCATGGCGGCGATCGATTCGCCGGCAACGATCCGCCCGCGCCGTTCGGCCGTCAGGACAATGCTGCGCGCCTCATGCCAGAACAGGGAAGGGATTGGAGATTGACCTCTCAGTCCCGCGACCAGTGTTTCGGCCGCCTCACTGTGCTCCTCGGGCAAGAGCCAGGCAGCGGCAAAAGAGGCGTCGAGGACCAAGATCATCAGTAGCGATGCCCTTCGTGACGCCAGGCCAGGATCTCTTCGGTGGTCACGGGCTTCGCCTTGGCGCGCGCGGCGCGAACCTCGTCGATCAAGGCGTCCAGCCGGTTATCCTTGTGGATTCGGGAGAGTTTTGCGATCGGATCGTTGCCGCGCGAAATAATCACTTCCTCGCCGGCCTCGACTTTCGCCAGCAGTTCGGACAGATGGGTCTTGGCCTCGCCGACTTTCACTGTGATGGTCATTTTTTCCGTCCTCGTGTGGCGTTATACGCTACGGCCTCCGTGTTCCGCCACGGCCACTCTCGTCGCGCTGAGCGCAGCCTTGCACGATAAACGCGATTTTGCGCGACCATAGCGTCGATTCCGCCGGTTGGTCAAGGCTTGGTCAAGTTACTATCGATAAGAGGTCATTATCGGTAGTGAGCGCCAGACAAAATCCCCTGCAAGTCAGCTAAAATGCCGGATAGCTTGACTATCGCTCAAGGCGCAACGGTAGTGGGCAATCCAATGGTCCTCGCTTGCCAGTTCTACGACCGCCGTCTCGCTGCAGAGCCGACGATAGACTTTGTCAGCTTCGTGCCCGACCAAGAGTAGGGCTTTCGGTCGCAGATGTTAAGGCGGCAGAAGGTTTCCCTCTTCCTTGGCCGCTTCGAGAAACGCCCTGCGGACCACTTCGGGTTTCACCTGATCGATCATGGATCCATGCAGAGTGCACTGCGCTGTGCCACTTGGGGCCACGCTTGGTCCACTGCAACAGTTGCTCGGCGGCTCCCTCGACGTTGTTGCACTGATAGGCAATACCAGGACGGGTGGTCCTTACGGAGACCGGCGCAGAGAACCAATGGAGCGACATTCGTACATAAGCCACGGCTTGACTAAGAGTTCCCTCAACCACGCCCGGTTCGAGCAAGGATCGGGTAAACCGGACTCGTGGTCCTACTCCTCCGGCCAGCCCTGCTGCGAACCTATTCACTGGCTGCAAGATTTGGGTGGAAGGTCAGGAGTGTCCATGAATTCCAAAGCTGGGATGGCCGCACCGGCGATCTTCGCGGACTCGTGCCTACTGTCGCGCAAAGTTGCCCCGCATCGGCTCTGCTGCTTCGCATCGCCAGCCTATTTGGCAGCGCGCGGCACGCCAATGCACCCCGACGATCTGGAGGGCACGACCTCGTCAACCTCCGATATCAGAGCACAGGTCAAAGCTTTCGCTGGCCTTCCGGATTGGCGGCCACGAGATCGAGATGGTGCCCACCGCCGGCGTGGTCTCGACGTGAGCGATGCCGTGGTCGCGGTGCTCGCGGCCGGTGGCGGCATCGGTAGCATCGCATCCTTCATCGCGGCGCCGTATGTGGCGCACGGCGAGCTAGCCCCGGTGCTTTCCGCTTTCGCCGTCGAGTGGCACGTTATCACTGCACTGTGGCCGGAGAGCCGCCGCGCAAACCCTGCCGTGCGTGCCTTCCGGACCCTGTTGCAGAACCTTTTCCAAGAGCGAATAAGGCGCGGCCGCGGCTAGCCTGTCTGTTTGATGGGGTCGCGCGCCTGGAGCCAGCAACCCGAACACATGAGGATGCCACCTGAGGGCAGCGATCCGCCTCGCCCTGGCGGAAGTGGCCCGACCGGAGGTCTCAGCCTCGGCAGCTCGGTGCCGGCCAGACGGCAGATGAATCGGCTGCTTATGGGGCGCCGTGCCGAGTTGGACGGCAACAGTTGGGCGTTTGCCGACTGGCGGCTTACATCTCGCGCCGGATTCTGATTCAGGCTCAACATGAGCCGTTATGATCTGACCGACTTCGAATGGCGCGTGATCGAGCCGTTACTAGCGGCCATCGTGCAGTCTGGACCGGCCTGGTCGGCAGCGAGATCAATGTTGGAAAACGAGAAGATGGTAGCGAGCCTTCGTCCATCGGCCGAACCGGCTGTCGTGAAAGACGTGCTGCATTTCCCTGAATTTCGCCCCTGAGCGAAATGATCAGTCACGAACTGCGACATGTTTGCAGAATAATGCGATGGAAGGCTTGCGGCAGAGAGCGCCTAGTAAGTGCATTTCTGTTTTTGTCGACGGTCTTTGGAAACTGGATTGTTCCGAGGCTATGGGAACTGCGCTGCTGGGCCGCGTGTTCGACCGGCTCAAGTCCGAGGCTTTATCTGAACAGCGACGCGAAGCGCTGGCGTCCCGGATCATTGCAAATTACATGGCCGGACTAGTTGACGAGGAAGAACTTCTGTCGGCTTCCCGGCAGGCGCTTGGACGGTAAGCGAAGGCCTGAGCGAATCCTCTGGCTAGAATTGGTCCGAAACCGTACAATAGCAAATCGTTAGCAACACAACATGCCGCTGACGCTTGGGAGCGACTATCGCACTTTTGGCCCAACACGAGGCATTGGTGAAATGGCGGAAGAACAAGGGCGGCCCGGCCTGAAACCTGAAATCGTCAGCGAGCTCGCGCGAGAGTCAGGCGTATCCGAACACCAGATACGCGAGATAATGTCGCTGGTCGGCTTCGATCGCGGCTCAATCCTGAGGGAAGCTCGTCTCCTCAAAAAGAACAAGTAGGGCCGGGGCTTTTGCACGGCGTCGGGGGCATCATCCTCGAGCCAGGCCTACGTCACGCCACCGCGCGAACGCAGCACGTTCTGACAGGCCGCAGGATCGGCATTTCCAAGGGCCGTCGAGGCCGAATGGCGGTTCGGACTGCGCGGCTCGGATTAGTTGAGCCGTAGGTTTTGATGCTGCCCATCGCGCCGCTGAGAACAACTCTAGCGCTGACTGATGCTGTTCGCGCCGGTTTGGAACCTCGCGCCGCCTTCAACGTTGTTGGGCATGGCTGACGATCGTGCAACTCATTTGCTTGGCGTTGCAACCACCGCAAAGATCGGCAGCCATCCGATTCACCCCATGCTGATCCCTTTCCCGATCGCGTTGCTCGTGTCGGTATTCCTGTCGGATTTAGTGTTCTGGTCGACTGGCAATGCATTCTGGGCCGAAGCATCCTTCTGGCTGCTCGGCTTTGCCCTGTTGATGAGCGTTGCCGCGGCGCTGGCCGGCTTTACCGATTTTCTTGGAAATTCAAGGGTGCGGTCCATCAATGCAGCGTGGCACCATATGGTCGGCAACGTCGTGGCCGTGGTGCTGGCGCTGGCCAGTTTCATGCTGCGCCTAAGCGCCGGTGCAGCCGAGGGGTAGGCGTCCATCCCGAAGAGGGTGAGGACCTCAACTCCCGCCCGGAACTATCCCGATAGGTTGACGAATGGCCGACCTGCGGGAGCCGTCGTCGTGGTCGCCGGCGCCTCGAGCGGCATCGGCAGAGCGACTGCTCTGGGTTTGGCGCGCAAAGGCGCACGGTTACGCAGCGTTCCTACCCGATCACCGCTTGGCGCTGTCGCTGTCCGCTTCGGCCCGCGCAAGGAACTGCTCGGTCGTGGAGGGAAGACGGGTTTTCAGCCAATCCGCCATCGCGACTTCCTCTCGCAGATTCTCTTCGCAAGCCCGAAGAGCCTCTGTTTCGCCGAGCGATCGAGCAGCGGCAATGAGGATCGTGTAGGAGGCGATTTCCATCTGCTCGAACGTGTAGCTCGCGAGCGATCCTTTCATCACCTCATCTCCAGCGAAGACGCCGCTCAGCGATTGCGCCATCGCTGTCAGTTTACCGCCAGCATCCTTCATCATGGATGAACCCTCGTCCATCTGATCGAGACAAGTCTTCAGCCGAGCAGCCTGCTGCTTGGTTTCGTCGAGGTGCTGTCGGATTCGGTCGCTCAGTTCGGGATAATTCTCGATACGGCTCAACTGCCCGTTCAACATCGTTTCCGCCTGCTCTTCCATGGCATGAGCATCTCTAAGCCATTGGACAAACCATTCCCGTCCTTCTGACATCTCGAATCTCCTTTGCGATCTAAGGAAACTTTCAGAACAGGACATTGTTCCGGAATAGAGCCCGCCGAACGGGCCTTGGCCGTCGCAGAGGATCAGCGTCGTGGCGGGTCTCAATTCACCTCGCGAAATCCTGCAGCGATGCGTGGGGAAGGCCAAGATCGCGAAGACCGGCGCAAGGAAAACGGACCGTGAACGCGAAACGAGCGGATCAACGGGCTCGCCGCTGCGCGCTCCATTACAAAGTCCAACTGGCACTGGCCCGCTTCCTCGCCATCCCACCCGGCGACATACTGAAGCTGCCCCGCATGGGGTACGTGACCGCTGCCTGTCGTTCCAGGCATGTACGAACGGCAAGCAGATGAAGCTTGCCAGCGCTCGGCGAAGCTGAAGTGGATTCTCGACGAGGCGCTGATCGCGGCCGCCGGCGCTCCGCATTGAGCGTCGTGCCTCACCGCACCACCACAGTCACAAGGAACGCGACGGCCTCTCCGCTCGTTGATTGCATTTCGACTCGAGCCGCCGTCATGCCCTCCACATCGATACGCAAAACGGAATATGATCCCGACAGAAGAATCCTCTCGGTCTGGTTCGTGGCCAGCGGTAAGCGGTACGAGTTTGAGGGGGTACCGCCGGAAACCTTTGCCGCGTTCCGGGCCGCATTCGCCAAAGGCCGCTATTTCAACGACCATATCCGCAACATTTCCCCCACCATCTGGTTGCGAGCGATAGCGACCCGGGATGACCTGACCTGCCGGTGGCCCAGTCGTCCTGTCGCCTCCAACCGGCGGTTGGTAGACGCGTTGCCGCTGTTGCCCTAAGTTCGCTTTCGGTCCGCGCGCACCTCGCAAAGCCCACCCCCGAAGTCCCTGCCTGGTGCAAAGGCGCTTGATCGGTCCCGCCGCCCTGGCAGTGTGCGGCGGGATTTTTTGCGCTCCAGGTGGAACACCGGGGCGTGGGTAAGGTTCGGTGCACGCGGTACATCCTCCATACGATATTGCTGCAAGATCGGCTGACTCCGATCCGGCCCGCGTCTCCTCGATCCAGAGACGCGGGCTTTTGGCGAATGTCTGTGGATCAGCGCGCCATCAGGTCTGTTCACGCTAGCTGGACTATTGCTCGACCGGAACCGGCTCGTGCTGCGGCTCAGCGTGGTGGAATACCTGTCCAAGATCGCGCGCGTCGAACGTTTGGCCGCAGACTGGGCAGTAGACAAAGTGCTTCGACTCGTCCTCTACCGGCCCGTCATGCGGCCTGCCCTCATAGCCTGTCGCGATGTTGTCGGTTCTAATCCGGCGCATCGGCAAGTGCCTTTCGTCGTTTTGGCAACCGATACTTCTCCACCAACCGGACCTTCTCACGGTCGACCGTGACCAATGGCCCGAGGTCGATCGTCATAGCGTCCTCGTCGATGCGCGTGACCTCGCCTTTAGGTCGATTTGCTGGCCTCGGTTCACCTTGGTGTGGTCGATGATGGAATGTGGGAAGTCGTAACCTGGGATCGAGACGCTTACGCGGTCCTCCCCGCCTCAGAACCGTGGCTGTAATGGCCACCTGGTCGCCAATGCCTATTTCGCGAGCCATGGATTGAGTCTGGAGCGGACTAGGTGATGTTCAAGGTGTTTCCAATATAAGGCACAGGAGGGCTCAATGAACGGCTCGCGGGAACCCGCTACCTCCGAATTCCCGGTCGTGTCAAAATGGCAGAAAAGCGATGGAGGACTGCACGATAGGCCCGCAAAACGACACTTTCGAGATGTGCTGTCCTCTAATCGGGTCGTAAGCTGAGTTCGAAGCTGTTGGACATGGTGTCAACAGCCTGAGGGTCGCCAAGGCCAGAGCGGCCGGCCGGCGCCCATCATTATGTGCGCGATCGCGATCTGCGCCTCGACCTTGGTGCCGGGCAGGTGGCCCGCGTTAGCTGGGGGCACATAAGCGCTTGTACAACCCTCTCGAACTCCGAGAGGGATGGGGAACGTCACCATGGATCAGGTGCGGGCAAAGGTCCGTTGCGAAAAATGCGGCCGCAAGGATTCGATGAAAGCGGAACCTTCCATCTGGGTCGCGTCCCTACAGGTGGTGTAGCTCGGCGGTAGCGAAGCCGCTCGCGAGCGCGCCCTCGATAGCGCTGTAGCGAGCGAGCGGCTTTGCGGTGGTCATCGACAGTTCGCCGGTAAGGTCGGGTTGCTGACACCAACCTGATTCGAAGGAACCATCGATGACCGACGACATGATGAACCTGCGCGCGCTCGTGGAGAAGACTCCTGATTCCGATCTCTTGCGCGAGATGATTGGCTTTGCCGCCGAGCGGCTGATGGAACTGGAGGTTGGGGCCGCCACCGGCGCCGCCTATGGCGAGAAGAGCCCGTTGCGCACGGCCCAGCGCAACGGCTATCGCGAGCGCGACTGGGAGACGCGCGCGGGCACCGTCGAGCTGCGCATCCCCAAGCTCAGGAAGGGCTCCTATTTCCCCGGTTTCCTAGAACCGCGCCGCATGGCCGAGAAGGCGCTGACCGCCGTCAGGAGGCCTACGTCCAGGGGATCTCGACCCGCTCGGTCGACGACCTGGTCAAGGCCATGGGCATGAGCGGCATCTCCAAAAGCCAGGTCAGCCGGCTGTGCGAAGAGATCGACGGCAAGGTCAAAGCGTTCCTTGAAAGACCCATCGAGGGCGACTGGCCATATCTGTGGATCGACGCCACCTACCTGAAGGTGCGCCGCGGCGGCCGCATCGTCTCGGTCGCCGTCATCATCGCTGTCGGCGTCAACGCGGACGGCCGGCGCGAGGTGCTGGGCATGGAGGTCGGCACGTCTGAGGCCGAGCCGATCTGGACGGAGTTCTTGCGCAAGCTGACCCGCCGCGGCCTGCGCGGCGTCAAGCTCGTCGTCTCCGATGCCCATGAAGGCATCAAGGCGGCCGTCACCAAGGTGCTGTGCGCGACATGGCAGAGGTGCCGCGTCCACTTCATGAGGAACGTGCTGGCCCATGCCGGCAAGAGCGGGCGCCGCGTCGTCTCCGCTTTCATCGCCACCGCCTTCGCCCAGGAAACGCCCGAGGCCGCAAGCACGCAATGGCGCGCCGTCGCCGACCAGATCCGGCCGAAGGTGCCGAAGCTGGCGACAATCATGGACGACGCCGAGCCCGACGTGCTTGCCTACATGACTTTCCCCAAGGAGCACCGCGCCAAGCTGCACTCGACCAACCCGATCGAGCGCCTCAACGGCGAGATCAAGCGGCGCACCGAGGTCATCGGCATCTTCCCAAATAATGACGCCATCGTCCGCCTGGTTGGCGCGATCTTGCTCGAACAGAACGACGAATGGGCCGTGCAGCGCGCCAGGTACATGACGCTGGAAACCATCAGCCAAATGAGCGATGATCCGCTCATCAGCCTGCCAGCCGTGGCACGCTGATCAGCCCGGCCCCATGCCGGAGAGCGCGGCGACCAAGCCGTCAGCTACACCACTCCCTGGGACACGATCTCCATCTGTCGGGCAGGAATTGGAGACCATGCGTTTTCGGCGCCTGGTCGAGATCAGGTGGGACCGGCGTGCGGTCTGGGTGGGCGAGCCGTGACCCGGTTTCCCCGCTATCGATAGCGTTTCGCCGATGTTTCCCGGCCCGCTTTTAACTCCTAGACGCTCCCGGGGCACCTTGACTCTGGCCGACTCTTCGGTTGCCCACCTCTTTTTCTGGAAGCCGCTCCAATTCTCCTCAGAAAGAGTGGACGGCGGACCCCGGCACTATCGGCGCGCTTACGCGGCCCTTGGTGACCCAGCCGAACTATAGCGGTTATCGCCCTCATCATCCCCGATGCTGATGCGCGCCATGGAATGAACGTGGGCGGGCTGCCCGCTAATACACGTCCGTCATCCTAAGGCTGACCTACGGCCAGAGTTACAAAAGTTGAACTTCATCGGGGAACACTCCTTCTGTCTGCCTGTTGGATTGCCAGGCGCATCCCGCGCATTCAGACAGGAGAAAGAAGATGAAACGCATCCTTTTGGCTTCGGCCGTGCTGGCGGTGTCGGCTGGGCTTTCCTTTGCCCAGACGACGAGCGGAACTTCGAGCGGAAACTCGACGGGCGGAACCTCGACCACGACAACCATGCCCAGCACGACGGATCAGGGCACCGGCACGACGACCAGTGGGACCAACATGTCCGGCGATCAGGGCACCGACACGACCACCACCGGCGGCACTACAAATCCGAACTCGGCCAGGGACTGCGCGCCAGGCCAGCAGACCGGCAGCGCTCAGCAGGCGGCGCCTGGTCAGCAGGACACGGCAGCCAACACCGCCGCGCCGGGCCAGGTGAAAAAGACCGACGAAGGTTGCTGATTGGCACATCGGCTCAGGTTGCAATCACCACCATGTGGCTGGCTGGTCTCCCCCGACAATCAAACTCGGCTGGCGAGCAAGTTGCCGCCAGCCGAGCGTCAGTTCGTGATCATCGCGCAGCCGTAGCCGACCACCAGCAGTGCCGTCCGCAGGCCGGCTGCGTCTCTTCCGCCGATCCGATCGCTTGTCGCGAGCGGCTCAGGTGCGCCGGCTGAGCGTGCATCTTGTCGGGACGACGCAGCCTGATCTAAATCCTCATTGCGCTAGATCACTTTAACGACACCCACGTTACCAGCCATGATCTCACTCGCGCCTGAACATCAGTTCCTCAACGCCGGAAGCATTCGGCTTCATGTCGTTCAGGCCGGGCCTGCCGCGGGTAAGCCGGTCATGCTCCTGCACGGCTTCCCGGACTTCTGGATCGGCTGGAGACGGCAGATCGGTACGCTCGCTTCCGCCGGATATCGGGTCATCGTTCCCGACCAGAGGGGCTACAACACCAGCGACAAGCCCGAGGGCATCCGCGAGTACACGCTCCCCAAGCTCCTCGGCGATGTCGTCGCCCTGGCCGACGCGCTCGGCATCGGAAGGTTTCACCTCGTTGGCCATGACTGGGGCGGCATCATCGCTTGGGTCGCCGGGGCAAAGTTGCCTCATCGCCTGGACAAGCTCGTCATCCTGAATGCGCCCCATCCCGAGGTGCTGTTTACCCATGCCCTGCGATCTCCGACGCAGTTTCTGCGGAGCAGCTACGCGGTTTTCTTCCAGATCCCCTTGCTGCCCGAAGCCGTTTTGGGTGCGCGCCGCTCGGCCTTGCTCGCACGAGCACTCAGGACATCCAGCCGGGCAGGCGCCTTCGAAGAAGAGGAGATTGCAGAATATCGGCAGGCCTGGGAGCGGCCGGGGGCGCTGACCAACATGCTCAACTGGTATCGCGCCCTGCGCTTTCGCCCGAGCCTGAAGGAGCGGATCACGACGCCCACTCTTGTAATCTGGGGGATGCAGGACCAGGCTCTGGAATCTGGGCTGGCCAAGCGCAGTCTCGCCCTTTGCGACGATGGCCGCCTGCAGACTTTCGAGAAGGGGACGCATTGGGTTCAACGCGAAGAGAGCAACGCGGTGAATGCGGCGCTTTTGGCATTCCTGGAGGGCTGAGATGCGATACGGTTCTGCAAGCGGTTCGAGCCGGCGCGAGCTGTTGACGACGCTCGCCGTCACCGTCACAGCCTACCGCCTTACCTCCGTCGCTGATGCATCAGAGGCAGAGGCCTCGACGGAGCATCCGATGCCGCATGTCGTCCTTCTTGGGGATTCGATCTTCGACAACGCGGCTTATGTTGCCGGCGGACCTGACGTCGCGTGGCAGCTGCGGGAGCGCCTGCCCGAAGGCTGGCATGCAACTCTCAACGCCGTCGACGGTGCTGTCACGAGCGGCGTCGAGCGGCAGCTTGAACGGCTCCCGCAGGATGCGAGCCATCTCGTCGTCAGTGTCGGTGGCAATGATGCTCTTCGTGATGCGGGTCTTCTGGATCAGGCGGCTCGTTCGGTAGCCGAGGCTCTGGACAGGATCAGCGATGTCCGGGAGCAGTTCGAGCAGGATTACCTGAGGATGCTCGAGGGGGTGCTGAGCCGGGATCTGCCAACGGCCATATGCACGATCTACGAGGCACGCTTTCCCGACCCGCAGCGTCGCAGGATTGCAGCAAGTGCCTTAACGATCTTCAATGACGTCATCACCCGGTCGGTCTTCTCCCGCGGTTTGCCGCTCCTTGACCTGCGCCTGGTCTGCAATGAGGATGCGGACTTCGCCAATCCGATCGAACCTTCCGTTCGTGGCGGCGCGAAGATCGCGACAGCCATTGCGGCTCTCGTGGCGGAACACGATTTTGTTCGGCGCCGGTCGGAGGTCTTCGCCGGTTGAGCGGCTTCTCCTTCGCCTGATCAGGCAGCGCCTATCGTTCATGACAATCTCCTTGGGTTGTGGATGCGTTACGGTATCTTCAGCGCCACGCGCCCTGCCGGTGCCGGTGGCGGCTGCTATGCATGCAAGCGGGATTTGAGGCACGGGGCGGCAACTATGCCGCCGAATCTTGATGCTCTTCTGGGTGTGCACATATCCGGTAGGCAAATTCGCGCCCGCTAACCCGAGATGGACTTCGCGGCGGAGGCGCCCTACGTTTTGCAGGCTGGTCGCTAATCAGCAAAAATATTGGCGGCTAAATATCAAAGCATTCCTGCCAACCAAGTTCCAAACATCAATAGAAATTCCCAGGATATTTCACTAACCATGTGATTTTTCTTCCAAAAACGGATCGGCACAGCTAAGCTCGTCGTCGCTTCGGTTCCAGAAGATACCGAACAAATCATTACGCGTCCTGATCCCGACGTCATGTCAGCAGTCCAGAATTGCCCTTCGGCCTTACAGAGAGAGCGTCCGCTCAGAGTCATGGGTGTGAGTCCAACCGAAGGCGAGCGAACGTCCGCTCAGGGGCATCACTTCCGGTTCCCAAAGGGCACATCCTGTCCGTCGGCGTCGCTGCGCCGGACCACTCGAGCGCTTTTACGCTACGCGGCCGCATTGTGCAGTGCCAAGAAGGCACCCGTTTCCTCGAAGAACTGGTCGAAGGCGGGAGTGCCTTCAATGAGCACGTGGTTATTTCCCTGCATTTCGACAAACATCGCCCCCGGAATTAGCTTGGCCATCAGGCGGCCTTCCTCGATCGGCGCGACGCGATCGCCCACGCAATGCAGCACGAGCGTTGGGACTTGGACTCTCTTTGCCAACTCGGTCGCGTCAACTTTGCTGTTCATTTCCCAGAGTCGCATCGCGGCTTCGGGGCTCGTGGCAATGCGCTGCAGTTCGTCGAAGCTCGCCACAATCTCCTGTGGGGCGTCGGGGATGAATGTGGAAGTAAAGAAGTGCCTGAAAACGGGATTCGGCGAGCCCCAGCCGTCGCGGATCATCATCGCCCCGGCTTCATATAGCTTCCTTTGATCGAGGTCCGGTCGCATTAGCCGGCCTCGGAGAAATCCGCCCAGCAGGATGAGGCATGTCACCTGCTCCGGATGCTCCACAGCATAACGCACGGAGAACGCGCAACCTTGCGAGATGCCGAGCAGCGCGAACCGATCCAGCCGTGCGGCGGCTGCGACCGCGGACATGTCGCTGGCCATTGCATCTTCCGATACCGTCTCCACCTCCCAGTCCGAGAGGCCATTTCCGCGTTGGTCGAACCGCACGAGATGGCAAAGCTTCGCGAACTTCGCCAGAATCGGACGCCAAATGGGACTGTGCCATTCATACTCAAGATGGTTCAGCCAGTTCGGACCCTTCAGCACCGGCGCTCCCTGACCGATGCTGGCCCAAGCGATCTGCACGCCGTCCGACGCCGTCGCGAACTGCACCCGCTGATGCAGCGCCGCTTCGACGGGTCTCGTCGTCTGCCGCGCCTCGTCAGGCGTCCACTGCCAGACACGGATGGGTCGGGAGATGTTCTTTACTCGCTGGTTGCCCATGTCACGGAAGGGCACCTGGATCCGATCCTCGACTGCCTGATGCACAATGTCCGACACGCACACGCCGCCCGGCTTGGCGAGCCCCTCAAGCCGGGAGGCCACGTTTACACCGTCGCCGAAGACGTCCCCGTTCTCGAAAATGACGTCACCGAGATTGATCCCAACACGGTAAAGGATTCGGCTGTTCTCAGGTTCACCAATGTTTCGCTCTGCCATCGACCGCTGGATTTCGATAGCGCTCTCAACCGCCTCAACGACGCTCGCGAACTCTGCGAGCAGGCCGTCGCCTGTGGTCTTGACGATATTGCCCCGATGCGCCGCGATCCTGGGCCTGACGACCTCACCAATATGTACCTTCAGGCGCGCGAGCGTGCCGGCCTCGTCCACCTCCATCATCCGGCTGTAGCCGGAGACATCCGCCGCAAGGATCGCCGCAAGCTTCCGCTCGCTAAGGTCGGCCAAGTCAACCATACCGCAGCGTACGGGTCTGGCAGCCCTTTTGTCGAGCTGCATTCCTAGCCACCCGCTTCGATCTGCTGCAGCGTTGAGCTGCCGAGGAACGCACGAGATCAATCGAGCTTCAAACCCATGGCCAGATGTCCGTTCATCGCCGCCAATTGAGAACACAGCCGAAACTACCGCTTTCCACACCAAATGAACCCTACCGTACCGAATGAGGATAGAAATCACGGTGAGGTCGACTTGCGGCTCGATCGCGCCAAAAGCCGTCCATAGTAGCTCGATGACCGGCTGGCCCGTTTGATTGGCGGCCGATCCCCGCTGGGCCGGTTGCCCCCCGGGGCACCGTCGCCGCCTTCGTGCGCTGCAATACCGCGGGCACAAAGTTCCGGTTTGAGGATCAGGACTTGGCCTTTGATTTCTTCGGCAGAAGGTCCGTGAAGGGGCTCAATCGTTCCTTTCCGGCAAGCACGCCAGCTTCAAAAGCAGGACGCGGAAAAAATCCCTAGAGACATCCGACTTCCGGTGATCCGTCAGGGGTTTATTTCCACTGTTGCTAGCAAATCAGCCCGCTGATGGGAGTCTTTGAGCGACCCCGAGCGGAAGTTCGTTCGCGCAGGACGAATTCACGCCGATGACCCTTTCGAGACCTTGCGGAGCCGAATTCTCTTCTTGGAAGCCGACATTGGCCGTAACCAGCATTCGCTGCAATGAACGGCTGGATTTCACAAAGCGGATCTGTGGTGAGGACAGAAATTGCCGCTTGCCCCGATGCAGGTAGCGAAGGAGAGTCCGTGTCAGGACGCACATTAGATCAGGACGGTGCAAGGAGAGATGGCAGTGGCGGACCCCGACACCTCGGCTACGATTTACAGGCGGTGCTATTGCGGTGTGACTACGATCCGCGCCACGCAAACCTCCTATTGTCATTGCATTTTGGCTGGCGGCAGATCGAGCCACGCAAATCCGCCGCCAGCTCGCGGCAGTCCTTCCTATATGCGCGGCTTGATAATTGATCCTAATTCCAACGGCACCATAAACTCCTCCAACATACAATTTCGCTAAAATGCCCCGGAACCTATTGCTGCTCTGCGTCTTGAGTCGCCGTCGGAGGGTGCATGCCTAACGCCACAGACGGGCTCTCTTTCATTGAGTTTCAATCGCCGACGCTGGTCGAGAATGCTCCCGAGGGCGGCGAATGGCTTCATGAGATCAAGTATGACGGCTACCGCACCGAGCTGATCATTGAGGGCGGCAAAGCGAGAGCCTTTACGCGCCGTGGCTACGACTGGTCGCATCGATACCGACGAATTGTTCAAGCGGCGGCGGGTTTGCCGGTGAAAGCGGCGATCATCGACGGAGAGGCTGTCGTTCTCGGCGACACTGGCCTGCCGGACTACCAAGCGTTGGAACGGGAGTTGGGCAATCCAAACTCGGCGAGGCTCATCTTCTATGCATTCGATCTGCTGCACCTCAACGGGCACGATCTGCGGCAGCAGCCGCTGGTGAAGCGCAAGGCAGCCCTTGAGAAGCTGCTTAAGAACTCTGCCCCGACACTGACCTATGCCGAACATCTGGAGGTGGGCGGCACGGACGTGTTTCAACATGCCTGCCGAATGGGCTTGGAGGGGATCGTCTCCAAGCGCACCGATGCCACCTATCGATCGGGTGTCCAGACGAGTTGGCTCAAGGTGAAGTGCATCAAGAGCGACACCTTTCCTATTGTCGCTTTCGTCGAGAAGCTCGGGGCTCACCCGCGCCGCATTGCATCGCTCTACATCGGCCGCCGCGAGGGCGGCCGACTGCTCTATGCCGGCAAGGCTCGCAGCGGCTACACCTTGAGCGCAGCGCAATTGGTTCGAGAGCGGCTCGACCCGCTGATCATCAGCAAGCCGCCACTGTCAGAGCCCATTGTGAAACCGAAGGCGACGTGGGTCAGACCAGACGTTCTGGCTGAGGTTCAATTCAGTGGCGTAACTGATCGCGGCGTGCTGCGTGAAGCCGTGTTCAAGGGTCTGCGAGAAGACCTCGTGGCGATCCCGGCCAAGCCTCCTGCGCGATCAAAGCGACGTGGGCCAGCCCGGGAACATGGCGTTCCCAGCGAGAACATCCTGCAACTGCTGCCCGACGCGATCTCGCCCTCCAAGGAAGAGCTTGCGCGCTACTGGGAGAGGGTTGCCGATCACGCACTCGGCCATCTCGGCCACCGACCGCTGAAGCTGGTCCGCCATGCTCTTGGGGCAACCTTCTACCACAAGGGCGCACTGCCGAAAATCCCGCCAGCAGTGCATCAGTTGCGCGTTCAAAAGCGCGAGGGTGGCGAAGGTGTGCGCGTGTGGGTGGACGACCTTGCCGGCTTGCTGGGGCTGGTCGAGATGGATGCGGTAGAGCTGCATCCCTGGAACACTACTGTTGACGATATCGAACATGCCGACCGCATTGTTCTGGACCTTGATCCGGGGGAGGGGGTCGAGTGGGATGAAGTGATCGAGACCGCGCTAACGCTCCGCGACATCATGGAAACGGAAGGTCTGGAGAGCTGGCCGAAGGTGACGGGCGGCAAGGGAATTCACCTGATGGCCCCACTTGAGACGAAGATCACACACGACAATGCCCGGCTCCTTGCCCGGTCGTTCGCCAAGCGCCTCGCTGAAGCTCATCCTGATCGCTATCTGCTCTCCGCCGCGCCGGTAGCCCGAAAGGGCCGCATCTTCATTGATTACCTCCGCAATGGGCGCGGCAACACGGCAGTCGGCGCCTTCTCCCCACGAGCGCGACCTGGCTTCCCAATCGCTCATCCCGTGACCTGGAGCCAGGTTGAGGCAGCCATCCGTCCAGATGCCTTCACCATCGACCGTCCGTTCAGGGCAGCCGCCAGAAAGGCAGCGTGAGCATCAGCCGGCGCTGGAAAACTGCTTCTCACCGTTCCTGTACCGCGAGCGCAACGCCATCGGGCGCATGTTCGGGCGCCTCAATGATTTCCGCCGCATCGCCACTCGGTACGGTCGGTCGGCGACGAACTTCCTTGCCGTCGTCTGCTTCGCAGCTACCGTCAGCTATTGGCTATGCGTGCCAGCCCGCCGATCATTCACAACGCCTTCCTCATCCGCAACAGTGGCACGCCCGCTCCGCCTCGGTTGTCGACGACTTCTTCAAGCGCCTCAAGCCGCAGGCCCGATAGAGCGGTTCGCCGGCCATCGTGGCCATAAGCTCGACACTTGTGAAGCCCTCGCCGCGGGCGGCGTCCTCGCACAGCGTGAGGATTAGACGCCCCACGCCTCGGCGGATGAAGCTGGGATGCGTATACATGGCACGCACGCGCGCAGCGTCTTTCGTCGAGTCAAGCAGCGCTGCATCGCGCTCGGGTGAACGGTCGCCGCCCTAGAGGGTTGCGCGCCGACTTCATCCGCGCTCCGCCCAAACCTGCCGCAGCAAATCTCCTGAGAGCGTAGCCACCGCGGCCTGGCCGTATGGATACCGTTTTGGTCACTTTAGGTGCTGCTGGGCGGCACCCTCGACATGGCTGACCCCCTAGCGGTGCCCAGGCCGATCAGTCTTGACGTAGACCGGGGGAGCGAACCAGAGGGGACCCATAAGGGGAACTTAGAGCGGCAGAGCCCGCTGACCAACCCGCATTAGCCACA
>NZ_JAMYOA010000029.1:0-52001 GCF_040319515.1 Mesorhizobium sp. M0909
CCTCCACTCCAGCCAGCATCTTGAATCACAGAACCGACTGATCGGGAATCCCCTTCGATTCCGTCAAATCAGGAACCGCTCTAGCAGACTGCGGCAACGGATCGGGTTTTCAAACGGATCGTGCGGCACTCACCCAATCGAGTCGTGCGGCAGGGACAAGGCCGTAATTGTAAAAATTGATGCCGTCGACATCGGCCGCCATCGAAGGTTTCACCTTGGCGATGAGGATGTCGGGGCCTGCCATTTCCGGATAGAACAGCCGGTAGCCGGCGCCGAGGAATTTTTCCGCGCCAAGGGCTGCGCGTCCGGCCGCCATCAGTCTGGCGACATCGCCGGGCTGCATGTCGTAGGCACACAGGATTGCCCCATCGCAGACCTTGCCGAGCGCCGCGAGATCGCAGCCGCCAAGCCAACCGTCTGTCAAATCGATGATGACAACGCGGGTCGCCGGATTGGCCACCTCGCGCAGCTCGGCGACCAGGCTGGTCACCGGTTCGAACCGCCACAGCAGGTAGCCATGGAGTTCCGGCCATGGCAAAAAAGTGTCGAGGCCGCTCCCCGGAAAATCTGGAAAGCGCCGTTCGGGCACGGCGCGCTCGCAGGTCTCGACGATCCATTGCCCGACGAGCTTGCGCGCTACTTCGCCGTCGACGCCGGCCCCGGCCGCGCGCGCGAGGCAGGACGGACAAAAACATATCGACAACAGAAAATCGTCTTCCGGCGTCAGCCCGACACCATCTTTCTCATGATGGTATTCGTGGGCGAAGCCCATGAAGGACGGGCTTTCAAGCTCGATCCGGTCCGGCCTGTAGCTGTGCGAGATATCGGCGACCAGCGCGCGGACATAGGCGCGCCCATCCGGATGCGACGGACAGAGGTTGTAATAATTGGGATCGCCGAAGGCGTTGCGGGTGACGGCCTGCGGATAAAGCATGCCAAGGCGGGTATTGTGCAGGCAGACCGTCCAGCACGAAACACCCAGCCCATTGGCGTCTCGTCTGCGGACAAGCTCGCCAAGCACGTCGCCGCCTTCGGAGATCACGTCCGCGACCTTGGGCTGAATTGCGAGGCCGGCCCATCGCGCGGCGGTTGGCTTGAAGTAGATTGTGCCATCCTCCGGGAAATAGGTTTTGCGGCGCGGGCTGCGCGGCTGCAGGAACCGTCCCGCATGATACGAGGTTGCAAGGCTGATCATGTTGAGCCCGGCGCGTTCGACAAGATCGCGTTCGACCATCTCGAAACCCAGATCCTGGACATCCCAGGGGTAGGTCCACATGGAAAGCTGCATAAGATATCCTCAGTTCTCCGGAGTGACGCAGCAGGCAGACGCCGTGCGGTTTCCCGTTAGGCTTCCACGGGTTCGGCGACCTGCATGAGGCAGTCTCCTGCCTCGCACATTGTATGCAGTCGGCGTGAAAGCACGATGCCGCTTTCGGCAAAATGCAGAGTTTCCTCAGCAAGATCGAGCCTTTCGAGGTCGTGATACCAGCCGGCCAATTGTCCGGCGTTCACGCTGTCGCCAAGCCTGACGGCGGGTTCAAACCAGCCGCGGCGGGTGGCATAGAGACCTTGGATATGCCGCGAAAGCGAAAGCAGTCGCATCGGCGCCGACGGCTTTGACTCCGCGCCAAGAACTGGCCCTTCGACCACGCCGAGCGCAATCAGCAGATTGTCGATCGCGCGTGCGGCGATCGCCATCGTGTCGACCGTGGCGGTGCCGCCGCCGCCGAACTCACCGCTGACGCCGATGGCGCCGGCACGGCGCGCTGCACCCATGGAGGTCGGCGAGGCCTGGCCATTGTCGGCCACGAACCC
This sequence comes from Mesorhizobium sp. M0909, assembly GCF_040319515.1. Lineage (NCBI taxonomy): Bacteria > Pseudomonadati > Pseudomonadota > Alphaproteobacteria > Hyphomicrobiales > Phyllobacteriaceae > Mesorhizobium > Mesorhizobium sp. M0909. Next base: position 1,816 of record NZ_JAMYOA010000029.1, read on the forward strand.
ATAGGGCATGCCGAGCGCCCGCATCAGCTCCACCCCGCGCCTGTGGCGCTCGGGATCGGCATTGCGCTCGACGAGCGCTGTCGGCAGATGCTCCATCGAGGTGCCGCCAGAATGAATGTCGAAGATGACGTCGTGGCGGGGAAACAGTTCCATCTCCAGGAAATTGGCAAGCCGCCTTGTTGGCGTGCCTGACGGGTCGCCCGGAAAGGCGCGGTTGAGATTGCCGCCGTCGAGTGGCGAGCAGCGCTTTGCGGCCATCACCGCCGGCACGTTCGCCATCGGCAGGATGGTGACGCGACCGTTGATCCGCTTGGGATCGAGCCGGCGCACCAGCTTTGCCAGCGACAGCTCGCCTTCATATTCGTCGCCGTGATTGCCGGCCATCAGAAGCACCGACGGGCCTTCGCCGTTGCGGACAAGGCAGATCGGGACCTTGACCTGGAAATAGGGCGAACGGTCGATCGAAAACGGCATGCTGAGATGGCCGAGTGTCTTGCCGTCCCGGTCGAAGTCGAGCGTATGGCTGAGGCCGGTGTGCATGGCGGCGGCTCAGACAGCTGCGATCGCAGTGACCTCTATGCGAAGGTCGGGGTCGGCCAGACGCGCCTCGACACAGGCGCGCGCCGGCAGGCGCGCAGGATCCACCCAGGCATCGTAGATGCTGTTCATGGCATCGAAATCGGCGATCTGCGGCAGGAAGATGTTGATCGCCACTAGCCTCGACTTGCTGCTGCCGGCCCCGACAAGGAGCGCCTCGACCTTGGAGAGCACGTCGCTCGTCTGACCCTCGATGCCGGCCTTGCGGTCGTCTGCCACCTGGCCTGCGATGTGCACGAGGCCGCCATAGACGACCGCCTGGGACATGCGGGAGCCGGACTGGAAGTACTTGATCATATTAGATCCTTTCGAGGTTCTCTTTTTTGGAAGTGGCCGCGATATCTGGTCAGCCGAAATAGGTAGGAAAGGCGTGGCGGACATACCCGGCCGCGTCCGCGCCGAAGATCACGCGATAGCGATCGAGGCAGGTGCAGGGGTGCGAGATGCCGAATTCAACCACGTCACCAACGGCAATATCGTCGCCCGAGGCAATTGTCAGGAAGGCGTGCTGGTCGTTGAGCTTGAAGACCTCGGCACGCGCTTTCGGCAGCTCCTTGCCGGCACGAAAGATGGACACGACCGTCGGAAAGCCCTGGTCGAACGACACGTCGCGCATGCCCATACCGCAGATAGCAAGGCCGGGCTCCGGCCGCGACAGTACCTCGGCCCACAGGCGCAAAACCGGATGGAACGAATTTCGTGCGGAAGCACTGACGCCGCCGATCGCAAAACCGTCGCGGGCATCGAGTGCGCCGAGCGCTCTGTCGTAGACGCCATGGTCGTGAAAGAAGATGGCGCCGCTGCGCAGCACCAGCGTGGCATTGCCGTCCCTGGAAACGAGGGGCGCAAGCGCTGCGACCACCTTGTCGAAGTACACCGAGCCGCCGGCTGTGACGATCAGCGGGGTGTCGCCGCCGACGCGGGCGCGCAGCCGCAGGAACATATCGGCTGTCATTGCCAACAGGGCGGATATCGCCTCATCGGTGCGGCCAGGATCGGCTTGCGCCGCGGCACCTTCGTAGGTTGCGAGGCCGGCGATCAGCAGCCGCCCGCGGGCTGCTACAACCGCATCGGCGATCGCCTCGGCTTCGCCGGTGGTCCGGGCGCCTGCCCTCCCCGCACCAAGTTCGACGAGCACGCGCAATGGCGGCAGCGTCGCATTAGCGCGCCAAGCTTCAGCAAGCGCATTCACGGCATCGAAAGAGTCGGCAAAAACGTACAACTCGGCGCTTGGCCAGGCGCCGACAAGGACAGCAAGTCGGTTCGCACCACCTGGTCCGCCGACCTCATTGGCGATGATCAGCCGAGAGAGCCCGGCTCTGAGCATGACTGTGGCCTGCCTTATGTCGGCGACGGTCGTGCCCCATGCTCCGGCCTCGATCAGGGACCGGGCAAGGTCAGGCGCCATCGGGGTCTTGGCATGCGGGGCGATCACGGCGCCCTGTTCTCGCGCATACCGCAGGAACAGGTCACGATTGGCGATGAAGGCCTCCTCGTCGAGGGTCAACACCGGCAACGACATAGGTCCATGCGCTGGATGCCAGCGCTCAGATGCGACAAGGCTGCTGTCCAGCCCGAGGGTGCCAGGCGGCACGCCGCGGATCCGATCGTCGAGCAGGAAATTTTCACGGGGCGCGAGCGACAGGACGGGTGAGTTTTCGGTCATCCGATGCTAGTCCTTTCGCTTTCGCAGGATGAAGTCCGGATCGATTTCCGATGCCGGCCACACCAAGAGAGAGATGCGTGCCAAAGCGTTACTCCGGACCGATCATCGATGCCCACCATCACCTTTGGGATCTCGGCCTCGGACGCCATCCCTGGCTTACGCCCACGGCTGACGAACGCGGCGGTCTGGGCGAGCTCGGCCCCTTGCGACGAAACTATCTTCCTGGGGAATATTTGCGCGACGCCGGCCAGCACAATGTCGTCGCCACCGTCCATGTTGAAGCCGGTTGGGCCGGGGATGACTGCGTGGGTGAAACGCGGTGGCTTGAAACCCTCGACAAGTCGCGCGGCGTGGCCGCTCGTTATGTCGCTCACGTACCACTGGCGAACCGCCAAGCCCCGGCGCTGGTCGAGGCGCAGGCGGCATTCGACCGTGTCGTCGGCGTACGCGACATACTGAGCTGGGATCCGGATGCCGCCCGTCGTTTTGCGCCCCGTGACGGCATCATGGACGATCCGGCCTGGCGTGCCGGCCTGTCCCTGCTTAGGCGCCACCGGCTGGTTTTCGACCTGATGGTGTTTCCGCGCCAGCTCACCGGCGCGGCGCGCCTCGCAGCGGCCTTTCCGGACCAGATCTTTGTTCTCAACCATTGCGGCAGCCCGATCGATCGCGATGCGGAGGGGATGCGGGTGTGGCGCGAAGGGCTGCGGCTTTTGTCGGAGCGCGAGAACGTCGCCATCAAGATATCGGATCTGGTCGCCTACGATCATGATTGGACGCTCGACAGCCTAAGGTCGGTTGTCATGCATTGCATCGACTGTTTCGGTACGCGGCGCGCGATGTTCGGCAGCGACTTTCCGGTCGCCGGCCTGCATGCATCGTTCGATGCGGTGTATGACAGTTTCAAGGCCATTGCAGGAGAGCTTTCCGCGGACGAGCAGACCGCACTGTTCTACAGCAATGCACGGCGCATTTATCGGCTGGACGATATGTCATCGGCGGGCCTGCTCCCTGCCTGAGAGAAGCAGCAGCCCTAGGATCAGCGACCCGAACAGGATACTGCGCCAGCCGGGCGATGCGTTGACGACGGTGATCAGCGCCGTGATCGTAACCAGAAGGAGGGCGCCGGGGATAGTGCCGGCATAGGTGCCGAGCCCGCCGAGGATCGAGGTGCCGCCAAGCACCACGGCGGCAATCGAGGCGAGCAGATAAGGATCGCCGATGCCGACATAGCCTTGTCCGTTCATGCCGAGGACCAACACACCGGCAAGTCCCGAACAGAAGCCGCTGATGCCATAGACCGCGAGCGTGGTCGAGGCGACGGGAACGCCGGACAGCGCCGCGGCGAGCGGATTGGCGCCCATCGCGAATATCCGGGCGCCAAGGGATGTCGCATGCATCGTGGTCAGAACTATCACTGAAATGACCACCCACAAAAGCACGCCTGCCGGAATACCGACCGGCCGCGCATTGCCGAGCCAGCGGACCAGCGGGTTCTGGGCGGTCACGGCACTGCCGCCGGCGATGATGATCAGCAGACCTTGCAGGAATGTCGCCATCGCGAGTGTCATGATCATGGGATGAACGCGCAACAGCGCCACGCCCAGCCCGTTCACCAGACCGATTGCGGTCGTCAACGTGAGAACTGCAAGAACAGCGGTGAGCCCTGTCGGGTCCGCCTGCCACGAAAGCAGCGGCAGGCTGACAGCGCTAACCGTGACGATCGCCGCGACGGAGAGGTCGATGCCGCCGGCAATCACCACGAAAGTTTGGCCCGCCGCGACCAGGCCGATCACCGCGCCCAATTCAACCAAATAGCGCAAATGCCCATAAGCACCGAAGCCACGTGAAGCGAAGCTCGCCGCGATCCACACCGCGGCAACTATAGCGATCGTAAGGAAGGGCCGGCTGCGCAGGATCGTCAGGGCGCGCCTGCCGCTCACGCTCTCTTTCCGTGCTGTCATTGCTGCACCTTGCGGAATTGCGGGATGGCGACCGCGCCGATGATGATGAGGCCCTGGGCGACATATTGGGCGACCGGCGTGAAGCCGAGGAAGAACATGACACTGATCATCAGGCTGAGCAGCAGGCTGCCCGCAAGAGCGCCGCGCATGGTACCCTGGCCGCCAAGGAAACCGATGCCGCCGAGCACTGCGGCGGCAATGGAATTCAGCGTGAACGCCGTGCCGATGACTGGATCTCCCGAACCCGTTTGCGCGGCGACGAACAGGCCGGCGCCTGTGCAAAGCAGGCCGCTAATCGCGTAGGCGGCGATCCGGGCACCGTCGACCGGCACGCTGGAGCGGTAGGCGCCGACGGGATTTTCGCCTGCAGCATAGATGCTCAAACCAAGCGGCGTGGCGAGATAGAGTTTCCACAGAAGCACGATGAGTACCAGCAGCACGAATGCCGCCGGCGTGTTGCCGGCAAGCAGGTCCGACAGCCACTCGGGTATGGCGCCGCCCGGCCTCGGCAGGATGAGCAGCGCAGCGCCGCCGATAATGAAGGAGCCAGCCAGCGTCACCACAATCGCCGGTAACCGAAGTTTCACGACGATGAACCCGATCGCGGCACCGATGCCGAGACCGGTCAGCGCCACCGCAGCGGCACCGCCGGCTACGCCCAGCGGTCCAGTCATCGTCGTCGCAGCGATCACCGCGCCCAGGCTGACCATTGCGCCGATGGCCAGGCTTATGCCGCCGGTGAGCATGAGAATCGCCTGGGCCATGGCGACCAGCGCCAGCGGAAACCAGCTCTGGGTGAATTTGGCGAAACCGGACGCTGTCAAGAGGCCGGGAAACAGGAAACCGTAGGCAATGACGAACGCCAGGACCACAGCGAACAGGCTGCGTACGCCCATATTGCGGCGCAGCTGAACCGGCCAGTAGAGAGCACCGGCTTGGCTTGAGGATGCAACCCTGCTCATGCCGCAACTTTCTGCTGTTCGGCGCCCATTGCGGCGGAAACGATGGCTTCCTCGCTCAGTGCCTCGCGCTCGAGCATGGCCACGATGCGGCCTTCGCGGACCACGCCGACACGATCACAAAGGTGCACCAGTTCGGGTGTATCGGAACTGAGCAGCACGATCGCCTTGTCAGCGGCAGCGAGTTTGCGAAGCATCATGTAGATCTCACGCTTGGTCTCGACATCGACGCCGCGCGTCGGGTCGTTCAGGAGAAGCACAAGCGGTTCGTGTGGCATCCATTTCGCCAGCGCGACCTTCTGCTGGTTGCCACCTGAGAGTGCCTGCGCCGGGCGGTCGAGGTCGCCCTTGATGGCAAGCTGGGCGGCGAGGCCCCTTGCCATATCGCGCTCGGCACGCCGGCTGCGCAGTTTCAGTGCCGGCAGCCTTGCGAACGCGGGCAGCATCATATTGGTGATGATGGGATGGATCAGGTGCAGGCCTTCGCGCTTACGGTCAGCCGGGACATAAGCGAGGCCGAGCGCATTGGCTTTCGGCACGCCGCCGGGCAAACCCGAAACACCGTTTACTGTCGCGGATACCGTCCTGGCGGGGATCGCGCCGTAGAGGCCAAGCAGCAGATCTTCCTGCCCCTGGCCGACCAGGCCGCCAATACCAAGCACCTCGCCCGTCCTGATGTCGAGATCGACATCGCTCATCAGGCCGGCCGAAAAATTGCGAACCGAGATGGCGTCGGCCGGCGATGGCGAGGGCCGCCATCGTGGAAAGAGATCGCCGGGGTCGCGGCCGACCATCAGCCGTACTAGTCCTGCGGCATCGGTTCCTTCCAGCGAGCAGTCCGCCGTGCAGGTGCCGTCCTTGAGCACGGTGACATGCTGACACAGCGTCATCACCTCGTTCAGTCGGTGTGAGATGTAGAGAATAGCGATGCCCTCGCCCCGAAGCCCCTCCAGCAGGTCGGTGAGGATTTTTGTCTCAGTTGCCGATAGCGATGAGGTGGGTTCGTCGAGAATGAGCACGCGCGGCCGGCGGTAAAGCGCCTTGGCGATCTCCACCATCTGCCGGCGGCCGAGGGACAGCTGCCCCACCGGCGTAGACAGAGGTTCGTAAAGCCCGACAAGATCGCATGCGGCCCTGGCCCGGACGGCAAGCTCGTTGTAGTCGATCAAGCCGAACCGCTTTGGATAGGCGCCGAGCCCGATGTTTTCGGCAATGGACAGGCTGGCCGTCAGGCTGAGTTCCTGCTGGACAACGGCGATCCCGGCCTGTCGCGCATTAACGGGGGTCATGCGCGAGACCGGGCGCCCATCGACCTCGATCCCCCCGCCGTCCGGGCGCAAGGCGCCGGATAAAAGGTTGATCAGCGTCGACTTACCTGCGCCGTTCTCGCCCAGCAGCGCATGCACGCGGCCCGGCTGGAGAGCGATGGACACGTTGCGCAGAACGGGGTTGCCGAAGAAGGACTTCGACACCCCCCGCGCGGCGAGAAGCGGAGCCGTGGTTGTCAATGCTACAACCCTTCAGGCCTATTTCTGGGCCAGCAGCTTCTTGAATAGATCCTCATCGTACGGCGAATAGATGTAACCGTCAGCCGGGAAATCTTTCGCCCGGGCGAGGTATTCGTCGAGGTTGGAATTGTCGATCACCGGCAGCGGGATCTTGACGAAAGCCGGCACATCCTCGCCCTCCAGTGCCTCCACGGCGGTGTAGGTGGCGAAGGCGCCGAGCCAGTTCGGCTGCATCGTCGCCCAGCTCTTCAGGCCCTTTTCCTTCCACAGTTCGAGGAACTGGCGCGCATTCTCGCCGGTGATCGGTACCTGGTCGCGGCCCTGCTTGTCGAGCGCGAGCACGGCGCCCGCCGACAACGCGCCGCCCAGCGACAGGATGCCGTCGATTTCGGGGTTGGCGAAAAGCAGGCTGGTGACGGCCTCCTGGGCGGGCGCGACATTGTAGGGCGTGTTCGTCTCGGCAAGCACCTTCACATCGGGATGGGCCTTAAGCTCGGCATCGGCGCCTTTGCGCCGGTCGTCGCTGACCGAAACGCCGGCTGGGCCATTGAGGATGAGGATCTTGCCCTTGCCCCGATGGCGTCGATCAGGAACTTGGCCGCCTGATCGCCCCACTGTGAGGAATCGGTGTTGACCTTGGCGGTCACCTGGTCGGTATCGACGAGGCTGTCGAAGTTGATGATGGCGATGCCCTTGGCGCAGGCGTCCGCCAGGACGCGCGCCGGCGCGGTCGACGAACCAGCGATCAAGATGATGGCATCGACATCGGAATCGATCATCGACTGGATCTGCTGAATCTGGACGTTGGCGTCGCCCTGGGCATCGGTCACGACTAGCTTGTCGACCAAGCCTTGCTTCTTCAAAGTCTCGACTTCGGCTTCGATCGTGCCCTGTGTCTGCTTCATCCAGGTCGGCACTGAATAGATATTGGCCCAGCCGATCGTATATGGCGCTTTGCGATCGCCCTTGATGCATTTAGCGGCGGCGTTGGCCTGCGAACCGGCGCCGAGGCTAAGGAGAAGGCCGAGGCAAAGGGCACTGGCGGATGCGAAAAACGATAGTTTCGTCATGATTGTTCCCTTCTGAAGTTATGCCTGGACGTGCGGGGTCGGGACGAGAAAACCCGCCGGTTGCCGCATCTCGGAAACCGCCTGTTTTCTCGTCAGGACTTTCTGCGCCTAGCTCGTTATTGTCCGATATTTCAGACAATAGGCCTGTATACCGGACAAATGAGATGCTAGACTGAGCCTTGACATCTTTCAAGCGTCTTGAGACGAGGGCCGAAATGATTTTTGCGTGGGTGCGGCCTATATGAGCGATGGCGTCACTGGTCTAATTGAAACGGAAGCCGGCGCCGAGCCGCGCAATGGCGAGCGGCGTCGCGGGATCGACCGCGTCATCATGCTACTCGAGGCCCTTCTGCGGCACCGCGCACCGATGCGCGTGGGCGACATCGCCAAGATGATCGGCGCGCCGCGTTCAACCACTTATGAAATCGTCAACAGCCTGCTGGAAGCCGAAATGCTCGAGAACGTCGGAACCGAAGGCTATGTCTATTTCGGAAAGGCGATGCATCTGTTCGGCTGGGCCTACTCACATCATAATGCCCATTACCGGCGCATCATCGAAACCCTGGACAGACTAGCGGCGGAGACGGGCGAGACCGTCCAACTGTGCGGCCTGCGCGGGAACAAATACGTCGTCCTTGATTGCCGGGACTCGCCCGGCCCGTTCCGGATTTCAAGCGATGTCGGAGTCGAGGTGCCGATACCGTGGACGGCGTCCGGAAGGCTGCTGCTCGGCCATATGAGCGAGCAGGAAATACGGGACTTCATTCCGCCTGGCGACTACACGCTTCCCGACGGCCGCGTCATTGCGCCAGCCGAGTTCTTCGGCGATGTCGCTCTGGCGCGCCAGCAAGGTTTCAGCGAGACCGCCGCACTGGCCGACCGCTTCACCTGGTGCATGGCCGCGCCCATCCGCGATGGCAAGGGGGCCATCAACAAGACGCTTTGTTTCGTGTTGCCCGTCGACACGCCGGAAGCGCGGCGCAGCGAATTGCTCGCCCTGTTATGCGAGCGCGCCAGTGGGTTGTCGCTCGCGGTAAGCTAGTAAAAAATCGGCGCGCGAAGGCTCCGTTCGTTCACCAAGCCAAGGCTCAGCTACGCTGTCGCGCGGCGGACCTGATTCCCGCCTTGGCCGGCACCTATCTCCCGCCTTTCCCCCTCTCCCGATGGGTGCTGGCTATCTTCAGCGCGAGGCGGATTGCGCTTGTGTAGCCTACGGGCCCAGGGTCAGAGACAACTGGACAACAGGCGTGTCATGTTCACGGACATCAATCGCTACGGGATGTTGCTCCAGCCTTTGCACCTGATCTTTCGCTAAATTCGAGCAAGGCTCGAACCTGTTCGGTTTTTACAATCCTCATGGTGAACCCACCGCCGGCGTGCGCATCGGGCCTTCGAATGTCGGCGCATCGACGATCTTGCTTTCAAGATAGCCGTCGTTGCTGCGGTAAGGCCCTTCTGACCCACCGGGTAAATCCAGCAGTCGACCGGAGGCGACGGCACGATCAATCCACTCCTGTATCGCCCGCGCCCTCTGAGGCCGCGAATGCTGCGCACTGACCACCCGCTTGGCGGAATGCTCTCGTCGCACCAATTGAACTCGCGGGAGACGGCTTCGCAGACGGTGCGTCTGCCGCCCTGCCAATGGATCAAGGAGGGCGGCATGATTTCAGATCAGCTCTTCAACAATTCCGCCAAGTCGCTTCAGGCCGACGAGCGGAGGCCTTTGCTTAAGAAGGCCCTGTTCGGCTGCGGCCGCCTTGAAGGCATCGATCGCAGCTTGTTGATTGCAATGACCGGCCAAGCATTCCTTGATCATTCGGACCGCTTCGAGCCGTCGCGGTTTGGCCACGTATGGCCATGGTTGTTCAAGCGCTTTCGCAGCATCGGATATCGAGGCGACCACCGTCGACTTGCCATTCAGGTAGATTGTAATCGGGATAAATGCTGTCATTTTTCTCGCTCGCCGCAGTTGAAGGCGGTTAAACGCGAAGACACGGCGAGGGTTGCATGAACGCGCATCCCCGCGAAATCGGCGGCGGCAAAACATCGTTCAGCCTGCAGCCCGCGATGTCCTAGGCCTCACTCAATGGCATGAAGAACGCGCGGCAAGGGAAGCTGCACGGCAGGAGGAAATGCTTGGCGGGGCGTCGTCATTGAGCGCAAGAAGGTGCGGGCACGATCGATCCGCGCGCCCAAGCCCTATGCGATGAGTTCGGCATCAGGTCGTCGATCGCCAACGCTGTCCGGATCCGGGAGAGACACACGCCGTCGAGACGCTGGCCCGCATCATGCGCCGGTGCGAGGAGCGGCACTTGCGCCTGGTGCTGTCGACCCGGGCGGAACAAAGGCCGGCTCGATGAGATGCTGTTCTGGGCCGCATCTGACATGGTGCGGGCCTGTCCGAGATAGTCGAGCGCCGCGCCCGCGACTGGCTGACGATGTGGGCTTTCTGCCCAGTCGGTGAGCTGCAGTTTATCGCGTGGTGTTGTCCCACTAAGTTTTGCACTTGACGGCATGCTATACGAGCGGGTGTCAAAGCATTTGGCCCGCGAGCAACCTAGCTGATTCCGAACACCGACCGCGACAGAAAAACCGCGCTTTGCAACAAATTTCGGCAATTCTCACCCAAAGGACGTCGCAGAATAGCGAAAGCGCTGAAATCAGGCTGTTGCATCACACCCATGAAATCAGCGATGTTTCGGCTACGATCACAGAAGATGCGGGCGAGCGGGACTGCCTCAATTCGTGGATCGCAGACGGCGCGGCGAAAAGCGGCCTGAAGACTTCGTGCCCGAAGCGCCTAGGATTTCGCAGAGGCAGAGGTCGGCGCTTTTGCGTCGCGGATCAACTTGAGCGCCTCGTCCTTTGTCAGCCCGCATTTTCGCGCATAGAAGTCGGCCTCCTGAATCTCCTCCGGAGACGGTGGCACCTGGCGGCTATCGAGCTTTCGTTTCTTCTTTGCCATTTCAGTCTGACTGGGTGAATCAGTTAGTCAGCTAATGTGTCACTTTTGGGCGCTTGGGCAAAGTTTCGTGCTGTGAGTTCCAGCCCGATCCCGGCCGTGCCGGTAATCCCCCCTCCCGCAGCATGCGTGATGGCATTGATGAGATAGTCGTCGTTCCAGGCGCATTTCTTGATGCGATGGCTGATGGGGACTTTGGCAGCATCGGCGGTCTGAAGGATGTTTCTGGCGAGGCGATTGAGAAGGGCTGTGTTGGCGGGAGCATTATCCTTGCGGGCACGGCTGAGATCCTCATCGAGATGGACATCGAGCATCCAATGCAGGCCGTTCTCGATGTGCCAATGAGCTCTGGTGAGGTCGAGCGCCCGCTGCGGCGACATGAGCGTGGAGGCCATGAACAGGCGCATCAACGGCCTGGCCTGATCGCGCCGGCTGGTGATGCGAATGAAGGCCCGGTGGCCGGGCATCAGCGGCTCGGCCGCCGCCACGATCTCGGCCTGCCGCCACTCGTTGCGGCCGTGGCTGGTCTCGGTCCGCTCGGCAATGGAAGGGGTGGCGTCGGCCAGTTGCAGGTTGGCACGGCGCAGCCAATGACGACGGTTGCCCTTCAGCGCAAGCAGGTAATCGCCACCTCTTTGGGTAATGGCCGCAGCCATGCGGGTGTGGCAGTGGAGCGCGTCGGCGGTGACCAATCTGCCCCTAAGATCAATGAGTTCGACGACTTTGAGCGCGGCCTCGACTTCGTTCTCACCATCACTCGGCGAGACTGCCGCCAGGCACAGCCGGGTCTCGGCGGCGAAGGCCGACACCGTCAACGGCGGACTGGCTGCCAAGCCCTTCTCGTAGGCCCGCCGCAAAGCCTTGCCGTCAAGCGACACCACCTCGAGCGTCTCTCGGCTGGCTCGGGCGAAAGCTGCGGCAAAGGCAGCAAAGGCGCGACCAAAGGCCTCCGGGTCGAGCAGACGCAGCAGCCGCGAGAAGGTGTCATGGCTGGGAGCTGCGTCATAGTCGATCAGCCGCGACAGCGCCTGCTTGCGCTCCTGCGCAAACAGGGCGAACTCCGTCGCATTGCTGGCACCACACAGGCTTGCCGCGATCATCATCACGATCAGGTCGCCAAGCCGGTGCGTGGCGTTGGGCGCGCGTGGATCAGGCACCGCGCCAAAGTAGCTCTCAAAGTAGGAAATGGCAGTCGCTCCTTCGCTCAACTGCCTCTCCAAAGAATCCTTTCTCAGCCTAAACTCAACCCCAAAATCGCCATATGCGATTCCCCTGACCTCCCGCAGGGAGTGCAGAAGCGGAAGCACGCGACTAAGCAACATGCCTTGACGAGGCTGGTTTCGGCCGCGGAACTTTGCTCCTCATATCGGGTTGGCGTTTCTCAATGGAGAAAAGAGCCATGTCGAAAAGACCCGTTTTGAAAAAGAGCTGGCCGGCAAGCCGGCGCCAGAGGCGGAGGCCAGGGGCCAGTCCGAAAAGAGCCATAAAGGGGGAACGAACGACGGTGTCTCTCACGCCAATCCTCGCGCCCTGTCCGGAGAGGATGACGGGGACGCCACGTTCCCGTATAAGCGGAAAAGTAAGGACGACTGCACAGCAACGATTCATGGGCAGTCCCGGAGCCTTATTCCGCTGGCTCATAAGCGAGGGCCGTCCGCGTTCGGACGGCCATTGACGAGCACCCAAAATCGGACCCCAATCGGATTGCATCATTTGTTTGGGGATTCACATGAACCGATTTCTCTTTATGATCGCTGACTTTCTTTCCCGCCCGCCCGGCTTCTATGTGATCATCGCCGCGATGATCGCCTGCACTGCGATGGTTCCTTTCGGCCTAACAAGCGTAATTACCTATGCGCTTTCAGTAGCTGCGATTGTGATTACCGGCGTGGTCCTAATCCAGGGTTATCGCGACACCGCTGCCATCCATGCGAAGCTCGATGAAATCATCGTCGCATTGAAGGAAACGAGGAACAATGTCGTCGGGCTGGAACACGCCGAGCCTGAGGAAATCAAGGCCCATTTGGCGCGGCTCGAAATGGAAGCGGCGGCGGCCAATCAAGAAGCTGAGCAGGAGAGGGTCTCCGGCGCCTGAGCGCTACTGCGGCTCCCAAGCAAAGTGCGCGGGCAGCGGGAAGCGCAAAACAGGTCGTGGGCATATGCCCGCTGCCGGTTACCGCTGTGACCGGTGCGCGGGCGGCTCAGACATTGGGCTGTTCGCGAACATATTGTATGCCTCTTCCAACTAGCGTGCCGCTTCGTCTATCCTGTCATTCCTTGCTATGGAATATCGATGTGGACGAACCAACCGTCCCCCTACGCTCCATCACTCCATCACGACCTTCGAGCCGATCGGCAATTCTTTCTTCTCGAAGGATCGCCTGATCGCGCCGATGCGCTGGTCTTGGCGCTGACTGAGCTGATGCTCGACGGCACAACCTTTACGTTGGCGTGTGAAAAGGCCCGGCAGTGCCAGGCCAAGACAGATCAGCTATCGTGATGCTCAGGTAGCTCCTTCAATTGGTCGGTAGTCATCTGCGTGATGGCATGCACGGTGCCGTCTTCGTCCCGCATGAAATCGAGCTGACTCGCATACAGCGCTACCCGCTTTGATCCGATGCCCAGGAACCCGCCAAGATCGAAGCGACTTGGGCCTGGTCTCCGGTTCCATGGACGTGGTCTACCGTACTGATTTCCTCATCATCGCGCCCGTAGATGGTCGCGCCTTCAACAACGTCAGCGCGCAGTTCAGCATTCGTAAGCCGCACGTGATTGGTATGGTCCATTGTGGTCTCCTCTCAGTTGGCCCGAGGTAACCCCGATAGGGCCGACTGTTCCGAATCATTATTCAAAGAATAGGCCGTGGCGAACCTCATCACGCTGTTTCGCGAAACCTAATCAATCTCGTCTCGCGCATGGGGACAGAGCGGGACAAAGCGTCGAGCAGCTCTGTGCGCTTCCCCTCCTAGTCCAGATCCTCAATGCTTACCGTGGCGCCTGGCTGCCGCGGAAGATCGTCGCGTTGGGATCGACCTTCACGCTCGACAATTTCTGAGACTAGCAATCACTGGCATTGCCTTCGCGGCCCGCCTCCAAAAGGCTGGTAGGAGTTATCCTCCGGCCGATAAGAGCGATAATGGCTGAAGCAGTAATCAACGTGCTGTGCGCTTTGATATCCACTCGAGGCCGCCGCCTCCGTATAGCCAATGTTTTCGGGAGAGGCGCTGGAGGGGCGTGTGACGACGTTGTGATCAGAAAAGGGTGAGATGCATTCGCGGGCGACGCCGCTGTACGATCTGTAGCTGTTGTCGTCGGGGCGGTACGAGCGGTACCGATGGGTGCACCAGTTCACATGGTCACTGCTCAGGGTCGTGGACGCCGAAGTTTGCGGCGCACTGTTTGACGCGGTCCTAGTGTGGTCGACGGCCGGCGCTGGTTCAGGCGCTTGTTCATGTGTCCGGGGCTCCACGGCGGGCTGTCTTTCGACACGCTTAAGGTTTCGCAGGGTGGTGTCGACCTTTATCGCCTGGGTCGGCAATACCATTGCTGCGTCCACGGCGGGCTTTTGGACCGGAACCGGTTTCGCGGTGAGATAGGTGATCGCGAGCGCAGCCCCACCCACGAATACGCAAAGCGTGAGCGCAAAGCGCTCAACGCCGCCAGTAGATACTTCATCTCTCGCTCCAGCTTCTTCGCCCTTCAGGGCAGAAATGCAAACTCGGGCTCAGAGTTCCACCCAGCCTGAGGTGAGAGACGGAGCACCATGACCAAACTTCATAGCGCTTGCCAGGGGGGACCAAGCTCGTCGCTCGCATGGTCAGGGAGCGGAACAAGGTGTCGAGCAGCTAATATTCGATGCCACTCCACGCCGAGCAGCTCGAGCTCCGCGCCGTTTGGGCGTTCCGCGGACTGTTAATGTAAGAATTCGGGCAGCCTGGGAAGTCCGATCGGTAGACTTGTTCATCTCCGAGCTACTTCGCGCGGCCACATCGTGCAATGCCGCCTCCCAGCGGTCGCTAGACGCAAGGATGACGAAGCGTTGACCTCGTCCCCCCGCAGGCATGTCGGAGATTCGATGGCGGAATGCATGAAACGCCCGATTGGCGTGCCACTGTAACCAAATGGCTTGCTCCGCGTTTCCTTCAACGGCGTTCGACTGTACGCTCGCGATGCAGCCGTGTGATTTCAGGATTTCTGAATGGTCCACCGGGACACGAGCCGGCATGAAGGAAGCTTCGACTGCCTGATCGTAGGTGGCGGGCCAGCGGGCCTAGCGGCTGCGACTTACCTTGGAAGATTTCGAAGGCGAGTAATTGTTGTCGACGCAGATGAGAGCCGTGCAAAGTGGATTCCCTTGACGCGCAACTGCCCAGGCTTCCCAGACGGCATCACCGGCCCTGACCTACTTGACCGCCTCGAACTGCAAGCCACTCGATACGGCGCAAGCTTGGTCCACGACAGGATCGTATCCATTCGCAGAACGAAGGCTGGGTTTTTGGCGGGCGCTTCATCTCCCATTCGTGCCCGCTCGGTGCTCATTGCAACCGGCGTTGTTGACACCCTCCCGGATCTTCCTGGCGCTACCGACATGATCCAAGCTGGCGTCTTGCGATTGTGCCCTATCTGCGATGGCTATGAAGCCATCGACAAACGGGTGGCCGTCATCGGACCGGCCGAACACGCAATGAAAAAGGCCTTGTTCATGCGCACCTTCACTCAGGATCTCACTTTGCTGATTACCGATCCATCCGAGCCCTCCCCCGACAAGCGTACCAAGCTCAAGAGGGCCGGTATCGAGATCGGCGTATGCAGACCCAATGCCGTTTGCGCCACGGGCCGGGAGGCGGTCGTGGAACTCATCGACGGCGGAACGCTGTCGTTTGACACCATCTACCCTGCGATGGGCTCGACCATCCGCTCGAGGCTCGCGGTCGACCTTGGTGCATGCTGTGACAAAGCGGGCAACCTCGTCGTAGATTCGCGCCAGCGCACCGCAGTCACCGGACTTTATGCAGCCGGAGATGTGGTCAATGAGATCAATCAGCTTGCCGTAGCATTCGGCCACGCAGCGGTCGCTGCAACCGACATGCACAACTATCTTGCGAATGGCGACGGCGAGCGTTGATCCGAGGCGCAGGCCGACCTGGTGGCGCGCTGGATGCTGGTCGGCTTCATCCACGGCGTGATGGCGATATCCGGCGAGACGATCGATTACGGCCCTTGCGCCTTCATGGACATATATGATCCTCGGGCGGTATTCAGCTCGATCGATCAAATTTGGCCTCTATGCCTATGTCAACGAGCCGCACATCGCCGTATGGAACCTGACGCGGTTCACTGAGACACTGCTGCCGCTGCTGAATGGGGATGGGGATGAAGCAGTCTCTGAAGCGGAGAGGCAATTCCAGTCGCGTTATGAGGCTACTTTCCACCGTGGCATAAGTAGAAGACTTGAACTGCTGAGCGAACCCGAAGGGGGACTTGCAGCTTGCGAGCGATCTTTTCGAAGCTATGGCTCGCGGCGGTGCGGATTTCACGCTTACCTTCAGACGCCCCGGAAAAGCGCGGCGCGACAACTGTTCAAAGAGCCCAACGCATTCGACGCCTGGTCAAGGAAGTGGTGCGAGCGCCTGGCACGCGTACCAGCCGAGGTGGCATTTCGCAAACAGGTCATGAATTCCAGCAATCCCAAATTCATTCCCCGCAATCATCGCATTGAGGTGATGATCAAAACCTGCTCGCCGGCGGACCGCGCGAGCACGATTACGGCGAAGCCGCCGCCGATGCCATCGACACGGAAGTCCGCGACATTGTGGCGGCCGCATTCGAACGAACCGTCGGCCTGCTCACCGAGCGGCGCGACGTGCTGGAAAGGGCGGCACGCAGGCTGCTCGAGACCGAGACGCTCGACGAGACTGAACTTGCGTCGCTAGTCGCAGACGTCTCGGCGGCGGATCGTGCTGCACGGGATGGGTCTGGTCAGTCGTCGGACAAGCGGAAGCCTGCGCTGCAGCCGGCAAGGACCGCGGCTGCAATCCCCACGCGCGGATCGGGGAAATTTCGGACGCAATAACAATGCTTAGGACTGCTCCCGACGGATGGATCGCCCTTGGAAAGCCGTGCCGCACGCTACGGCGGCGACACGCGACATTGATGTCGATCTCTAGGCCTTCGAAATCCAGTACGTCTCAGTCACCAGCCAAGCGTTCTCGATCCCGTTTGCTGGTCGGCCTCGATGATATTGCGCGAGACCGGTGACTTTGCCTCGGGCCCCCTTGAGGGCAGCCTTCAAGGCCTTTTCTTCGTCACTGCGCCTGGCTCCGCTGCAGGGGTAAAACCCGCATGGCACAAGTGGCCGTACGGGAAATGTATCGCCAGCTCTTTCCAGAAGCATCATGAAGCCTCGTTGGTCTTCGCCCGTGAACGGCAGCGCCATCCGGCCAGCGTCGGACAAATTTGAAAGCCACCGTTCCGGCACGTGCGTCACTCCGGCAAAGGCGACAACGACATCGAGGTCTGGCAGATCAACTGCCTGCGTTGCATCACCGAAAATCACGTCGACATGGGCATAATGAGCAAGATTGCTTTGCGCGCGCCGGGCGAGTTCTTCGTCGATCTCATATGCAATCACGCGTCCTTCAGAACCCGTCAGTTCAGCGAGGATGGCGGTGAAATAGCTGACACCGGCGCCTACCTGAAGGACGGTCTGGCCGGGAGCGATGTTCACATGGTCGAAAACCAAGGCCCAAAGCGACGGCAAACCGCTGTTTAATCCGCGTTTTTCGTCCAGTGAGACCAGAACGTCGTGGTAAATCTCATGAAGTGCGGCTGAAGGGCTGGTATGGACCGCCCCGATCTTCAATCTCGAATGGATACGCCATGGCCCGTTGCCAAGGTAGTGTTCGCGCGGAACCTTTGCGAAGGCCTCGATGACAGCAGGGTTGTGCAAGACTGGTGATGAGACACGCAGGTCTTCGGCAAACCACCGGCGCGCTTTACTAGCATCGCTTCTTGTTGGCATGGAATGTCGGCTCCCGGATTGTGCGCACGCTGTGATGCTCTCAGAAAACCGGCCGACGGCAAAGGATCCCCGCACTGCTGGGCGATGCGCGTCGTCCGTTTGCCTTCGACCGCTGCTTTGCCGAGCGCCCTGCCCTCTCCGCCCGTGGACCCGCCCGGCTGCTGGCGTTCGCAGTTTAAACCGAAAATGGCGCGTCGGTTCCAGGTCAGCGATTTCAAACTAACTTGTCGATGTTTTCCAGAATGAAGCACGACCGTTTTGCGTCAATACAGCCACAGCTTGAATGTCAGCGACGCACCTGCTGCGGGACCTCAGATGATCCAACCTACGATTGGCCATGCACGGCAATGGAATTTCGTTCCACGATCTGGGCTGCCAGGACACGATGCTCGAAAGGTAACGTGGCCTGCGCTAACCTCTTCAAGAGAAGCTCCGCCGCCGCCGCCCCGATCAAATGCGCTGGCTGGGCGATGGCTGTGATACCCTGGGCCACGAATTGCATCCAATCGAGATCGTCGAAGCAAAGCAGCGAAACGTCTCCTGGAATCGCAAGTCTTAGTGCGGAAGTCGCCTCCAGAACGCCTGTCGACATCACACCATCGGCGGTAAATAGAGCGGACGGCGTATTGCGCATTGTCAGCAGATCGAGCGCCTCCTTGCGAGCTGCCTCGCTAGAATAGACCGCTACGCGGCGGATCAACCGTGGATCCGGCTCGATACCTGCGGCACGATGGGCTTCGAGATAACCCAACAATCGTTGCCAGCTTGGATGATGGTAGCGAACATCGAAGCTGGAGAGATCAACGTTCGCCACAAAGGAGCCAACATCATCGCGGTGGCCCGGCCCGAGTTCCGCCAGTATTCCGATGCGGCTGTGTCCGGCGGCGATCATGGCCGCGATGCTGTTACGCGTTACAGAAACGTTGTCGACCACGACTGAATCGGTTTCCAGGCCCGCCACTATACGGTCGAACTGCACGACGGGGCAGCGGGCCGCGACTGCTTCACGAAGATGATCCGGCTCGTCCACGAAGGTCGATGAGACGATCAGCCCATCGACCTGCTTTTCCAGCAGCAACTGCACCGCCTCTCGCTCGAGTTCGGCATTTTCGTCACTATTCGTGACGATTACCCCGAAGCCGCCACGGCGCGCGACATCCCCTATTCCGCGCAGCACGCTGGCGTAGAATGGGCTTTCGATGTCGCCAACCACAACTCCGATAGTCTGCGTCTTACCGGTGATCAGGCCTTTGGCCAGGCGATTGGGGCGATAGCCCAGCGCAGCTGCGGCGGCGCGCACCTTCTCCTGAACCTCGGAGCTGCTGTAGCCGTAGCCACCAAGGACACGCCCGGCGGTGGCGGAGCTCACCCCGGCCCGGCGAGCGACCTCTATGATAGTTGCGTTTTTCGACGATCTTTGAGTCACTCGGCAAACCCCGCCGTCACGCGCGCGCATGACGGGGACCTAGCGGCAGTTAAGCCAGCCCCGCAAGGCCGAACACCGCAACAGCCGCCGTTACGCACACCATTGCAATCACAGCACCTCTGACAAAAAGCGCCGAAGACGTGGACTCTGCGGATTGTCGAAAAGGTCCTCTGGTCGTCCTGCCTCGACAATCCGCCCCTCGTCCATGAATACGACCTGGTTCGCGACCTTGCGAGCGAAGTTCATCTCGTGTGTAACGACGACCATCGTCATCCCGCCCCGTCCGAGGTCGGCCATCAAGTTCAGGACACCTTTGACCAATTCCGGATCGAGCGCACTGGTGACTTCGTCGAACAGCATAATTTCGGGTTCGAGGGCCAGGGCGCGCGCGATGGCCACCCGCTGCTGTTGCCCGCCCGAGAGATTGGCCGGCCGATGGTCTTTGCGCTCCAGCAGTCCGACTTCATGCAGCCTCGCTAAGGCCGCCCCCTCAGCCTCCTCGCGCGACATGCGTTTAACTTTGCGCAGCGCCAGGGTGATGTTGGCGAGCGCGCTGCGGTCTGGAAACAGATTGAACTGCTGGAAAACCATGCCGACGCGCCGCCGGAGTTGGTCAGGGGTCTGTTTGTAGATGCTTTCGCCATCGAGCAGAATGTCGCCGGCTCGACACTCTACGAGGCGGTTGAGGCAACGCAGCAAGGTCGACTTGCCCGAGCCGGACGGACCGACGAGGCAGGTGACGGTCCCGGGCTCGACTTTCAGACTGACGTCATGAAGCACCTGGACGGCGCCGTAGGCCATGTCGATGTTCTTGACCTCGATGCCGCCGCCCTTGAAGCGGGTGGGCGCCGCTGCGGGCAATTTCGCTGCGCCCGGCACGACCGCCTCGGCAAGCTCGGCGACTTCCTTGAGGCCGCTCTGCACAGCGGTGATACGTTTGCCGACGCGCATCCGCGCGTCGATGTAATTGACGAGGTGGGTCAGCGGCACCGTGATCACGAGATAGAACACGCCGGCCAGCAACAGCGGCGACAGATTGCCGGTCAGCACGGCCTGATCCTGGCCAACGCGGAACAGTTCGCGTTCGGAGGCGAGCAGACCAAGGAAATAGACCAGGCTGGAGTCTTTGACGTTGCCAATGAACTGGTTGACCAGTGCAGGCAGGACGCGGCGGATGCCTTGAGGGATCACCACCAGGCGCATGCCTTGGCCATACGTCATACCGAGAGTGCGGGTGGCGTCGATCTGACCACGCTCGACGCTCTGGATGCCGGCGCGGAAAATCTCTCCGATATAGGCGCCGGCGATCAGGCTGAGCGCCAGAATGCCCAGCGGATAAGGCGATGGACCGAACAGATCTCGGCCCAACCGCGCGAAGCCTTGGCCAATGATCAGGATCGTGACAATAGCAGGAAGCCCGCGGAAGATATCGGTGTAGACCCGCGCAAGGAGTTTCAGCGGCCGGTTCTCCGAAATCCCCATGACTGCGAGGACGATACCGATCAGCGTCCCGAAAAACGTCGAGGCAAGGGCCAGGATCAAAGTGTTCTTGAGGCCGACCATCACCATGTTTGGCAGAACTTCTGCCATCGCCTGGAAATCAAGGAAGCTGCGGGCGAAGGTATCGAACCAGCTCATATCAAGTCCATCTATAACTCGGCCGGGCACCGTTGCTCACGGGCCCGGCCGGAAACGAAAATGAATACGCGCGAATTTACTTCTTGGGCAGATATTGATCGGGCATCGGAGTGCCCGGGAACCACTTCTCATGCAGCCGTTTCCAGGTGCCATCGTCCATGGCCTCGCGCAGCGCCTTGTTGAGCGCCTCGCGGAAGGCATCGTTGCCTTTCTTGACCACGAACCCGGCCGGCGCATCGAAGGACGGCACGTTCATTGTTATCTTCAGGTTCTTATAGCGCTCCACATACTGCTTGGCCGACTCATAATCAGTGAAGTGGCCATCGATCGTCCCGTTATTCAGCGCCGCCACCGCAGTGTTGTTGTCGGGGAATTTGACAATGTCGCCCTTCAGATTCTTCTCGGCATAGATTTCCTGCAGCGTTCCCTGGATCACGCCGATGCGCTTTCCGGCGGTGCTCTCATTGCTCGTCAGTGCCGGATCAGCCGAAATGATCGACAGGTAGCCGGCGAGATAGCCGTCGCCAAAATCCACGGTCTTCTTGCGCTCCGCGGTCGTGCCGATGGCCGCGACAGCGACGTCGAAGCGGCCGTTGGCAACCGACGGCAGCAGCGCCGAGAATTCCTGGCCGGTGAAAACGACCTGTTCCTCCTTGAACCCGAGCCGGCGCGCCACATCACGGAACAGTTCGGCGTCGAAGCCAGTGAAGTTACCGTTGGCGTCGGTGAAGACATAGGGTTTCGCATCGCCCATGGTTCCGACGCTGATCACCGTCGGGTCGATGAGGTTGTAGGGGTTGTCGGCCGCGTTTGCCTGCGTTGACGAGGCCAACGTGCCAAGTCCTGTCAACAGCGCGATCGTCAGCGCCAGACCGGATTTCACAAGTTGGCGCCTGCTCAAATTGGTGTGCATGTCTTCTCCTCTTACGATTGGCCGAACTCGGCCCTGCGATCCCACTCGACGCTCTCATCCATCAAAACGCTCTTAGGTGGCGTTTTGGTCAGATAGGTGAGAACGTTATCATTTCACTAGCATTGTCCATTTCTCGCGTCAATTGCTTCGGAGAATTTCGCTGCTAGACGGTTTTCCAGTCTTGAGCGTGCCGAGCTCCGCGAAGGATCTCCGGCGTCATCTTTCCTAACTCGATTGCTGTCGCGTGGCCGATCGCCCCGTAGTACTGGCAGGTAGCGGCCGCCGCCTCCGCGGCATGGCCGAGAATGTCTTGAGGCGCCTCTTCCTTAAGCAGGCCGAATAGCGTTCTGGCGATGAAGGTGTCGCCCGCGCCCAGGGTGTCGACTGGTTCGACCAGCCGCGCCTCAGTGCGATAAGAGACGGTGTCGCTGTGAAGCACTGCGCCGGCTCGGCCACGAGTCACAAGGACCCACTTTGAACCACATCCAAGGAGTTCGGCTGCGATTGCGGCCAATTCGTTGTCGTCGAGACCGTCACCCGAGACGGAAGCCAGATAGCAATAGGGCCCGATCTCGCGTCGATGTCTCGGTGTCCGCCGCGTGGAAAAGTCGTAAGACAGCAGGGACTTACTCGATACAGCGGCAACCCACGGGTCTAACCCGCTGGACTGGCCGATGTGGACGGCCTGAAAGCCCGAGAGAAAATCCAGATCTTTTTGCGTCGGCGTAAACACCGAAACTCCGAGATCGAAGTCCAGGAAAATCCGATCGGCGTTGCGGTGACCTATGAGGCAGTAAGCGGTAGGCCCCTCAAGGCGCCGTAATCGGGTGACGTCCACGCGCTCCGACGCCAATGCAGTGCGGATCAGGTCCCCTGCCCGGTCTTTGCCGATCGCTCCGACATAGGCCGATCGTCCGCCGAAGCGGCTGACATAGACCGAGACATTGAGGCAATTTCCGCCAGGATACATCTCGTCGCGAGCAAGATAACAATCGACCACGTTATCGCCTATCGCGGCAATCTTGACCATTGCAGGACTTTCGGTTTAAAGGATGTGATAACGTTCGCACAATGGCTGCCACCTGTCAATTGTGCGCCGGCCCCTAGTTCTGCCAACGAGACGAGAAAGCCCATGATTTCCGCCCTGCCCGCCGACGTGGAACGCGCCCTGACCGCTACGGCGGGCAGGCAGTTTTCGCACCTATTCCTCGTGGCGTGCGGCGGCTCGCTCTCGATCATGATGGCAGGCAAATACTTCGTCGACCGTCACAGCGGCACATTCGCCTGCGACATCTACAACGCGGATGAGTTCGTCTGCCGAGACCCGCGACGGTTGGGACCTGACGCGCTCGTTGTCCTTTGCTCGCAGACCGGCACCACCAAGGAGACGGTGCGGGCGGCCAATCATGCAAAACACCGAGGCGCAACGACAATCGCCATGACACTCGACCAGATATCGCCCCTCGCGCGGGCGGTCGACCACCCGGTAGCCTACCAGGCATCCTACACTACGGGCAAAGCAATCGATTCAGCCTGCAGCAATTACGGCGTGCTCTACATGCTGCTCGCTGGCCTGATCGATGCTCGGGAGGATGCCAAGCTAACTGCCGACCTGCTGATGAGTCTGAGCCATCTTCAGCCGGCGATAGAGCGTGCGCACCGGACCTATGCCGAGCGGTTTCAGACCTTTGCACCCCGTTTCGCGCCGCGCAAGGCGATCTACACACTTGCCAGCGGTGCCAGCTATGGCGCGGCCTATTCGTACGCCATCTGCGTGTTGATGGAGATGCAGTGGTACGACTCGCAGGCCATACACGCGAACGAGTTTTTCCATGGCCCCTTTGAGGTGGTGGACAAGGATGCCGGCTTCGTCGTGATGTTGGGCTTGGACGAAACGAGACGCCTCACGGAACGCGCCCGCGACTTCCTTTTCAAGTACGGCAGCCGGGAAAACATCCTGGTGCTAGATGGAGCGGAACTCGACCTCAGCGGTATGTCCGATGGCATCAAACCCTATCTCGTGCCCCTGGTCTTCTTCGACACTCTATGGCGTTTTGCCTATGAGCTGGCCGGCCTGCGTGGCCGGCCGATGCTCGATGGCCGGCGCTATATGAAGAAGCTAACGGACTACTAGTTCCATCGCGCTCAGCAGCGATCCGACAACTCCCAGCCCGGCTTCTGCGTAGAAGGATTTCCCTATGACTGCACCTGCAAAACCGCGCCAAGTCGTCGTTGTCGGCGCAGGCATCTTCGGCACCTCTTCCGCGCTGCACCTCGCTCGTCTTGGTTTTGATGTAACCATTGTCAATGACGGCGCGCCGGCCAACGGTGCATCCGGCCGTTCACTTTCCTGGCTGAACTCAGCGCGACGTGCCGACACTGCCTATCACCGCTTGAGGCTTGCAGGCATCGACCGTTATCGGACCTTGGCGGCCACAAGGCCGGAAACCGCGTCGTGGCTTCGCTTTGACGGCGGCCTCACCTGGGATGCGGATGATGAGGTGAACCAGATCGCGTCCATTTGCCAGCTGGAGCAGGAAATTGGTTATGACGCGCTTTTGCTCGGCCCTGCCGAAGTTGGCGCAATGACGCCCGGCGTCAATGCCAATGCAATCACCCCGCAGGGCGCAATCTTCAATCCTGGCGAAGGATGGGTCGACCTGCCCTCCTTGATCGATCTGCTACTCAACGAATTCCGCTCCCGCGGCGGCAAGCTTATCCTGGACGCTGGACGCGTGCGGATAGATGCCACAGGTGGTCGCGCGCGTGGCGTCGTCACTGTCGACGGTGCGCCGGTAAAGGCGGATGCAGTGGTCCTTGCGGTTGGGCCAGCGACGCCTGTCATGCTTGCGGAGACCGGCGTCGATGTCCCCGACGCCACGCCGATTTCACTTCTTTTGAAGACTAAGCCGACCAAGACCGAGCTCCGTGCCGTGCTGAATACGCCGCGCGTGGCGGTGCGCCCGACGCCGGATGGCGCACTTGTTTTGGATTCGGCGTGGTCGGAGGAAGAAGTCGTGGTCAACTCGGACGGCACCTACACCGTGCACGACAAGACCATCAAAGGGCTGCTCGACGAGGCCAGTGCGGTGCTCGACGGTAATCCGCGGCTCCAACTCGCTGCCTATGCCGTCGGCCCGAAGCCTATCCCCGGCGACGGCGAGCCGGTGCTTGGCTCCGTCGAGACCGTCGCCGGTCTTTATGTCGCCTTTAGCCACAGCGGCGCCACGCTTGGACTGATCGTCGGCGAATTACTTGCCAAAGAAATCGCCTCCGGCAATCCGCACCCCATGCTTGCAACGTTCCGCGCCAACCGTTTCAGCTGACAGGGCAATCGCGGCCGAGGTCGAACTGTCCAGATGGGCCGCGGGCCTGGGGAATCCTGGCAAGAATCGCTAAACAGCGAATTTCTGCCTCTTGCAGCTTCAACGCTGGACCGAGGGTGGTCAAGGCCAAGAAGCTGAGGTGCCCGGAGGAGCATCTCAACCCGAATCCGAGCGTGAACTCGGCCGCGCCAGCCATCGAGATGAACACGTCCCGCGGCATGCCGAAGGTCAGAAACGGCTTATCTTGGACCAGCGGGTAGAACCACTCCGGATACGCTCGATGTCGCGAGGTCCTAGAGGTTGTAAGGTGGGACACGAACGTGCGGCGCGTCTGTCTGGCCCCAGTCTCGAACGTACTGGCGACTACACCGCCAGCGCCCCTGAGCACCGATGTCTTGCAATGGATCACCCAGCAAACATTCGTCGCCAAGAAACAACAGCTTCGTTTGGTAAGCCGACGCATTGTACCAGCCGCAGGCAGCTGCGCAACGGTTCAAGCCCGACCTTGACTGGAAGCTGGAGGACGAACCATCGAAGAGGGGCGGCATGTTGAGACACTCGTGGCCTTGGACGAACGGTAGCGCATAGCGCCTGAGCGCACCGGCCTGATGGTGCTGCGCGGCTACGCCTATCTCAACCTGCGCGGTTCGGCGATGCAGAACAGACAAAAAGAGCCCGGCGGTCTACCTTGTTGGAATCAGGTGCAGTGCAGACTTCCCGCCCTTCACGGCCGCCACTGACAGCTTGCGGTCAAAGCTCGCAAGTTGGCCGCCACGCGCCTTGGCGAGCGCGAGAAGATACGTATCCGTTACCTGTGCCGAGGTCAGGATATTCGCTGCATCGATGTCGCCCGAGCCGACCAGGCTCACATCGTCGGGCCAGAAGCTGTGCCCGTGCAGAGCCCGCAACTTGGTAACGATTTGCGCAACGACGGCGGGCGAGCCGGGAGAATTGGGATATCTTTGGTTGCCGACGATGCGCAGGACGCCGTTTTCGGTGATGGGACACGTAGCCCATGCGGCGTTACCGGTCTGTTCGAACCAGCCATGCGCGTCGTCATGGGCGACGTGGCCAGGATCGATCAGTGCGATCAGCACATTGACATCGAGCAGGAACGTCAAGGCAGGTCGTCTCGCAGGGCATTGACGGTCTCAAGCGTGACAGGAGGTGCATCCGGCCGAGGCGACAGTAGAGGAATCCCGTTGCGCTCGCCGCCGGCTTGAGGCCGGCGCAGCGAGCGCCGGGCGAGATCGGTGATGACCTCGCCGAGGCTGCGATCCTGCTGCCGGGCGATGGCCTTGGCCGCGACCAGGACGTCGTCATCGATCGCCAGTGTGGTTCTCATGTCGCCCTCCTGGTGCGCATCAATCATCACGCATCATATAAAGCAGCAACGTCGGGTACTCAAGCGGTGCGACTTCCGACAGCGGTGCGACTTCGTAGCGTCGGAAGCAGATGAGTTGTCCGGATTAGGTACCACACGTGTTGTCCGATCACTCGTATGCGAGTTTGGTTTCCCTCACCCTTTGACTACCGACAAAGTTGCGCAGGGCCGACGGGACCGTTATGGCTGCGCTACGTAAGGGACGTGCCTTCCGGAAGCTTATCAGCTCGGGAGACTATCGGCAGAAGCTACGGACGCTGCAGCAAGGACCGACGCACCCCCTTTGAGATGCGTCGGAGCAAAGGTCTACGCGTGGCGGATTTCGGTTCCCAGCACCTTCAGGCATTCGCGGATGAACGCAGCAAGCGCCGTCCAACCTTTTGCCGAAACCATCGTCCCATCCACATATGCCTCCGTTGGAGAGAGGTCGATATAGGTGCCGCCCGCAAGCGTCACCTCCGGCTCGCACGCCGCCAGTGCGCCGACCTTCTTGCCACGCACGACCCCATCTACCGCGATCAGGATCTGCACGCCGTGGCAGATCGTGAAAATCGGCTTCTTGCTTTCGTGGAAGTGACGCACCATCGCCTGGACGCGCTTGTCCGTGCGGATGTATTCGGGCCCACGACCGCCAGCGCAGTAAACAGCGTGGTATTGCTCCAGCTGCTTCTCGGCGTCGGAGAAGGTCTTGTTGATCAGTGCATAGTGACCGAGCTTTTCGGTGTAGGTCTGATCGCCCTCGAAATCGTGCAGCGATGTTTTGATCAGGTCTCCAGCGCTTTTGTCTGGGCACACGACGTGAACGGTGTGGCCCACCGCTTCCATAGCCTGCTGGTAGACGAAGATTTCGTATTCCTCGGTGAATTCACCGGTCAGCATCAGGATCTTTTTGCCTGGCATGGTACTTCCTTTCCTGTGAGAACGGGGCCGGGCGAGACCTGTACTCGCCCGGTAAGCTTGAGTTTCTAGAAGGCTGAATCGGGGAAGTGGTCTTCGTTGGCACTGGCCTGCGTGATGATCGTCGATGGCGGGTACGGGGACACCGCGACAGTCTCAGTCGAACGCCAACAACAAACGGTCGCGGGAATGCTCGATATGGCGACGCATCGCCTGCTCGGCAGCGGCAGGATCGGCCGCAGCGAAAGCGGCCAGAATGGCCTCATGCTCGTCAAGCGCCTCCTCGGTGACGCGCGAATGGAACATCAGGCGAAATATGTGGAAGTGGGTATGCTGGTGAGCCAGTGTCTCGCGCACGAGTTCGTTGTTGGCGAATTCCATGACCTTGTCATGGAAAATGGCATCCTGGCGGGCGAAGTTGGAATACCGCAGGCGCTCGTCCTTGCCCTCATGGCGCGCCATGACGCCGGCGGATTTCTGAAGTTGTGCGAGCTTTACCTCATCCATGAGCACCGCCGCCTTGGCTGCACCATGAGGCTCTAGCAGCAGGCGAAGCTCGTAGAGTTCGTCGAACCGTCGTTTCGTGATCTGCGGCGCAGCGCGGTAACCGATCAGATGCGTCTTCAGCACCAGGCCTTCGCCCTCGAGCCGGCCGAGCGCCTCGCGGATCGGCGTATGGGAGACGTTGAATTCCTTGACCAGGCTGTCGACCGTGATGCGCGAACCCGGCGCAATCTTCAGCGACATGAGTTGCGCAAAAATCGCTTCGTAGACGTCCTCAACCAGGCTGCTGGAGCGCTGGATACGCCCGCCGCCGAGGTTCGTATCGTCCGCATTGAGTAAGTTAATGGCCTGCATGTTTTGCCTCTTGACACATTGAGTTGCTAACACGATGCTCCGGCCAATGCAATCCTATATCATATACGATTTAATAGAGGATCATTTGCCGCCGTTAGGAGACGAAACAATGGCGCTAGCGGTGGCCCTGCGGGAGCAACGTGCCGCGCCCGCAGCCTTTCCAGACATCATCACAGGATGCAGGTCATGAGCCTTTACGCTGCCATAAGGCTGCCGCGCGAAATCCTCTTCGGGAAGGGCCAACGCCACGTCATTCCGGTTGTCGCAGCCAGGCTCGGGCGTCGCGCGCTCGTCTGCACCGATGAACGTTTTGCCGCAACGGGCCCGTTCGCAGAGATTGTCGCGGCGCTGCGAGCCGCCGCAATAGATGTGCTGGTGCATGACCGAGTGCTACCCGACGTTCCCCGAGACACCGTTGCCGTCTGCGTCGAGGAGGCGCGGAAGTTCGCGCCCGACATGGTGATCGGCATTGGCGGCGGCAGTTGTCTCGACATGGCCAAATGCGCCGCGTTGCTCATCAGCCACGGCGGTCAGCTCCAGGATTACTACGGCGAATTCAAGGTGCCCGGTCCAACGCTGCCGTTGATCGCGGTGCCGACGACAGCCGGAACCGGCTCTGAAGTGACCCCGGTTGCCGTGATCTCGGATCCGGATCGCACACTGAAGGTCGGCATCTCCAGCCCTTATCTGATCGCGGCCGCAGCCATATGCGACCCTGAACTGACGATGACATGCCCGCCGGGATTGACGGCGATCGCAGGCGCCGATGCGCTGACGCATGCAATCGAGGCCTTCACCGCCGCCAGGCGCGGAACCGATCCCGGCCTTCCGCAGAAACATGTCTTTATCGGCAAAACCGCCTTGACCGATCATTTCGCCCTGCTGGCGATCAAGCTGCTTGGCCGAAGCCTTGAAACGGCATACCGCCGGCCCTCTGACGAGGACGCCCGGGCCGACGTGATGATGGGCGCACTTGCAGCCGGCTGCGCGTTCGGAACCGCCGGCACGGCGGCAGCGCACGCCGTACAATACCCGGTCGGCGCGATAACCCACACCGCTCACGGATTGGGTGTCGCCACCATGCTGCCATACGTCATGAAGTACAACAGAACAGCCGCAGCGACCGAGATGGCCGAGATCGCCAGCGCGCTCTGCCTCGACGGAAAAGGCCGGACGCCCGAAGAGCTGGCCGACGCGACTATTGGCGAGGTCAGTCGGCTGTTTGGGGCAATCGGGATCACCCCCTCGTTGGCCGAGCTAGGGCTGCCCCCCGACAAGCTCGATTGGACGGCGGAACAAGCGATCGGTATCGAGCGCCTCATCAAGAATAATCCGCGGCCATTCGATTTGAGGTCCATGCGACGCCTCGTCCAGGCCGCCTTTGATGGCGACCTCGCCAGCTGCGTGGTGTAAACAATCGGGAATATCGAGATGAACACGTTTTCACAGGTTCTGTCGGATGATCAGGGCGTCAGCGACTTCCACACAATCTCGCAGGGGCTCTATATCGACGGCCAATGGCGGCAGTCCGCGGATGGCAGGGTAATTCAGGTCATCGATCCCTCGACGGAAGCCATCATCGCTGCCGTACCCGATGCGACCTTAGAGGACGCGGCCGCCGCCGTTGACGCCGCTGCCAAGGCAGCCCATGGCTGGCGGACAACGTCGCCGCGAAAGCGCTCCGAGATCCTCCGACGCTGCTTTGAACTGATGACGGAACGATCGGAAGCGCTGGCTACTCTCATCGCATTGGAAAATGGCAAGGCCCTGCGGGATGCCCGAGGCGAGATCGCTTACGCCGCGGAGTTTTTCCGTTGGAATGCCGAGGAGGCGGTTCGCATTACCGGTGAATTCGGTACTGCGCCTTCCGGCACCAACCGCATCGTGGTCGACTACGAACCGATCGGCATCTGCGTCCTGATCACGCCCTGGAATTTTCCTGCCGCAATGGCGACGCGCAAGATCGCGCCGGCACTTGCCGCTGGATGTACGGTGATCCTGAAGCCGGCCAGCGAGACACCCCTAACGGCCTACGCGCTCGCCGCGCTCTACCAGGACGCAGGCGTTCCGCCGGGGGTTGTCAACGTCCTGACAACCTCCAGTCCCGGGCCTTTGACAGCCGCCATGTTGGCCGATCCGCGGGTGCGCAAACTCTCCTTCACCGGCTCGACGGGTGTGGGTCGCGCTCTGCTGGCAGAAGCTGCCAAGCATGTGGTTTCGTGTTCGATGGAACTCGGCGGCAACGCACCGTTCATTGTGTTCGACGACGCCGATCTCGAAGCGGCGCTCGATGGTGCAATGGTGGCCAAGATGCGCAACGCCGGCGAGGCCTGCACGGCCGCGAACCGCCTCTACGTGCAATCCGGCATCTACGAAGCCTTCTTGGATGGCCTCGAGAAGCGGATGTCGTCGCTCAAGGTCGGCCCTGGCACTGATCCGGACACGGAATGCGGGCCAATGATCACGAAAAAGGCGGTCGAGAAGATAGACCGCCTTGTCATCGACGCGATCGCACGCGGCGCGCGGGTCATGTGCGGCGGCTCAGTCCTGGCCGGACGTGGCTTCTTCTACCCTCCGACAGTGCTTCGCGACGTGCCAGGCGAGGCAAAGATGGCGCATGAGGAAATATTCGGGCCGGTGGCGCCAATCTCCAGCTTCGAAACCGAGGCCGAGGTCATCGCGCGCGCCAATGACACTGAGTATGGGCTTGCTGCCTACATATACACGCGCGATCTGGCGCGTGGCATGCGGGTGGCCTCCCGGATCGAGGCCGGGATGATCGCTCTGAACCGCGGGCTGATGTCCGATCCGGCAGCCCCCTTCGGCGGCGTCAAGCAGAGCGGGCTCGGCCGCGAGGGAGGGCAGCATCACGGCATTGCGGAATTCATGGAGGCGAAATACCTCGCCATCAGCATGTGAGCAGAAGAATGCAAGGCGACCCCTTTCGCATCCGCGACCACGTCGCGGAATTTGACGAAATCGTGCAGGACTTCGTTGATCGCAGCGAGGCCGCCCGCGCCACTATTGCGATGACCGCGGACGTGGCCTACGGACCGGATCCGACCGAAACCATGGACCTGTTCTTCCCCGCGGGCAAAAGAACGGCCCTGCCGGTGCACATCTTTGTCCATGGCGGCTACTGGAGAATGTTCTCCAAGTGCGATTATTCATACATGGCGACGACGATTACCCAGGCCGGGGCTATTGCCGTCATCCTTGATTACGCTCTGATGCCCAAGGTCAGAATGGCGACGATCGTCGACCAGGTGCGCCGCGCCAAGCAGTGGGTCCTGGCCAAAATCGCCGATCATGGTGGAAACCCGATGGCCCTGACTGTCAGTGGTCATTCGGCAGGAGCACATCTTGCAACGTTTCTGTTCGAGGGAGAGCATACCCCCTCGAATGTGAGGGCAGCCCTTCTGTTGAGCGGGCTCTATGATTTGAAGCCGCTCCAGGATTCCTTTCTCGCCAACGAGATTGGAATCACCGACGAGGAAGTCGCCATGTTCACACCTCTCGCTTGTCGGCATGATCCTCAAACCAGGACGACGGTTCTGGTCGGAGCCAATGAGACGCCACCCTTCCATCAGCAAGCCGATCGATTCAAAGCAAGCTTGCTGCGGCAGGGATCGTTGGTAACGTGGCATGTGCTCCCGAACCGCAACCACATGGACAGTGTCAGAGATCTTGGCGTGCCGGGGACTGAGGCTGCCGATTGCCTGGCAAAACTGATCGCCAAGGCCTGCTGACTAACTCGGGTTCTCGGGGCGGTTTGTTTTGCGCCACTCCTCGTACTCCCCGCGGGCATCGTCATGCAACGGATAGTAGCGTTGCAACGGCCCGCCCTCCATGAGCTTCGCTCGCGAGAACTCCTCCCAATCGTGATGCTTCTGTGATTCTTCGATCACCTTCGGGGCCATTACGACGGGAAGCACCACCACGCCGTCGTCGTCGGCGACGATGATGTCGCCGGGGATCACCGTGACACCGCCGCAGGCAATCGGGACGTTGACGGCATTGGGATAGATGCTGGTCTGCACATGATAGTTTGGCGTCCAGCCGCGCAGCCATAGGGGCAGGTCGAGCTTTTCGACATTGGGCCGGTCGCGCATGCATCCGTCGATGACGATACCCGCCCCACCCCTGCCCTTGAAATAGGTCGACATCATATCGCCGAAGACGCCTGAGCTCATGTCGCCGCGCGCGTCGACCACGACCACATCGCCCTCCTGCGCGTGATAGAGCACGTGCCGGTGCAGTTGCGTCTCCGGATCGGCATATTCTCCCTCGGTGAAGAGGTCCGGTCGCTGCGGCAGAAACTGCAGCGTCAGCGCCGGCCCGACGATCGACTTCCCGTGGTTTTGCGCCACCGGACCGACCATGTGCGGATTGCGGAAGCCCATGTGGCCAAGCGTGCCGGCCACCGTCGCGGCGCCGATCTCCCTGAGTGCGTCGATCAGGTCTTTAGGCGGCCGCATGATGTCGGAAGTATGCGTCATTGTGGACTCCGATTGAATGGAACTACCAGTTCGTAACAGAACCGTCGCGGCGCCTAAGGTGAGGCGCTTCCCAGAAACGCAGACTTTGCGCCTGGACCGCAACTTCGTTGACCTCGACGCCGAGCCCCGGCAGATCGCCGACCGGGTAATCGGTCCCGTCGAGCCGTGGTTGCACGGGGAAGAAGTCGGAATTGTCGAAGCCCAGCTTCGTTTCGGGTGCCCTGGTCTCGAGCCACGCGAAGTTGGGTACCGCTGCAGCGAGATGCACGGTCGCGGCCGTGCACACTGGACCAAGCGGATTGTGCGGCATCAGGTCCACATAATGCGCCTCGCTCCAACCAGCGATTTTCATCGCCTCGGTGAGCCCGCCGACATTGCAGACATCGATCCGGTTGAACTGATGGATGCCGCGCTCGATGTAGGGCAGGAACTGCCACTTGCTGGCAAATTCCTCGCCGATGGCAAAGGGGATGTCGGTCATCGTGCGCAGTGATTCATAGGCCTCCGGCGTCTCGGCCCGTATCGGCTCCTCGAGGAAATCAAGCACGCCGCGGCCGAGCCTGCTGCAGAAGCTCGCCGCCTCTGCCACCGACAGCCGATGATGATAGTCGAGGCCGAGGACCACGTCGCCGCCCAGCGCCTCGCGCGCCTTGTTCAGCATACTCGCGGTAGGGCCGATGGACTCGCGCGGCTCGAAGATGTCCTTGCTGTTTTGCCCGAAAGGGAAGAAGCGGATTGCCTGCCACCCCTGTGCGCGAAGTTCGCGTGCCCGTTCGATGGCAACATCGCCTTCGGCCTCGTCGCCGGTCGAGGCGAAGGTGGGGATGCGGTCGCGCTGTTTGCCGCCCAGCAGCTCATAGACCGGCACGCCCAGCGCCTTGCCCTTGATGTCGTGAAGGGCGATGTCGATGGCGGAAATCGCCGCCTGAAGGACTCGCCCACCTTCGAAGTACTGGCTGCGGTAAACCTCCTGCCAGATCCGTCCGATCTGCATCGGGTCGCAGCCGATGAGAAACTCGCGATAGTGCTCGACCGCGCCGGCCACGGCCCTCTCGCGACCACTCAAGCCGCTCTCGCCCCAGCCGAAGATGCCTTGGTCGGTCTCGATCTTGACGAGCATCTGATTGCGGGTTCCTACCCACACCGGATAGGGCTTGATCGCGGTGATCTTAAGCTTCTCAGTCATCCAGCCCACGTTTCACGCGCATTCGCCCTATCTCAGTTGGCCTTGAGGGCCATTTCAGTTTCGCCGTCGAACAGATGCATCCGCACCTGGTCGAACTCGAGCCAGATCTGCTCGTCGGGCGCGACGGCAATGTTCGGCGGCACGCTGACGTTGACGATGGCGCCGGACAGGAACGCCTGAACGAAGGTGACGTCTCCGGTCGGCTCCACCGTGTAGGCCTTGGCTGGGACGCTGCTTGGCACAGCACTCTTGTGGAGCTTGATCGTCGAGTGACGTGCGCCGAGCACGACTTTCCTGGTCGTCGCTTTCGCCACCTTCTGGGCATTGCGCGCTGAGAGCTCAAGGCGCCAGCCCTCGGCGCCGGTCAACACCGTGTTGCCGTTTGCCATCGAGGCCTCTAGCGGAATAAGGCTCATCGCCGGGCTGCCGATGAAGCTGGCCACGAACATGTTCACCGGATGGGCAAAGACCTGCGCCGGTGAATCGTATTGCTGCAGGTAGCCGCCATTCATCACTGCCATCTTGTCAGCCATGGTCACAGCTTCGAGCTGGTCGTGCGTCACATAGATGATCGTCGCCTTGAGGTCCTGGTGGAAACGCTTGATCTCTGACCGCATCTGCACGCGCAGTTTGGCATCGAGGTTAGACAGTGGCTCGTCCATGAGGAACACGGCGGGGTCGCGAACGAGGGCACGGCCAAGGGCCACACGCTGCTGCTGTCCGCCCGAAAGTTCGCGCGGCTTGCGCTCGAGCAGATGCGTCATGTCGAGCACTCGCGCCGCTTCCTTGACCTTCTTGTCGATCTCGTCCCTGGGGAGTTTGCGCATCTGAAGCGGGAACGCCAGGTTCTTGTAGACTGATTTCTGCGGGTAGAGCGCGTAGTTCTGGAACACCATTGCGATGTCCCGATCCTTGGGGTCGAGGTCGTTGACCACCCGCTCGCCGATGATGATGTCGCCCGATGTAATCGGGGTCAGCCCGGCGACGAGATTGAGCGTGGTTGTCTTGCCGCAGCCTGAAGGGCCGACGAGCGCAACGAACTCGCCGTCATTGACCGTCAGTGAGACGTGGTTGACAGCTTTGAAGCTGCCATAGCTCTTGACGAGATCTTGGAGGACCACGTGGGCCATCGG
Source organism: Mesorhizobium sp. M0909 (assembly GCF_040319515.1). NCBI lineage: Bacteria > Pseudomonadati > Pseudomonadota > Alphaproteobacteria > Hyphomicrobiales > Phyllobacteriaceae > Mesorhizobium > Mesorhizobium sp. M0909. The sequence goes on from NZ_JAMYOA010000029.1 coordinate 36,823, forward strand.
CAACTCCCTAGTGCTTGACCGCGCCTTCTGTAAGGGCGCGTACAAAGTATCGTTGCAGGACCAGGAACAGCACCACGACGGGCACGCTCATCATGAAGCTCGCCGCCATCAGGCCCGGAAAGTCCGTCGTATTTTCCGAGAAGAAGCGTTGGATGCCGACCGGCAGCGTCAACTGCTCGTTCTTGGAGAGGAAGGTGTAGGCGTAGATGTACTCGTTCCACGCGCCGATGAAGGAATAGATTGCGGTGGCGATGATCCCCGGCGTCGAGAGCGGCATCACGATCATGATGAAGGCCTGGAACCGTGTGGCGCCATCAATGCGCGCCGCCTGCTCAAGCTGCACCGGGATGTTGTCGTAAAAGCCCTTGAGCAGCCAGATCGCCAGCGGCAGGCCGAAGGTGAGATAGGTGAGGATCAGCGAGCCGTGCGTGTTTATCAGACCGATGGCGCGCATCAGGATGAAGAGCGGTACGAGAAAGATCACCGCCGGGAACATATTGCGCAGCAGCACGGCAAAGAACAGGAAATTCCGGCCGGGGAAACTGAAGCGCGAAAACGCGTAGGCCGCAGGGACAGCCACGATCACAGAAAGAATTGTCGTGACGGTCGACACGAAAAGGCTGTTCCAGAAGAAGCGGAGGAAGTCCTGGCCGACGCTGTTCTGCGGATCGAGCAGTTTCTGGTAGCTGGCGAGGGTAGGTTCGTCCGGCCACCATTGCGGCGGGAATTGTGTCGCCGCGAAGCCGGACTTGATCGAGGTGATCAGCATCCAGATCATCGGCAACGCGGTATAAAGCAGCATGAACACGAGGAATATGCGCCCGGCCCACCGCCATCCGTCGACGCGCATGCGGCGACGGGCCTTGGCTCGAGGGGCTGTCTCGGCAATCGTGCTCATTCGCTCCCCTCTTTCCGCTCGTTGCCGCTTAACGCACGGACGTAGAAGTAGCCCAGCGTCATCAGTGTGAGGAACAGGAGCACCGAATAGGCCGATGCCACGCCCCAGCGCTGCCGTCCGAAGGCGAGCTCATAAATGTGGGTTATCCAGATATGCGATGCGTTCGACGGCCCGCCGCCGGTCATGATCCAGGGGATGATGAAGGAATTGAAGTTGGCCACCGCGAGCAGCAGCATCGTCACCACCGAGACGTTGCGCAAGTGCGGGAAGGTGACGTGCCAAAAGCGCTGCCATGCATTGGCACCGTCGACTTTTGCGGCGCGCAGCAACTGGTCGGGGACTGTCTGCAGGCCGGCCATCATCATGATCATGGCGAACGGAAACTCGCGCCAAATATTGACGACGATCAGGGAGGGCAGCACCGTGCTGACATTGTCGATGAAATTCGGCGGCTGGTCGGCCAATCCGAGGCCAACCAGCACCGCGCCGATGATTCCGAAGTCCGAATGGTAGATCCACTTCCAGATGTAGGAGGCGGCGACGGCACTGATGACCCAAGGGATGATCAGGACAGCGCGCAAGACGCCACGGCCGATGAAGTCGCGGTGGAGCGCCAGCGCTGTGGCAAACCCCAGGACAAAGGAGATGAAAGTTGACCCCAGTGTCCAGATCAGTGTGTTCCAGGTGACTTTCCAGAACACCTGACTGGTGAGGATGGTCGTGTAGTTGTCGAGGCCGATGAAGGTCTTATCGCGGAGCTGCAGGCCAGGCGGTGTCTTAAAGAACGACAGCTCGACCGTGTAGTAGATCGGATAGGCGATGACGATGAGCATCACGGCGATCGCCGGCAGCACGTACGCGTAGTCCGCGCGATGCTGCCAGATCTTCCGCAGCGCGCCGGACCTGCCGGGTTGCACTCTTCGGCGAGCCTCGGCCTTGCCGGTTACGATCGTCACTGTGGGGTGCCCTTATTCTTCGGAACGAACCGGCTGGACCATCGACCCAGCCGGTCAGGCTTGCGCTAGAGTCCGCCCATCAGCTCTCTCACCCTCTTGGCTGCGTCGTCCGCTGCCTGGTCGACGGTCATCGCTCCGGTCAGGGCGTTCTGCAGCATGTCCGGGATGATGATGTTCATGATCTCGGGGGCCTGCGGCAGCGCTGGGAACGGGATGCCGTATGGCAGCATCGACGTCGTGACATCGAGGAACTTGATGTTGTCCAGACGTTCCTTCATCCACTTGGTCTTGAAGCCGTTGAGGTTGCCCGGATTCGAGCCGGCGTACGCCATCTTCAGCGACCATTCAGGGCTCGTCCACATGCAGATGATGGCCTTTGCTGCCGGCTCATCTACCTTGCCGCCCTCGACATATTCGGGCTTCAGGATGTGAATGTTCGAGCCGCCGAACACGACGGCGCGCTTGCCGTCGGGACCGGTCGGGATCAGGCCGTAGCGCATGTTGTCGATGACCGTCTGCGCCTTGTCCTTGTCGGTGCCCGTCGCCTTTTTCTGCAGGTCGAGCATCACGTTATAGTCGGACGGGTGCGAGATCATCATGCCGAGCTGGCCGGCGACGAACAGGGGCTGATTATCGGCCTGCTGGTTGGTGAGTGCCGAAACCGGAACCGACTTGTCGCGAACATACATGTCGTAGGAGGCTTGCAGCGCTGCCTTGCTTTGCGGGCTATCGAGCTGGACCTGCTCATAGGTCGGGTTCGGCGTCGCTTCGTCGAAGACGCCGCCGCCATAGGCCCACAGCTGTGGCATGAAGCGGTACGGCGTATTGCCGGCATTCTTGCGAGCCACGAGGCCATATCCGGCAATGCCGAGCTTATCGTGGATCTGCTTGGAATACTTGACCACGTCGTCCCACGTTGCCGGCGGCTTGTCCGGATCGAGGCCGGCACGCTTGAAGATGTCGGCGTTCCAGATGAACGCCATCGTCTCGTTGTTGGTCGGAATACCGTAGGTCACGCCCTCCCAGGTCACGGCCTTCATGGCGCCGGGCCAGAAGTCCTCGGTCGTATACCCCACATCCTCGGGCTTGAGCGGCTGCAGATAGCCCTTTGAGGCGAACTCGGTACCACCCAGGATTTGCAGGCGGACCGCCATCGGCGCGGCATTGCCCAGGAGCGCCGTGCGGAACTTGTCGAGAAGGTCGTTATAGGTGAGGGCTTGTTCCTCGAGCTGGATGTTCGGATAGGTCTTGCGGAACGTCTCGAAGAAATCCTTGTAGTACTGGCGCAGGAGGTCGGGGTCGCCCTCGAACACGCCCTGATACCAGAAAGTCAGTCGCCCCTTATAGTCGAGCGGGGTGACCTTGGCGCAATCGGCCGCCGTGTCAAAATCCTGTGTGCCCGCAATCGAGCGCACATATTCCGGCGACCACTTGCTCAGGTCGACCGGCGGTGCACCCAGCGCCGATGTAGACGTCAGGGATGCCATCAAAGCAGTGGCGACAGTGCCGCGCAGGACGGCACTGCCGAGGGCAATTCTCGTCATAGGTATCCTCCCTGGTTCTCCCATGCCGCCCTAAAGCGGTCCTTGCTCGTTTCGATCGCGAGGATGCTTCTTTCAGATCAGTGTATCCGCTCGATCACTTGGTACGTTTTCAGATCATGGATTGCCTGTCAACGCGCAGAATCGTACATTGTTTGCGAAAGCCGTGTGTGATATCGGGCGAGGTATGTATTAAAATGGGGAGCCCGGCCTTGGCCGAAACAAGCGATTTCAAAGCGATGCCACCGGTGGGGACCGATCCCATCGGAGCCTCCAGCGAGGGCGCCTCGCTTTATGAATTGATCCGGGAAGACATCATCGAGGGACGGCTCGCCGCCAACGAACGGCTTGTCGTCACCGATCTCGCCCGGCGTCACGGCACCTCGACCAATCCTGTGCGCGAAGCCCTACAGTTGTTGCGCGGGGAAGGGTTTGTCACCTTTGTCGCCAACCGCGGGGCGCGCATCCGACCCATAGATCAGGATTTTGTCAGGGATATCTACGAGATCGGTGTTCTGATCGAGCCAGCCCTGACACGATGGTTTGTGAACATGGCTACCGGCGAGGACATCGCCGAACTCGAACGTCTCCAGGGCCTGATCGAAGAGAACAATTTCGCCGACACATTCAGGCACAGTGAGCTGGATACCGCTTTCCACACCGTGATGTACCAGCGGCACTATAACCGCCACGCAGCCGAGCTTTGGTGGAAGCATCGCGAAGTGCTGCGGGCCGTGAGCCGTCGTTTCAATTTCACGCTGGCGCGACGTGCCGCGATCATGCGCGAGCACCGCGAACTCATCGCGCTAGTGAAGGCGGGAGAGGCCGACAAGGCGGCCGAACTCGTTTCCCGCCATGTCGAGGGTTCGGGCCGGCATATTCTGGAACAGATGCGAGCGCGCAACGCGGCTCGGGCCGGATAGAATGTCCACTCCAGAACATCGTTAGCTGACCATTTTCAGGCAAAGGTAGTTGAGATGAAAATCACGAGCATTCGGCCGTGGCTGATCAAGTCCGATGCTTCTTACTGGGGAGAGTTCCTGTTCGTCGAAGTGACGACCGACGAGGGAGTGAGTGGCTGGGGAGAGATCACCACCACGACAAGGCTCGCCAACCGCGCTCTCTGCACGATCCTGCGGCAGATCGGCATCGCCGTGACAGGCGAGGATCCGGCGCGCATCGAGCATCTCTGGCACAAGATCTTCCGCAGCTTCACCTACATGGGTAGCCGCGGCGCCGCCGTCGAATGCGTGAGCGCCATCGACATAGCCCTCTGGGACATCAGGGGCAAAGTCCTCGGCAAGCCGATTTACGAGCTGCTGGGCGGGCCGGTACGCGATGAAATTGCGCTCTACACCCATCCCAACCAGGCCAAATTCACCAGCAAGGAGGCTGTGGTCCGCGAAATTCTAGACATTGTCGAGTCCGGACACACTGCGCTCAAGTTCGATCCCTACCCCCACCAGGGCCGCAGCGCCGATGGCCTGGCCCGCGAACAGCGGGACGGCTACCTCGATGGAAGCATGACCCGCAAGGACGAGCGCGAAGCCGCCGAGCTCACGGCTCTGATCCGCGAAACGGCAGGACCCGATGTCGACATTCTCATCGATGCGCATGGCCGCTTCGACGTCCCCACCGCCATTCGCCTCTGTCGGAGTCTCGAAGAGGCCGGCCAGATCGACTGGTTTGAGGAGCCCTGCCCGCCCGAGAGCCTTAACGCCCTCAAGCAGGTGCGTGAGAAGGTCAATACCGCTATCTCATGGGGCGAGCGCGGCCACACGAAATGGGATTTCGTGCCGGTACTTGAGAACAGGCTCGCCGACTACATCATGCCCGACGTTACCTGGACCGGCGGCATTACCGAACTCAAGAAAATTTCTGCGCTCTGCGAAGCCTACTACGTGCCGGTCTCGCCACATGACGCCGCGGGACCAATCAACGTGGTTGCGGGAGCGCAGGTGATGATGACCGTTCCCAACTTCTACAAACTCGAGACATCGGAGTGGAACCTGGGCAAATACGATCACCTGATCGACAGACCACTCGACATTTCGAACGGCAGCCTCAAGCTGACGTCAAAGCCTGGTCTCGGCATTGAGATGGACCGCGACTACCTGCAGGCCCACAAGATCGAGCTGGGCTAGCAACACTCTGTGCCGGCGCCCGGTGCGCGGCGACAAGCCGAAACGAGGATAAGTCATGGCAAAGACAGGTGGCGCCGACGAAGCGCTCAATCGGGTAAACACGAACTCCAAGCCATCCCAGCTTCGCATCACCGACATGCGGATAGCCGAAATCGCCGGCGCGCCGTTCACCTCAACCCTGCTCAAGATTTACACCAACCAGGGCATCGTCGGGCTTGGCGAGGTGCGCGACGGCGCCAGTGCCACCTACGCGCTGATGCTGAAGAGCCGGCTGCTTGGCGAGAACCCTTGCGACATCGACCGCCTGTTTCGCCGGATCAAGCAGTTCGGTGGCCACGGCCGGCAAGGCGGCGGCGTCTCGGCGGTCGAAATTGCGTTGTGGGATCTCGCCGGCAAGGCCTACGGCGTGCCCGTCTACCAGATGCTCGGCGGCCGGTTTCGGGAGAAGGTGCGCGTCTATTGCGACACCGACGCTACCGTCCCGAGCGGCACCGAGACCGGCAAGCGCCTCAAGCAGCGCATGGCGCTCGGCTTCACCTTCCTCAAGATGGATCTGGGGCTGATGCAGATTGCGGATGTGCCCGGTGCGGTCGTCTCCCCTGCCGGTTCACTTGAAGGGTACCGTATCCATCCCGGCCGCGGCCCGGTCAAGACCATGGAGGAGCGGCGCGCCCGCAATACCGCTTACGATTTGCATAACGTCCCCCATCCGTTTACCGGCCTCCACTTTTCCGACAAGGGCCTCGACCTGCTTGAGCAGTACATTGCCGAGGTTCGCGATGTTATCGGCATGGATATTCCGCTCGCCATTGACCACGTCGGCCACATCTCGCTGCAGAACGGTATTCGCCTCGCCAGGCGGATTGAAAAATACGTGCCGGCCTGGCTCGAGGATGTGATCCCATGGCAGTACACCGAGCAGTATCGGCAACTGCAGGCCGCCACCACGGTGCCGATCTGCACCGGCGAGGACATCTACCTTAAGGAGGGCTTCGAGCCCCTGCTCAAGAGCGGCGGCCTCTCCATTATCCACCCGGACCTGCTCACCAGCGGGGGCATCCTCGAGACCAAGAAGATCGGCGACATGGCCCAGGACCACGGCGTCGTAATGGCCATCCATATGGCCGAAAGTCCAATCGCGGCAATGGCCGCGGCACATGTCGCGACCGCGACCGAAAACTTCATGGCGCTCGAATACCACTCTGCCGATGTCGACTGGTGGGACGATATCGTCACCGGCGTTCCCAGGCCGCTCGTGAAGGACGGCTTTATCACTGTTCCGGACAAACCTGGCCTGGGGATTGACGACGTCGTCGACGAGGTGATCTCGCAGCATCTGCAGCCGGGTGTCACCGGCATCTGGCAGCCCACGGATCACTGGGACAACGAGTATTCCTGGGACCGCACCTGGAGCTGAGGCGAAAAGAACCGAAGATGAAGATCACCGACCTCCGCTGCGCCGTCATCGGCAAACATCCCATCGTCCGCATCGTTACTGACGAGGGCCTCTATGGCCTTGGCGAAGTCGAGTTCACCAAGACCTACCTCAAACCCTGGGTGCTGCATTTCCGCGAGGCGCTGATCGGCGAGGACCCGACCGACGTCGAGCGGGTGATGTTGAAGATCCGCCAACGCGGCTCTTTCAAGCCCTATGGCGCGGCGGTAAGCGCTATCGAGCATGCGCTGTGGGACATTGCCGGCAAGGCCGCAGGCGTGCCGGCCTACAAACTGCTCGGCGGCAAGGTGCGAGACAAGGTGCGCGTCTATAACGGCTCGATCCGCCAGAAGCGAACGGGGGACCGGCCGGAGGATTACGCCGCTGACGTGAAATGGATGATGGAGCAGCCGCAGAACTTCTTCATGATCAAGCAGGGAATCTCGTTCCACTCCAACATGAAGGACACCATCGAGGGCTTTCACTATGGCGTGACCCAGAAGAAGGCTGGCTATCACGGTGCCATGGATCAGGGCGTGATCAGCGAGCGCGGTTTCAACCACATGCTCGACTGCGTGATCGCGATGAAGGAAGTGATGGGCGACAAGGTCAGCCTGGCGCTCGACTGCGGCCCGGGCTGGATGCTGCCCGATGCGATCAAGTTCGCTCGCGCGGTCGAGAAGTACAATTTGATGTGGCTCGAGGACATGCTGACCGGCGACTATGTGCCCTGGGTCAATCCGCAGGCCTATCGGGAGCTGACCACCTCCACCTCGACGCCAATCCATACCGGCGAGCAGATCTACCTGCGGCACAATTTCAAGGAGCTGATCGAAAGGCAGGCGGTGCGCGTCATCGGCCCCGATCCGGCCGATATTGGCGGCATTGCCGAGCTCAAATGGGTCGCCGAGCACGCCTATATGCACTCGATCCTGATGGCACCGCACGGCACCGCGAACGGCCTTCTAGGTCTCGGCGCGCTGATCAATGTCTGCGCCACCCTGCCCGCCAACTACATCGCGTTCGAATACCCGAGCGCCTCCGACCCGTGGTGGGAGGACCTCGTAATCGGCCTGCCGTCGCAGATCGTGAAGGACAGCATGGTGGACCTGCTGGAAGCGCCGGGGCTGGGCCTCGACATCGACGCCGAAGCAGCCAGGAAGCATCTCCGGGAAGAGGATGCGGGCTTCTTCGACTGAACCATGCTTCTTGGGCAACTCCGCACCGAGCGGACTGATTCTCGCAAATTCCCTGGTGCTCAATGCCGCGCCACTCGCGCGCCAGTCGAATGAGCCGTGAAAAGCTTGCCGGCAATCAGGCGTGGACGCGTTGGTCATCGATTTTAGCGCATGAATCGCGGACCCTACCGGCACTTTCCAATGCCTTGGCAGAACGCCATGTCTTTCTCGGACTGGCGGAAGAAAGAATTAGGCACGGGTATGGACCAGGTAGTCGGACAGGCTCTGGCTACTTTCGCGCATCCAAAAAAGCCTCCCGGCATGGGCGCGCACAGAGGGGCCGTTGTTGGCCGAGCCGGGAAGATAGGTTTCTTCCGAAACGGGAGATCGGGCGGGATTCAGAAGGAGAAATGCGATGAACACAAACTTCAACTCGGAAAGCCGTGAGATATTTCCTGGAGGGCCTCGATGAGGAGCACTCCACTCTCAAGGACACTTGCCTTGTCGATGGTTGGCAGGGCGGCAGCCTTGGGACATTCGATGGCCGTCGACGAGATCATCAAGAACAGCCTAGCTTTCGCATTCGAGAACTACGAGATTGCTGCTTACAATTCGCTGCTGGTACTCACCGAGGCCGGTGGCTTTCAGGATCCCGAACGGGTCCTCAGGCAAAATTTGAGCGAAGAAGAAGCCATGGCTAATTGGCTGAAGGAAACCTGAGCGACGTCACCTTGCGGTAAGCGAAGTTGCGCGAAGCTGGTGAAACCGCAAAAAGCTAATCCAACGTCGCGGGGCGGGCGTTCATAACGGATGCTCGCGCTTGCGGTGTGTCGCAACGCAATCAGCGCGTCCGGTTTGCCGTGAACAGATCTTGCTGACGCACCAGTTCGTCGGCGACGGGCTGACGGAGGCGGCGTGTGCCATCCGCGTGGATGGCCGAAAATAACCCCACCTCTGCGAAGATGTCCCAGATAACCTGGACACCTGCCGATCGGGCCGCCTCTCGGCGCCCAACTTGACCAGTCATAGGTCCCGGGAGCCGTTTCGATCAGGGTGCCACCGCAGTCCGTCGCGCGGATGGTGCGAAGGCCGAGTTCGGCGCAGCCGCGGTAGTCGCCCAGGGCATGCAAACTTTGCGAGGTCGCACGAATAAGATCGAGGCGAACCCCGTCCTTGCGCCGGTGCGAGGAGCACTCAAAGCCTGCCATGAAAAACTGGCGAAACGCGAAGCTTGCGGAGCCGGAGCCTCCACCTGGTGCTCGTCCCTGCGCCCCACTTCACTCATTCGAAGTCTCCTTTCAGCAGTCGGCTTCGAACTCGGCCGCTTGTTAGGACCGGGAACCGCGTTGGCGAAATACCGCATCCAATCGGGCGCGCGCCATCTTTGTTGCTCAGTCCAGCTCGTCCTTGCGTGACCGGGTAATGCGGAACGGATTGGTCGAGCCTTTGTTCCTGTGGTGGACTGTCCGGAGCTGGGTGGCGAATGAGGAACAAGGAGGGCCGTGCCAAGTTCGGGGCGATACCACCGCCGCCGATCGACTCGAGCGGCTGCTCAGCAACAAGAGAGGCACGGGATCACATGACCGTTCAGATTCGACTTTCCGAGATCGACCACGCCAGGCGCGAGGATCGTGGCGACGGCGCTTGGAGCATCGCACCGGACTTGGGCTATTTGCGGCTAGCAATCGTCAATGTCGTGCTCTTCGGCGCACCGGGCAGCGGAGATCGGAACTGGATGCTGATCGATACCGGGTTGCCGACGTCCCGCAGCAGCATTCTTGCGGTCGCGGAAAAGCGGTTTGGCACGAACGCACGGCCGGCCGCGATCATCCTGACCCACGGCCATTTCGACCATGTGGGAACGGTCCTAGACCTCGCGAACAAGTGGGACGTCCCTGTCTTCGCGCATCCACTCGAGCGCCCCTATTTGGACGGAACCGCATCCTATCCGCCACCGGATCCTTGGGTCGGGGGTGGACTGATGGCGCTGCTTTCGCCGCTTTTTCCACGGGGGCCAATTGATCTTGGCAACCGTTTGGAACTCTTACCTGCCGACGGATCGATCCCCGGAATGCCCGGATGGCGATGGCTACACACACCCGGGCACGCTCCTGGGCATATCTCGCTCTGGCGCGAGGAGGACCGCTCGCTGATCGTAGGGGACGCTTTCATCACCACCGGTCAGGAGTCAGTCTATGAGGTCGCCGTTCAGGATCTTGAGATGCACGGTCCGCCGCGCTACTTCACGCCGGACTGGGATGCGGCGGAAAGATCCGTGAAGCACCTGGCTGCCCTGAACCCGCAGATGGTCATCAGTGGACACGGTGCGGCTGCTGCGGGAGTGGGCATGCGTCAAGCTCTTGACAGCCTGGCTGAGCGGTTCAGGGTGTTCGCCGTCCCGCCGAAATTGAAATTCGTGCGCGAGCCGGCGGCAGTCCAAGGTAGCTGAGGCTAACCGAGCCGCCGTCGTTCTGAAGTATGGTCAAGTTGGGCAGACTCTATCTCGAGCCCGTAGAGTTACCCGTCGGGTCGCGCGCCCCATCGTCGCCGACAAACTCTGACAAGCGGAACAAACCCGGGAGGCGCCGAGTTAGGGCGTTCGATCGGCGCAGGGCGACTGCGGCCAAGCGCCCCGAAGTTCTGCGTTCAGGAGAAGACGTCAGATGGAAAACGAGTACCCCGAAGGACGCGTCCTCTCCGCCGGCGAGCCGACCGGCAAGAAGTTGTTCGAGCCCACACGCGTCGGCATCCGCCAAGACTTGCGATTCCCTCATCGGCCAAAACCGTGGAGGAGACCAAATGGCAAATCCGGGAAGATTGGCGATCGCGATGCTTGGCGTTCTGGCATACCAAAATCGCGACAAGCTCTGTGAATTGATTCCGGGAGCGGGGTATCTTAACCCAAACGACCCGCAACGCAGAATTCTGGCTCAGATAACGAATGGCGTGTCGAGGGCTGACCTTGGTGAGATCCTCGACCGGTTCAGGGAGGTGGGGGCAGGATCGAAGGTCGACTCGTGGGTTGGCAGCGGGCCAAACCAACCGATCGAGCCAAGGGACGTCGAAGCGGCAATGGACGAAGGTACACTCACGTCAATCTCGATGCAGACGGGTCTTTCGCGCGAGGAGCTAATCAGAAGGATTGCGCGGGATCTACCCGAGACAGTCAACGAGATGACGCCGAATGGTGAATGGCCGCCTGAGCCGACACAAGGCTTGGATAAGTCGACCCTGCTCGACAATGTATCCTAGGGGACACAGCCAGGAATGCAGCCGGCCAAGGCGAGTTCCAGGGTGGCAACTCTACACCGGGGACGCTCCTGCGCGGTGCCTTCATCGGCTCGCGAAGCTCGCGGTCGTCCGGCCTGCTGGTCTCGTAGCGAACCGTCATGCGGCAACAGCCGATGGCTTTACACGCCCGCCGTTCGCTCATCCCGAAGCCTTCCTTCAGGCGAGCGACAGCTTTCCGCTTGGCCGCGGGCGTCACCATTTCTTTCCACAAGATCCTTCAACGCGGCATTGTCGAGCATGGCGTCGGCCAGAAGCCGCTTCAGCCGCGTGTTCTCGTCCTCCAGAGCCTTCAGTCGCCGAGCCTCGGAGACATTCATCCCGCCGAAGCGGGCCTTCCAGTTGTAAATCGAGGCGTCGCTGACCTGGTGCTTGGGCACAGATCGGCAACCGATATCCCGCCCTCATGTTCCTTCAAAATTCCGATGATCTGCTCTTCAGAGAAGCGGCTACGTTTCATGTCCTGGCCTCTCGAGGGCCAGAACGAACTTCAAACCGGCGGCGGGCCCTCCTGATTACGAAGTGCCATGGGGTCACTCTTTGTGGGCCCGATCAATTTCATCAAGCAAAGACTTATGCTCGTCCGGCAGCTCCTGTTCTACCGGAAGATTTAGCGCTCTGCGAAGGTAGTTGCGGACGGCTTCTGACGTGACCCACCGTCGTACAAGGTCGGCAATAACCTTCTGTTTCCTTCTGTCGACCTCAACCATGGTCGATCCTGCATACGAACAGGATAGAACCTTCTGGCGAGAAGATTTGTTCCTTGTCTATTCACGGAGATCGGGCAGGACGGCGCGCCCGCTCTTGCGGGGTCACAATGAGCAAAATTCCTGGAATGCTGGGCGGGAACGTTAGGCGGATTAATGAGGCGCGGAGCTGAGAACTACTCCCGGCCGTCGAAGCACACGAACAGGCCAGTGGCGGAAGCTACCTCAAGGATAGCCTCAGTTAGCTCTTCGTCAGATGCCCGCAGACTAGGCGCAGTCACACGGACTCGTTCTATTGCAGCCTTGATCGAGACAATGTCTCCGCGAGCCGCCCCGTTCAGGAGTGCAGCAATAGCCTCATGTAGAGTTGGATTGATAATTTGAACGACACTCATCCGACCATCCCCAAGGGGCACGCCGAAGAGACGACAGTACTCTCTCCCTGACCGACATCAACAGGATGTAAGAACCGTACAATGCTGAGCCGTAACCGTCAGGAATGTTGGTAGAAATTTCTGAGCGGGGGATCGGATAACTGGCTCGCGCGGCGCCCCCCGTGCCCCTCTTGATCCACGCAGTGCGGCGCGTTTGGGCTGCCCCATGTCACAGGCAAGGCCTAACCAATTTCGTTAGCGTGAGTGGGATTGTGCATCGCTTTGCGCCATGCGAGGGGCTGTCAAGCGAAGTGAGGATTTGACCCCTTGGACGAAACCAAGAACTGACCCCCTCATTGTTTTGCTGTTTCGTTGGTCTCGAGCGTCGTTCCGGCGTCCTGCAATAGGCCGGAACGACGCTTTTCGCGAAGCCGGTAGCTGTTACCGTGGATGGTGATCACTGTCGAATGATGAAGCAGGCGATCAAGGATCGCGGTCAGCTTCAGCCGGTCGAGCATTACCAACATCTCGTGATCGACCGCCGTAAACCCCAGCTGCCTCCCACCAGCGCCTCATATTCGGCCAGTGGCCGCAACAGAGCGGAAGGTGCAACGATCTCCGCCAATTGTACCGGCGCAGCAGCGCCGAGCCGGCCGGCAAGATGCGCGCGCTCGACAATCCGTTGGCGACGTCCCCCGCACAAGGCATGATCCGCCACCACCTCGCCCGCGTGACGCACGATAACGCGGCCGCCCAACACCACGACTTGGACGCTCTCCCCGATCAGCCGCGAGGAAACCGGGTAACTGTTCGTGTCCAGGTCGATCGCGCAGTCCGCCTGGACCTTGCGCACGAGATCCCGCAGCTGCCCAAACGGCGCCCGTCCCCCAGAGGGCGAAGCGCCCCAGCCTCTTCGGCAAGGCGCTCCGCAGGAGCCGCGCCGGTCGTGCCATGCACACGCTGATCGGCAATCCCGCGCGTCCACCGGTCCAGATGCGCCTCGAACGCCGCCCAGTTCTCGACCGGCGGCCAGCAATCGCATTGCGCTTGACGTAGCCGACCTCGCGTTCGTCCTTCCCCTTCATACGCGCCCTGTAGGGCGCACAAGCCCGCGCCGTAAATCCCAGTAGCGGCCAAAGGCGTGCAGCCGCATGTTGAACCGCACCTCCCGCGTCGTCGCATCGTGATGTTCGACCAGCGCCTTCGGGTTGTCGAACAGTACTTCCCTTGGAACCCCGCCGAAGCTAAGGAAGGCTCCTTCCACCCCCTCGAACCAGTCCGCCTGGCGCTCCCGAAGCGAGGGAGGGATATGCAGCCGACGCGAGTAACCCAGCGTTGCTACAAACAGGTGCACCCGAACACGCTCGCCGCCGATCCACGCCCGCGTGTCGCCAAAGCCGATCTGCATCTGATGTCCCGGCGCCGTCTCAAACCGAACCGTCGCGCGCTTCTGGGCCCTCAACTCCCGACGCCAACCCTGCACCCGAAGCTCTAGCGAACGAAGCCCTATGACGATCCCATGTTCGCTCTCCAGTTCCTGGCGCACCACATCGTCGAGAGCATTGTAGACGTTTCGTCGCTGACCGCGCTCGTCACAGCGGAATTCGACATGGGCAGGAACTTGTTTTGGGCGATGACGTAGATGACGCCCATTGCGCCAGCAGGTCGGCCGCCTGAACCTCGCTCATCCGGTGGCGCAAGAACCGATCATTGTCATAGTTTTGGCGCAGAACTTCAAGTTCACGAATTCGCTCTCTTCGCGGAGGCACTTTCCGCCGACATACTCTTCGGTAGCAGGCCGGATCAAGAAAGAAATCTGCCGGCGCAATGCTATCGTGCACGATGCCCAGGAAGAGAGCGAGACGACTTCTCTGAATCGCACGCCACGGTACGCCAAGGCCTTGCACAAGGCTGAGCGCGGTTTATTTCCAAGGCGGCGCGGCGCAAGGCCTCGCCATCCAAAGCGCTTGCTTCATGTCGAGGCTGTTGAGAGGTTCGTTGGCCGGCATGCAATCACCGCCCCCGCCGAGGGCATGACGGCGGCTCGATTCGAAAAGCAATCAACGAGCGGAGAGGCCGTCGCGTTCCTTGTGACTGTGGTGGTGGTGAGACACGAGGCTCAATGCGGAGCGCCAGCGGCCGCGATCAGCGCCTCGTCGAGAATCCACTTCAGCTTCGCCGAGCGCTGGGAAGCTTCATTTGCTTGCCGTTCGTACGTGCCTGGAACGACAGGCAGCGGCCACAGTATGCCATGCGGGGCAGCTTCAATATGTCGCCGCGTGGGATGGGGAGGAAGCGCGCCAGTGCCAGTGGGGCTTTGTAATGGAGCGCGCAGCGGCGAGCCCGTTGATCGGCTCGTCTCGCGTCCACCGGACAGCGCTACTGGCCGCTGCATGTTGCACAGGCGCGGAAGAAGCTCGAACGCCGAGGCTTTACCCCAAGCCAGATCGACGCCGAGATCAGCCGCTATGCGACGGCGATCGGCCGCATCCTTCAATCTCAAAAGCAATGTGGCTCAACACTAGATTGTGCCGCATGAGCGAGGGAGCGAGCATATCCGTCCGCGAAGCGGAACGGAGTGGGGGTGTGGGGCCACAGGCCCCACGTAATACATAGGTTAAACCAAAAATCGCACCCCCGCTGGCATTTAGTTACGCC
>NZ_JAMYOA010000030.1:0-51314 GCF_040319515.1 Mesorhizobium sp. M0909
TCTGCACGGCGACGACACGACGGTGCCGGTCCTGGCCAAGGGCAAGACCGATACCGGCCGATTATGGACCTATGTGCGCGATGACCG
Organism: Mesorhizobium sp. M0909; assembly: GCF_040319515.1. Lineage (NCBI taxonomy): Bacteria > Pseudomonadati > Pseudomonadota > Alphaproteobacteria > Hyphomicrobiales > Phyllobacteriaceae > Mesorhizobium > Mesorhizobium sp. M0909. The sequence goes on from NZ_JAMYOA010000030.1 coordinate 88, forward strand.
ACCGTTCGGCGGCGCCGATCCGCCGGCGGCAGTGTTCTACTATTCCCGCGATCGCCGAGGCGAACATCCCGCGACGCATCTCGCCGGCTGGAGCGGCATTCTGCAGGCCGATGCCTTTGGTGGTTATGGCGATCTCTATGCGACGGGTCGTCAGCCGGCGCCTGTTCTGGAGGCCAGCTGCTGGGCCCACAGCCGGCGCAAAGTGTTCGAGCTGGCCGATGTCGAAGCGGCGGCGCGCAAGAAGGCGCACGGCGAGAAGCCCAACCTGGTCTATCCGCTGGCGGTCGAAGCCGTGAAGCGCATCGATGCCCTGTTCGATATCGAGCGCGCGATCAACGGCCTGTCGCCGGCCCAACGCCACGCCGTGCGCCAAGAGCGGAGCGCGCCGCTGGTCACCGAGCTCGAGCGCTGGATGATCAAGACGCGCGACAAGCTCTCGCGCGGGCACGACCTGACCAAGGCCTTCAACTACATGCTGCGCCGCTGGTCATCCTTCACCCGGTTCCTCGACGATGGGCGGATCTGCCTATCCAACAATGCAGCCGAGCGAGCCCTGCGCGGCATCGCAACGACCGATTCATACTGCACCTCTTCTTCAAACGTCCGGAAACAGGGACTTTTGGTTTTCCATTTTGATGCGACACGGGCCTCTGTGACGCGGAAACTGGGTCACTTGATCCTTTTCCAGGTCCGCAGCTCGTATTTGGTGCGGTGCATCGGGTACCACCTGCTCGGTAGGGAGCACGCCCTCCTTGATCAATCGACGGACCCGATGGGCAGTAACCCCAAGCTTTTTGGCGGCTTCGGTCAATGTGAGCCACTCGCCATTCTTTTCGGCGGATCGGTAGCCGTGGATTTTATGGACCGTGCGCAGTGCCCCGACACGGCGCCCAGTCCAGGTTTTGCCTTGCCCGGTCTGCATTCCCATCCGGTTGAGAGTGGCGGCAATGTCTGTGTCGGACCACCGGGTCGCCATAGACCGCATGACGGCAAGGGCGGCCTCCGGAGTACTCTGGCCATGTTCGCCAGCTTTGGGTTTGCGAATGCGCAGCTGGGAGTGCTGGCCGCCTTTCCAGTGGATCGTCAAAATGACTTCACGCTGCTCTTCATCGATGTCAGCAATGATATCAGTCACGAGAGCACGAAGGAGTTGCTGACGACATCGCATGTCGACGTTAGGTGCGCGCCAGGCGGCCTCCAGATCGGTGGCAATGCCAGTAAATTCGGGGACTGGGGTGACAAGATCCATTTGTCGCGCTTGGGCCAAACCAGCTTCACAGGCTTCCACGCGCCTGAGCGCTGCCTCCCAGCTCTTCTCCAGTTGGGCAGCGATCAGCCGGTTGTCAGGGTCGCAAGCAGCATAGCGACGTTCAGCGAGAGAGGCCTCGTATCGGGCTTGCTGCAAGTCCAACTCCACCATGCGGTGTCGTTCTTCCAGATTATCCCGATGCGCCCGATCAGCTTCCATTGCGGCCTCGATCGCCATCGGCGTCACGGCCCTCAATATCTCTTTGCCGATAGCAGGGTCGATGCGAGATGCGCCAAAAGTCATGCATCGTGGCTTGGCCAGCATCTGATTGATACGTTCGCAGCGGTAATAGGGATGCCCCGGAGGCCGCCCCGAGTAGACAACGCCCAACCGCCTTCCGCATCGGCCGCAGGTGAGCAGGCCCGCGAGCAACGCGCGGCCGCCACGACCAGACTTGATGCCGCCTTTCTGGCCGAAGGCATTGACAGCGATGTGGCTCTGGTTCCTCTCAAACTCACTCCAATCGATATAGCCTTCGTGATGATCCTGGAGCAGCACGTCCCACGTTCCAAAGGGTTTGCCGTGGCCGTAGCTTTTACGCGCCCTGCCATCGACAATCTCGGTTCGCTTCTCGCTTTTACCATAGACATAGACCCCAGCGTAGAAGGGGTTCTTCAGGATCGAAATAACGCTTCGATAGCGAACCGGCACCCAGTCGAAGGACACCGTTTTGCGCCCGTCAGAAGGGCGAGGAAAATGGAAATTATCAGCCGTCAGCGAAATCAGCACCTGGCGGGCGCTGCCAAGCTCGCGGAAGCGCGAAAAGATGAGGCGGATCGCCTCTTGTACCCGCAAATCGGGATCAAGCCCCAGCCCATAGTCGCGGTGCCAGATATAACCGATCGGCACACTGAGACGCAGCTCCCCCCGCCGCGCTTTGGCGCGAGCCGCGTCAAGCATGCGCGTTCGCAAAATGCCGAGCTCAAACTCGCTGATACTGCCCTTCATGCCCAACAACAATCGATCGTTAGGCCGACAAGGATCGTACACTCCGTCGAGATCTATGACGCGCGCTTCAACCAGGCCGCACAGTTCCAGGAGATGGTGCCAATCCCGGCCATTGCGAGAAAGACGCGATGCGTCGAGGCAGAGCACTGCGCCAATTTTGCCCGTGCACAGGCCGCTCACCAGTCGTTCGAAACCAGGGCGGTCTACAGCACCGCTGGCGGTACGACCAAGGTCATCGTCGATCACATCGACATCACGGAAACCCCAGCGTCGCGCGACATCGACAAGTTCATATTGTCGCCGCTGGCTCTCCAGGTTGTTCTGGACCTGACCCGGGGTCGACTGTCGAACGTAGACCACAGCTTTGCGCTTCAGCACCGTGGCTGGAAGGAGATTATTGCCCGTCATCGCTCGCCTCCTTCGTCGCGACGCCGGCCGCGGCCATCAGGAGGGTCGCCAGCCTGGCGACAACAACGCTTCGTTCCCCGTCGCTCAGGCCTCGCATCTGCGGCGTATCGAACGGCATGCTCAGCTGCTGGGTCAGCACTGGTAATGTCGGGGGTAGTGGTAAAGCTTTCATGGCGCGCCTCCTGGATGGCCGTGAGTCCATCCCTCGAAGTCTGCCTGAAACCGCGCTCGGTAAGCAGTCTATGAAGCTCTACAAGCCCAATCACCGCAACGCGCGGTTCGCCCATCTCCATGTCGGCGCAAAACGCCCGATCCAGCATCCACTCCGCCACCTGGATGATCTCACCCGGCCTGATCTCTACCCGGATGATCGCGCCATTGGCCCGGTCCTCGCGACCTTCATGCCGAAAACGACCGCCGTAATATGGATGCCAGCGGTAATGAAACTCCACCATCTGCCCGACATGGGCAGAATGACCCTGCGATGGCTCTCGGCAGAAAGTCCTGGCTCTTCTGCGGTTCCGATCGCGGCGGACAGCGCGCGGCCGTTCTCTACAGCCTGATCGTCAGCGCCAAGATGAACGATGTCGACCCGCAGGCCTGGCTCGCCGACGTCCTCGCCCGACTGCCCGCCTATCCGGCCCATCGGATCGATGATTTGCTGCCGTGGAATTGGAGATCCGCAAAATTGCGGACCCAACCAGCGGCGGCCTGATCATGCAGCGCAATAAGGTGCATCACGTCTACACCGTCGATCGTGTCGCCAGGGACCTCGGCGTCAGCGAAGCGCTCATCCAGGACCTGACCCTCGGTCTCGAGCCCGAGGACGGCGTCATCTGGGTCTACGGCGCCAACGATGACGACGGGATCTTGGCCTTCACCGATGAAGGCATCGAGGAGGTCAAACTCCTCCTCGAAGAATATCATCGCGTCTCCCCAAAGAAAGCTTGACCCCAGCACTCCGGTTCTCCTGGCTGCCGGATGCGCACGTCTGCGGTCTTCACCGGATGCGTAAAATGATTTCAAATGGTTATGAAAATCGCGGGTCCTTCCGGGGCGGTGCCAGGGTGAGGGGAGCGCTGCATCGCACGTTCTCACTAGCGACAGAAATCTAGGAAAGCATATCTCAAGTTATAATGACGCATGATATTCTAAAGACATAATCTTGATTAATTTCGTTTTGCATATGTGTCTTTCCGCTATTCGCAGTGATACCTGAACCTGCATTGCCCCGTGGCGGCAAGTCCGGCTACTGTCCCGAGCAGACCGAACTATGATGCCAAAGGGCGTTGTTGATTGAGGACAAACAGCCGGGCCACGATCTCATCGTCGCTGAGCACTCCAGCTCGCCAATCGTCGGCCCAGCCGTAGGCTTCTGCCACCGCCTCATCGAGTTCGGCGTGAGCGTTCGCCAGCCATTGGGGCCTTGCGTTGTAAAGGTTGGTCAAGGTGCGTTGGTTGAGCTCCTTAGCGGCGTGCTCATCCTTGGGCACAATGCGATTGGGATAGTCCGGCCCAATGTCCGGCTCCCGCTCGATCAGGTTGGCTGGATTGAGCCAATTCTCTCGCAATTCATCAAGTCGTGAGGCCGCGGTCGCGATCGCATTTGCGCGAGGATCAACGGCATAGTCAGCAGCGAGAATGTCGGGGGTGAGACCTTCGGGGAAGGGAAAGGTAAGGTATACAAACGACGCATTGTATCGCCGCTGATTTCCAGCGCCGATGCGGTTGCCAAAGTATGTGGACCACACTTCATGAAAAGAGCTCTGCAAAATCCCGAAGCCGGTCAAACCTGCATATGGGAAGGCATAAAGGGTCTTATCCGGAACCATCGTCGACGGAAGGAAGCGGAATACTCGATGCTCGGTAGTTTCGGCCGTAGCCAGATAGCGGTCAACCGTCTGAAGGATCGCCCTCATTGCTCGGCGTGATCGGTGAGGTTCCCACCAGGAAGGGTTTTGACCGGGGGTGGATGTCCGGTAGTTCGTAAAGCTGACTAGCTGGCCGTCCCTGTGGGGATCATATCGTGCGCTATGAAGGTACTCGAAGGGCAGCTCGAATTCGCTTACAGTCGTTTTGCTCAGCCCTTGAGGGAAATCGATAAGAAACTCTTCCGTAGGACGCCCAACGATATCGTCGGTCGATGCGTAAGCTGAAAGAACCTTCGAATTCCGACTGCCATTCGGGTTCGTCGGCGATTGCAACCATTTCTTCGCCTGCTCACGAGGGACGGTAAGAGGGCCGCTAAGTTGCACGCCAATGAAGACGGAACCCGTATTTTGCCCGAGCCGTTTGACGCTGCTCGTATCAATACCTGAGGTAAGGTTCGGATTGATGTGCTTGACTTGAATTCCGTTTAGGCTTGTACCCCTGATAGGGTCTTTGCCAGTGAAGCAAACAACGGAAACCCTAACTGCTGCACCGTTGACCACCCACCGCTCATTCTGCCAAGCATTAAATATTCTAGTGTCGGCGCTCAATCGTATTAACACTGGAAGATTGGCGTTCTTTGCGATTGCCTTGGTAGCTACCAAGCCGCACCGGCGAAGCCTCCCCTCTGCAATCATCGCTCGCGACTTTTCAAACCAGTAGCAAACCAGGTCGGAGAAGGGAGCTATTCTCCCCGAATAGATACGCCGGATGGTTTTGGTGGTTTCGTCGCCGAGGTTGCGCCTCATGCTTTTCCCACCGAGAAACGGTGGGTTGCCGACGATCACATCTACCGTCGGCCAAACTGACTCCACCCAATTGTCCGCCTCGGCATCGTAGTCTACAAGGGCGTCTCGACACTCGATTGTCTCCAAGGGCCGCAAGATCGGGTCTTTCACAGCGTCGAAGCCATTGCGCCGCATCCATTGAATTTCGCCGATCCAGACTGAAACGCGCGCCAATTCCGCTGCGTATGGGTTGAGTTCGATTCCAAGCACACATTCTGGTCCTATACGCGGAAAGCCGCGTGGAAGGCCGAGAGCTTCGGCGTCGAGATTAGCGCGATGCTCTATGTCCTTGAGCGACCGCAGTGCGACGTACAGGAAGTTGCCGGAACCGCAGGCGGGATCGAGGACACGGAAGTTCGAAAGGCGCTCAATAAAGGCGTTGTGAATTGTTTCCGCCTCGGTGATTGCCCTTGTGCGCTTGGCAAGCTCCGACCCTCGCAGCAGCTTGTCTTTCGTCTGACGCGGGGCGTTCTCGACGAGCGCAGTAACCTTCGCAAACGCCTCAGCCCATTCGGCCTCGAGCGGTTCGATGATTGTCGGACGGATGATCATCATGATTTTGTCGCGGTCGGTGTAGTGCGCGCCCAACTGACTGCGTTTAGCGGGGTCCAGCCCCCGCTCAAACAGCGTACCGAGAATTGAGGGATCGATCTGCGACCAGTCACGTCCAGCAGCCGCGAGCAGTTTGACGATGTCATCGGCGGTCACCGGTAGTACATGGTTGTCCTTGAACAGGCCGCCGTTAAACCAATCGATCGCCGTAAAGCCGACCTTTCCCCCTTTGTGTGCCATCGCGCCAAAAAGCGTCGCAGCATTTTCAGTAAATTTCGTCGGGTCGTTGCGGCTGACCTCGAGCATTTTTGTGAAGAGATGGTCGGGCAGCAAGCCCACATCTTCCGCGAACATACAAAATACCAGTTGGATGACGAAATGCGCTACCTGATGCGCTTCGTGGCCACGGTCCCGCAGGCGCTGCGCCAGCTCAGCAAATTCTCCGGCGGTTTCCTCGGTTAATTCCTGGCGAGTTTTTTTCGGTTTAAAGATATCAGGATCGAGGAAAACTGCTTTTAGCCGGTCTCGCACTGCGCCATCGATCAGATCGTCGAGCGCGAATTCGTGCGTCTCCTGAACGCTATTCGTCCAGTTGGTCCGGATGATTATTCTGGCCATATCGGATACGATCAGAAGCGGCGGATTCTCCAATGCGACTGAATATTGAAGAAGCTGGTTGTAGGCTTTATCGAGGTTGGCATGCCGGCCTTTATACTCCCAGCCAAAATGGCCCCTCCGCCATACATCAGCCCAGCCTTCGCCACCGCTCGTTTTGCTCGCACCCCTCTCGAACGTAAACCAATCTCCAGTGGGATCAGCAGAGACTGGGTCTAGCACTCCTAAAAGCGCGCACAGATCGTTGAAATGGCTCTGCGAGGCAGAGCGTTCCTTCAACTCGACATTGCGCCATTTCATTAGGAATTCATGCGGAGTCATCAGCGGTTCTCATTAACGTTATGGCGCGCCCGACAAGCTGGTCGCAGGAAAGCTAGTACCGGTTCTGAACGGCAAAGCAATTAGAGTTACCCATGCCAGCATAATTGTCGGCAGCTTGCGTGAAGGTCGCGTTTGAAAGGGAACGATCGACAAGAGTCGGCGCGTTTGCTTACCGGCACTATCACGCCTTCGCGATGCGGGCGTGCTCGGGTTCTCAACTTGACTCGAGCCTGATTATAGGCGCGAAATCGGCTGGGGGGATTTTGAATGAAGCGGCCATTTAGTTCGTTGAGCATCGACCAGCTTGAGGCAATCCTGGAGAAAGCCACCGCGAGTGGTAATTCCAAGGCAATCAAAGCCGTCGTTGGTGAAGCCGGATTTAGGAAGACAGCTCGTGCCGGGAGACTTTTGATGCGTGCCAAGTCCGCACTGGATGTAAAGCAGGCGGACCTCTTCGACCGAAGTCTCACAAATGGTAGAGACCAGCCCTCCGTGGCGCGCAAGGAAGTTGCGAGGAAGAGGGGAGGTCGCAAACCTACCGCAGATCGCAAACCTACCGCAGAGCAACAACAGGCAATTGAAGCCTTCCTGTCTGGTGGCTCGCTCCGTATCAACGCTTATGCGGGTACAGGCAAGACCGCGACACTGCAATTCCTTGCGCACGGCACTCGCCGCCGCGGCCAGTATATCGCTTTCAACAAGGCGATTGTCGGGGACGCCCGTGACAAGTTTCCTCCGACGGTAGATTGCTCGACAACGCATAGGCTGGCGCTGAAGGCACTGCACTCTGGTTATAAAGAAACTAGGGAAAAGTTCGCAGGGAAGGTCAGCACCAAGCAGCTCGCGGAGATCCTTGGGTTTAAGAAGACCTGGCGAGTCGACCGCGACCATTCGCTACAGACAGTTTCACAAGCCTATTTGATCCAGCAGACGGTCAAACGGTTCGCGCAGAGCGGCGACGATGAGATCTCTGACGCACACGTGCCTCGCCATGGATCCCTGCTTACGGCCAATGAAGACAGTCTGGCGGCGGTGAACGAGTTCGCCCGCAACAATGCCAAGCACGTGTGGCAGCGGATGTGCGACCCCAAGGACGCGATCCCACTGGGTTTTGACGGGTTTTTAAAGCTCTGGGGCCTGTCCAGGCCACAGATTGCAGCGGACTATTTACTCCTCGATGAGGCGCAGGACACTAATCCCGTGGTGCTCGACGTACTGCAGCGGCAAAGCGCTCAGCTTGTCTACGTTGGTGACCGATACCAGCAGATTTACGAATGGCGCGGCGCGGTGAATGCAATGGACGCGATCAAAACCGACTCCATTGTTGGGCTGACCCAGTCGTTCCGGTTCGGACCGGAAATCGCTGGTGAAGCCTCCCGCGTGCTGCTGCGGCTCGGTGAGAGTGTGCCGTTGACGGGCAATCCCGCCCTGCGAAGCCGTGTCGGCAGCTGCAAACCCAACGCCATCTTAGCGAGGACCAACGCGAACGTCATGACAGCGCTAATCCAGTGCCTCGACGAGGGCTGCAAGCCACATCTCGTTGGCGACAACAAGGATCTCAAGGAGCTGCTCTGGGGTGTGCGCGACTTGAAAGAGGGGCGTCCGACCGACGTCCCCGACTTCTTCGGTTTCACAAACTGGGAATCGGTCGTCGATTTCGCCAAGACCACCGAGGGCGAGCACCTGACCATGTTCGTCAATCTGGTGCAGAGTAAGGGCGAAAAGCGCCTCCTGTGGGCTATCAACCAATCGGTCAGCGAGGAGGCAGCCGAGCTTGTCATCTCGACAGCCCACAAAGCCAAGGGACGGGAATGGAAGAATGTCCGACTGATGGACGACTTCTTGAAGACCCGAGAGGCACGGACTACTGCGGATAAGGCCCAACAAGAGCGTGAAGATGCTGCTGAACTTAGACTGTTCTACGTCGCCGTTACACGCGCCAAGGAGGCGATAGAAATCCCCGTCATGGGTGTCAAAGGTGAGCAAACGCGAACTTCGGCCGTGTCGTTAGGGCTGGCGGCGCCGGCTTTGGCCAAGCGCGTTGTTACGCAACCGGCCGACTGGGAGGACCCGGTAAAGGAAAGCGGCAGAGTCCAACCACCGCATGTCCCCCAGAAACCGGCCAAGCGTGGCTTCTTTTCCCGTCTATTCGGCGGGTAAGTTACGAGCCCGCCGGATACGCCCTATTCTGGGATTTAATCTGCCCCCTGCTGATTGATTGAATGTCCGCTTGGGCGCAGGCCGGCGACAGCCGTCAAGTGTCAGGTAGCTCTCCGGACAAGATCGAGGACATCCACTTGGCGGCCGCACGTTCGATCATGTTCCGGATGCTCTGGTCCCACTTGCATTCCCGCGGGCTAATTCACGGCCGCTGCCCAGGGGTTGTGTGCGAAGCTCGGTCTGGAAACAGAAAAAAAGCGAAAACGCTGGCCGGCCAGGCTCGTCCGTGCCTCGAAGTCGCTAAGGAAGTTCCACTTCACCAGGAGTTGAGTTCTCTTAGTCGCTTATTTGGGCTCGACAAATCCGACCATTCCGCTCAGTCCACTCGCAACATGCACCGTTCCAGCAGGCCAGCTGGATTGGCGAACGGCTTCGCAATTGGATGCGTCGTGTGGGCTTCGTAAACGCGCCACAATATGTATCGGTCACGTTCACGGAGCGCTTTTTCGAACTCCCGCTGCGGCCATTCAAATCGGCCGTCGACCCCCATGGTCGATTTCACCTCGAGCCATAGGGGTTTTCCCTCCTTGTCGATGGATCGAATGTCGTGGTCGGCGCCAGGATGTGTCCTCGAGACCCAGATCACGTGCTTCTCGGGTTCCCCATGGCCGAGCAATCGAACCCGCTCCAATTCCGCGCGGTAAACGATTTCTTCTCCTCGGGCGCCGACCTTTTGATCCCTGTCCACGTCGTTGGCTTCCGGCGGACGCCAACTGCTGGACCCACCGGAATACCAGCTGCCGCTGGCGGGGTGAGGCGGTAAGCGGACGGACGACCTTCAACAACTCGAAAAATTGAGCCGGGCCAGCCATGGGTCATGATCAGCGGCAAAGCGTTTTCGTGCCCGGAACGGCTATATCCAGCCCGTCGATGGTGGTCACGAATTGCGGCAAGGCATTCAGCTTGGGTCTCCCTTGGACCAATCGTAGTCCGTACCCCAGTAGCGCAGCAGGTGCCGCAGTTTCTTCAGCTGTAGGCCCTGCGAAGTGTCGCTGGCGGTTTCGCGAAGGGGCAGGCGGGTCGGGGCCAACTGCTAAGTCAGCGTCGCGAACGACAGCTTTGCGCAGGTGGGTTCAACCGGTCACTGCAACACCTTCTGTAGCCTTAGCGCGGATGGCAAGACCTGCCGCAATCCCGCGAGAGATCTCTTCGCGCTCCCCCAGCTCGAGCGCCGAGGCCGCTCTACGCCTTGCTGCCGGAGCAATGCCGCCGTGTAAGGATACGATCCGCTGAACGCCGCCCTTGTTCCGGCGCTCCAGTGCCCGCGAGATCGACGAAATGCTCTGACCTTGCTTCCATCGCTCCCAGAGCTCGGCCTTCTGCTCCGTGGTAAACCAGATCCGTGACGTCACCATGCGACACCTCCCCATCCTCTCAGATTAAAGGTGTTGCGACGACCGGTTGAACCCACCGCCCAATTTCAGACACTCCGTGGTGATTTCGCTGCGCTCGAAAGCGGACGCTCGAATGACACGTGCGGTGTGACCGATAAGCATCTTTAGAGGTCGTCTGGCAAACGGTTCGCGGTGGAAAAATATCTTGGCGACCGTGAATCACGACGGCGCGCTCTGCAAATCGTGCCTATCGACACGCAACAACCACTATAGCCCTGCCGGTTCACCATCGACGCTGTTTTGCCTGACACCGACCATGCGGTCCGCATGAAGATATTCACGTTGGGTCGCTAACCGGGGCAATGTGTTCCTCCAATTCCATCTGCCTTGAATTCTCCACGAGAACGTTCCGCTGAATAAGCCGATTCACAAGCGAGGCGGGATGAATTTCATCGGCTACGCAAAGTAGTTGTTGCAAGTTGTGGCGACCCGTCGTTCGCGCTTGGCAAAGTCGGACAGTTCATTCTATGGCTATCGGCAGGGGAGCAATTTATGCAGCGTGTGCGAATCCTTCAAATCGGCGATGTTCACTATCCAGACTGGCATTCCTCCGCTAGCGACATCGATGCAAAGGACAGCAAGTTCGCTCCGAAGATCACCCAGAAGTTGCGTGCCTCCTCACTTCGGGCAGTCCTTACCAAGCTCCGGCGACTGATCACCACGAAGCGCCCAGATGCGGTGGCATTCATGGGGGATTTTACGAGCCGTGGCGACAAGGAATACATCGCGTCCGCCTTCCAGCATTTGACCCTTTTGTGCCGCGCGCAGGGTAGTAAATCAGCATTTCTCCCCCTGATTTTTGTTCCCGGTAATCATGACGTGAATCGCGACGATGCGCGGGACCTCGGACCGACCGAGAAGTTCAGCGAAATGGCAGGATTGGCAGCTGGCCTCGGTTGGGAAACTGTGCCAGTGGACCAACCTGTCCACTTCAGGCTTCCGGCCAAGTCGGGTAGCGCCAATGTCATCTTGGTCAACACTGCGATAGGTAGCTGGGAGCTTCAGAACCTTCCTGCATTTCTTCGCGATCGGCTCAAGGAACTCAATACGGGGGCCGAGCCGGTTGATTTGGGTACCTCGGATACCTCAGGTCATTCCCCCGCCACGCCGCCAAATGACCCAACAAAGGACGCATCGGATGATGAGTACTACGGTCAACTTGACACCCCGTACATCTCACGGGAGATGCTTGCTGGGCTTCAAGAGTTGCTCCAGCAAGTCGGTATGCGGTTCAGCATCGTGATAGGCCACCACAACCTGCTTCCGCAGAAAATTCCACGCATCACACCTTACGCGGAGATGCTCAACAGCGGTTTTGTCCGGACCCAGCTGCTTCAAAGCGATAAGTCGATCGTCTACTTGCACGGGCACATCCATAGTGACCCCGTAGAAATCGTCAGCGATCCGCGATCTCCAAACGGCAAGCTGATCTGCATATCAGCCCCAGAGATACAGGCGGGGTTCAACGAGCTTGTCTTCTTCATGACAGATCAGGGAGAACTTGTCGGTATCCGCTTGATTCCCTATCGAACGAACGTCGCCGATGGTCTGGTCACTGAAGGCGAGCATTGCTTCATCTCGACCATCGCCAGCGGCAAGGCCTTCCTGAGTGGCGAAACTTTTGGTCTGCTCGGCCGGCTCCGTGATCACGTCAAGAAGCGTGGCAGCGCCCTACTGTTCTGGGACGAGTTAGTGGAGATCGCGTCGACGGCCGCGCCCGACCAGGATCTGGAAGACTCCCTGCTAATGCTTCAGGCAGCCCGGATCATCGAGATTGACGGGCTGACGAAACCCAACTCGGAATGGCGGATCAAGGTAAGGGAAGAGTAGATGCAGAACCCCTTTGGTCCCAACAGGATAGAATACGAAAGTCGACCGATTCTTTGGTTTAGTCAGAAATCAGCTTCGATTTCGACAGCAGCAAAGCCTGTTTTCGTGGCGGGTACCAGAGGAAGTGGCAAGACTAGCATTCTTAGATCGCTTTCCACGGCTCACATCCTTGAAGACGACAATCTTGCAGAACAAGTCGGAAAGCTCGGCTGGTATGGAGTGTTCTTTCAGCTGAACGAGACATTTTCGCCGCTGATCGACAATGCCGTCCTCAGTCTCATTCCCGAGAATATACAGCTTGATCCGACTGCGGTGGCTAACCGACAGTTTATAATCTTCTCTCACTACCTAGAGCTGAAGATCGTCGAACGTCTGCTTGAGAGTGTTGTCCAACTCAGGCGGGACGGACACCTCAAATATCCAGCATCTGGCGATCGCGACGTCGCGCTAGCCCTGCATCGCCAAGTGCTGCACTTCATCCCGCAACCAGCGCGTCCAGACTTCTTCAGCATCGACGAATTGCGGGCGGGGGTTACGCGATACATCGACGACTGCTTCAATGCCTTCTTCTTCGCGGCGGACACGGCAAAGACAAACTTCAGGGCAACAGACCCCGGAGCCATAATCAACAAGGTTGCAACTGCGATCACTCCGCTCTTGGAAGGGCCTGCCTTCGCGAGCGGCACAGTCCCGTTCTTCAAGATACTGATTGACGACTGCGAGGCGCTCACGCCGCTACAGCAGCAGTTCTTGAACACGCTGGTCAGGAAAACGCGCGGCAACGTTAAGTGGGTGCTCGCCTATATCGGCGGACTTTATGACACGATCCGGACCATCATACCGGGCCAGTCCCTATCGAACGCCGACCGCGACGTCGAAAATCTCGACTCAGTAACGAACAAGGAATTCGCAACCCTCTGCGAGAACGTGTCATCACTTCGACTATATTACGCGCTTCCCGATGAGCTGCGAAGCAACCTAAAGCGCAAGAGCCCACTCAACGCGTTTTCATTGAAAAGCCGACTGGGAAGGCTTTCGGTCAACGAAATCATAGAGCGGGTGATTGAAACGGGGCATTCCGAAGGCCGAGACAGGCTAGTGACCCTCGCGGAGGCAGCGCGCGAATTTTTCTCCATAAACCTCAGGTCCGCCGACCAGCAACAGTTTCATCTTCACAGGAAGGCGCGGCCATATGCGGAGGGTCTGGCGCTCGCGCTCATGAAACCGGAAATTAAACGCAAGCCCATGAGTTCGGCGGACGCAGCGAATCTGATGCGCTCGATAGCACGAAAGCAGGGGTGGGCGTTCCTGCAAGCGTGCCGAATTCTGGGCCTCCACGAATATCCCTACGTAGGGCACCAAATAATTACGTCATTGAGCGATGTCTGCATACGAGACTTCCTTGACATAATGGGGGAGATCTTCCGCCGTAGCGTTCCGAATGCGAGCGATCTGCGCAAGCTGGTGGACTTCATCAACTCGGATTCGCAGATCGCCATCGAACAGCAAAAACAAGCAGTAAACGCTGCCTCCAAGAGAAAGATGGACGGCCTGCAGGCGCTTTCACATCCCTATGAGGAAGAGAGCGTGCGCATGGTGCGTGCGCTCGGATACCTCACCGCGCGCCTCCAAACAGACTTTGCCGAGGATAGCCCCCTCGGCACAACTGAAAGGGGTATTTTCAAGGTTGATCTTAGTGAGATGCGCTCGCTCGTGAATAAGCTCGAGCTTCCAACAGGGAAACTAGACGAGGTCCTGCGACGTGCGGAGAAAGATGGTTTCATTCGCGAGGTCTCCGCTGCGGGCAACTTGGAGGTGGATCGGGCCGATGCAAGATCGAAGGAGATGCTCATACGGTTGCATCGTCGGTTTGCCCCGTACTTTGGATATTCTTATCGCGGGCCCTATGAGACGAACACAATTCCGGCTGCGCGAATCGTTGACCTGCTCTTCACGCGATACCGCATCCCGGAGGACTGGGCCGACGCAGTGTTCAAAGAACTCGTCGCACGGCCGGCTTCACATACCGAATTTCAGGGCTCTCTGTTTGACAGTGATCTAGAATGACCCCAACGGTTGAGTATCGGGTGTTCGGCAACGTGGCTGTCACTGAGAGGGTCAGTGATCGCGGTGCTGTCGAAGTGGTCGAAGCAGACATTGCGATCGTTGCGCTTGGATGGGAGACGCGGTTCACCGCCTTCGGCGACCACGTTGATCTTAAGGTCAAGAAAATGATCGTTCTCGACTTCGCGCTAAAGAGCACCGGCATCGCGGCCGTTGAGGCCAACCGGGAAAAGCTCGTTGCGATAGGCAAGCGGTGGGGCATCGATGTCACGGTTGTCGACCTGGAAGCATCAATCGAATACCAGAAGAACATCAATATCCTCGACCACACGCTGTCGCAAATGGCCGAGTCCTATGGTTCCTACCAGGGAAACCTGCGCAAGGTCTTCGTAGAATGCTCAACGATGCCCCGGATCTACATTCAGTGGCTTGTTGCCTTCGCTTTCAAGAAAGTGGCTATCCAGTCGCTGGAGTTCGGCTATGCCGAAGGGACTTATGAGAATGCAGCCGGCAAAGAGGACTTTTCCAGCGGCCTCGACCGCTATGTGACGGTACCCCATCTTCAAGGCGGCGGCGGTATGGGTGAGGAGAAGATCCTGCTGGTGGGTATCGGCGGAGATGCGGACGTCTTCTATGGATTGATCGATCTGGTAAGTCCGGAACGAATCTCTCTTCTCGTTCCCCGAAGCGAACGAAATGAGCACATCGATGTATTGCTAGATCAGCAGGTTGCCAAAGTTCGTGAGACCCATCGGCTTGAAGAAGGTGAAGTTCGCGACATCGAAGCATTCGGCCTTACGGCTCACCTCGACGCTTTCGAAGCTTATCTCGAGGGTTTCGGTTCGCGATCGGTCGTGAACGTATTCGTGAGCGGGCCTAAAGTTCAGGCGATTGCCGCAGCCGTTCTGGCGTGCAGTGACAACCGGGTCCAGATTAAGGCGCGAATCCCTACCTCATATGCCCACCGGGAGGTTTCAGCGAACGGGCGATATCATTTTTACAAGCTGATCGATCTGACCTCGCCTGCTTGTAGCCTTCCTGGGACGTTCTGACTCTGTCTTGCTTTCACGCAGCATCGTGATCGCCGTGGCCATACGGGTTGATCCACAACATACATAGAAAGTGCGATATCATCCGGTATGTGATTTCAGGAGAACGGCAGCTTGCGGGTGGCTTGGTCTAACGGCGGACTGACAGCTTCCGGCCCTATTTTGGTCATTCGCGAGAGCCGCTCATATTCGGACGCGCCGTCTGGCTTCTTTGTTGGGCCGACGCCAGCGGAGCTCGCTTTTGAAATTTGTGAACCGTCATGATTCCATGAGTCTCCACGGGTCGCCAGGAGACGAATATTAGACAAATATCAAACGAGATTTTTTGAAGATGAGCTAGTGCTTGAAATTGCTGGTACGCCCAAGGGGAATCGAACCCCTGTTACCGCCGTGAAAGGGCGTTGGCGATACTGAAATCGTGCGAAGCCCTCCTGTCACACGACGATCGCGGCAATCATCAGATCAGCGATCAGCCGTTTTCCTCCGATTTTTTGGATCGGCTAAGTACTTGAAACTGTTGGCTCCCCGAACGATGAATGTCACGAAGGCAGCGCAACGCTGGCGCTGGCTGTCCCAAGGCATTGAAACGATCGACGTTCGGCAAGGCATCGGCCTACTTTCCAGCGTCACAGAAGGCGCGCTTCCCCACACGCCCGCGATCGCCTCCATACCCGGCCCGACCGGGGACGCGGGGCCTGTCCGTAAGCGTGGCGGCCGGTGCTGCGCTTCCACATTCGATCGCCACAGTCTGATCGCACCGAACTCGATGCTGCTCGAAGCAAAATCGTGCGGCTCTGACATGGATCAGGGCGAGCAGGCCACGGCTGCGCAATAAGGCACTGCGGTTGGCGCCCGCCGGAATTGGAAATCGGGGCTTGCGATGAAATTCGGCACAGAGATCGTCCTTCTAAGCCTGTTTGCGTTTGCGGCCCTGGTGGCTGCCGGCTTCGGCGTAGATGAACCTTTTCGCCGGCATATGTGGGTTTTGTTCTTCGCCGTGGCTGGCTTCACTGCGATTCTGTTGCGCAACACGGAGTTCAAGCCGGCAGTTCCGATCGACCCCGCCGCTTACATGGATGGGCCGATCCGCTACGGTGCCATCGCCACCGTATTCTGGGGCGTCGTCGGCATGCTGGTCGGCGTGGTCATCGCCCTGCAGCTCGCCTACCCCGATCTCAACATCCAGCCCTGGTTCAATTTCGGCCGACTGCGGCCTTTGCATACTTCCGGCGTGGTTTTTGCCTTCGGCGGCAATGCACTCATCTGCACGTCACTTTATGTCGTGCAGCGGACCTGTCGTGCCAGGCTGTTCGGCGGCGATCTCGCCTGGTTCGTGTTCTGGGGCTATCAGCTGTTCATCGTCATGGCGGCAACCGGCTACCTGCTCGGTATCACCGAGAGCCGCGAATACGCCGAGCCCGAATGGTATGTGGACCTGTGGCTGACCATTGTCTGGGTCGCCTATCTCATCCTGTTCCTCGGCACGATCCTGAAGCGCAAGGAGCCGCACATCTACGTCGCCAACTGGTTCTACCTTGCCTTCATCGTGACCATCGCAATCCTACATGTGATCAACAACCTGTCGATGCCGGTCTCCTTCCTGGGCTCCAAGAGCTATTCAGCCTTCTCCGGCGTACAGGACGCCCTGACGCAATGGTGGTACGGCCACAATGCCGTCGGCTTCTTCCTCACCGCCGGCTTCCTCGGGATGATGTATTATTTCGTGCCCAAGCAAGCCAACCGACCGGTCTATTCCTACCGGCTGTCGATCATCCACTTCTGGGCTTTGATCTTTCTCTACATCTGGGCCGGTCCGCACCACCTCCACTACACCGCCCTGCCGGACTGGGCCCAGACGCTCGGCATGGTGTTCTCAATCATGCTCTGGATGCCCTCGTGGGGCGGCATGATAAACGGCCTGATGACGCTCTCGGGCGCCTGGGACAAGCTGCGCACCGACCCGATCATCCGTATGATGGTGATGGCCATCGCCTTCTACGGGATGTCGACCTTCGAAGGCCCGATGATGTCAATCAAGGCCGTCAACTCGCTCTCGCACTACACCGACTGGACCATCGGTCACGTCCATTCGGGCGCGCTCGGATGGGTTGGCATGATCTCGTTCGGCGCGATTTATTTCATGGTCCCGAAGTTATGGAATCGCGACCGGCTTTATTCGCTGCGGCTCGTCAACTGGCACTTCTGGCTGGCGACGCTTGGGATCGTCGTTTACGCCGCGGTGATGTGGGTCTCCGGCGTCATGCAGGGCCTGATGTGGCGCGAATACAACGAGCAGGGCTTCCTGGTCTACTCCTTCGCCGAAACCGTCGCCGCCATGCATCCCTACTACATCATGCGTGCCATCGGCGGCGCGATGTATCTGTCGGGCGCCCTCATCATGGCCTGGAACATCGCCATGACCATCCTCGGCTACCAGCGCGAGGAGGATCCGATGCCGCGCTCCATCCCCGCCCTCCAGCCTGTGCGATCAGGAGCCAGAAAATGGGCTTGATGGACAGACACGCGGTCATCGAGAAGAACGCCACACTTCTTCTCCTCGGGTCCCTGCTGGTCGTAACAATCGGCGGTATCGTCGAGATCGCGCCGCTCTTCTATCTCGACAACACCATCGAGAAGGTCGAAGGCATGCGGCCCTATTCGCCGCTCGAGCTCGCCGGGCGCAACATCTATGCGCGCGAGGGCTGTTACCTCTGCCATAGCCAGATGATAAGGCCGTTCCGCGACGAGGTCGAGCGCTACGGCCACTATAGCCTGGCGGCCGAGTCGATGTACGACCACCCGTTCCAGTGGGGCTCGAAGCGCACCGGGCCGGATCTCGCCCGGGTCGGCGACCGCTACTCGAACGGATGGCACGTCCAGCATCTCACCGAGCCGCGTTCGGTGGTGCCGGAATCGATCATGCCGAGCTACGCGTTCCTGAAGGACATGCCAATCGAGGTGAAGGATTTCTCGACGCATCTGATCGCCAACAGCCGTGTCGGTGTGCCCTATTCAGACGACATGATCGCTCATGCCAATGCCGATCTCATGGCGCAGGCCGATGCGAATGCCGACACATCGGGCCTGGAGAGACGCTATCCGAAAGTCAAGCTTGGGGACTTCGACGGCGATCCGCAGCAGGTCACCGAAATGGATGCGCTGGTCGCCTATCTCCAGATGCTCGGCACGCTGGTCGATTTCAGGACCTATGACGAAGCCGCCGGTTACCGCTGAGGAGAATGGCGATGACCTACAATTTCATGCGGGAGTTTGCCGACAGCTGGGGCCTGCTTGCCATGGCACTTTTCTTCCTCGGATGCGTTGCCTTTGCATTTCGTCCCGGCAGCCGCAGGCAAGCCGAGAGAGCCGCTCACATTCCTCTCAAGGACGACTGATCATGGGCAGCGAGCATATCGACGAGGTTTCGGGCATCTCGACGACCGGCCATGAGTGGGACGGCATCAAGGAACTCAACAACCCGCTTCCGCGCTGGTGGGTCATCACCTTCTACATCACCATTGCCTGGGCGATCGGCTACACCGTCGTCTATCCGGCATGGCCGATGCTGACTTCCGCGACCAGGGGTGTGCTGGGGTATTCGAGCCGCAAAGACGTCAAGAATGAACTGGCGGCGGCCGAAGTGGCCAAAGACAAATATGTCGCTGCCATTCAGGCGAAGACCGTCTCCGAGATTACTGCCGACGATACACTACGCGAATTCGCGGTCGCCGCAGGTGGCGCCGCGTTCAAGGTCAATTGCGTGCAGTGCCATGGCTCGGGCGCTCAAGGGTCCAAGGGTTTTCCCAACCTAAACGACGACGATTGGCTGTGGGGTGGCAACGCCGAACAGATCCAGCAGACGATTGCGCACGGCATCCGCTTCGCATCAGACCCGGATACGCGCCTGTCGGAAATGCCTGCTTTTGGCGACATCATCACGACGGATCAGATCAAGCAGGTCGGCGCCTATGTCGCAAGCCTCTCCGATCCTGTTCAGGACACAAGCCTGATCGAACTCGGCGCCAATGTTTTCGCCGAGAATTGTGCGGCCTGTCATGGTGAGAATGCAAAGGGCAACAGGGAGCTCGGCGCACCCGACCTGACCGACGCGATCTGGCTTTACGGGTCTGGCGAAACAGCCATCGCCGCGCAGGTCCGCGCCCCGAGGCATGGCGTCATGCCGGCCTGGATCGGGCGTCTCGGCGAGATCAAGGTCAAGGAACTCGCGGTCTATGTCCATTCGCTTGGCGGCGGAGAATAGGAACGCAAGCCTATTCTCGTCCTCCCCCCAACCGCCAAGCGACGAGGCCCGGCGCGAGCCGGGCCTCGGCATCATCCAGAAACCGATGGGTCGGGCTTCCGGCGAAATCGTCGCTGGTGACTGGAGCTTCTCGTGCTCGATAACACGCAAATAGAACGGCTCGAAGCCGATGCGGTCAACTCCGCCAAGACCCGTCAGCCGCTCTATGCCGGACGCAAGAAGATCTTCCCGAACCGGGCCTCTGGCAGTTTCCGCCGCTTCAAGTGGTCGGTGATGGCAATCACGCTGGGGATCTACTACCTGACCCCCTGGCTGCGGTGGGATCGCGGGCCATTTGCCCCTGACCAGGCCGTGCTGGTCGATCTTGCCAACCGCCGCTTCTACTTCTTCTTCATCGAGATATGGCCGCAGGAATTCTACTACGTCGCCGGCCTGCTGGTCATGGCCGGTGTCGGCCTTTTCCTGATCACATCCACCGTCGGCCGGGCCTGGTGCGGCTATACCTGCCCGCAGACCGTGTGGGTCGATCTGTTTCTGGTCGTCGAGCGAGCCATCGAGGGCGACCGCAACGCGCGCATCAAGCTCGATGCCGGTCCCTGGACTGCGCGCAAACTCGTGCTGCGAACATCGAAACACGCCATTTGGCTGGTCATAGGGGTGCTGACCGGCGGCGCCTGGATTTTCTATTTCGCCGATGCGCCGACGCTGCTTGGGGAACTCTTCACCGGCACCGCCGCCCCCGTCGCCTACATCACCGTGTCCGTGCTGACGGCGACGACCTATACGTTCGGCGGGCTGATGCGCGAGCAGGTCTGCACCTACATGTGCCCATGGCCGCGCATCCAGGCGGCCATGCTCGACGAGAATTCCCTCACCGTCACCTATAATGACTGGCGCGGCGAACCGCGCTCGCGTCACGCCAAGAGGGTCCTTGCCGCCGGGCAGCCCGTCGGCGACTGCGTCGACTGCAATGGCTGTGTCGCGGTGTGCCCGATGGGGATCGACATTCGTGATGGCCAGCAGCTTGAATGCATCACCTGCGCGCTCTGCATCGATACCTGTGACGGTATCATGGACAAGCTCGGCAGGGAGCGCGGACTGATTTCCTATGCGACGCTGGCCGACTACAACGCCAACATGATGCTGGCGACCCCGGGCGGCTCCGGTTCAGTCAACCCGTCACTGGTCAGGAGCGCTGACGGCCTGTTCTCCGACAAGGTGGCCCGTTTCCATATCCGCAAGATCTTTCGCCCGCGCACCTTCATCTACATGGGCGCCTGGTCGGCGGTCGGTCTCGCGCTGCTATATTCGCTGCTGACCCGCGAACGGCTCGAATTGAATGTCCTGCACGATCGAAACCCGCAGTTCGTGACGCTGTCCGACGGTTCGATCCGCAACGGCTACACCGTCAAGCTGCTCAACATGATCCCCGAACCAAGAACGATCATTGTCACGATGCAGGGCCTGCATGGAGCCGAAATGAGCGTTGTCGGCATCGACCTGCCGGCGGATCGCTCCTTCGCCATCCCGGTCGAACCTGACCGGCTGAAGATGCTCAAGGTTTTCGTGCGTCAGCCGGCAGATCAGGTTCGGGGTGCAGCGCAAAGCTTCAAGTTCCGGGTCGAAAACAAGGCAACGTTCGAGTCGGACGAATACACGGCCACTTTCAACGCACCGGAGATCGCCAGATGAGCGACACCTCGCGACAATCCCGCGAATTCACCGGCAGGCATATGCTGTTCACCATCCTTGGCTTCTTCGGCGTGGTCATAGCGGTCAATCTGACGATGGCGACGCTCGCCAACACGAGCTGGACCGGCCTTGTCGTCGAAAACACCTATGTGGCGAGCCAGCAATTCAACAAAAAGGCCCAGCAAGGGCGAGCTCAGGCAGCCCTCGGCTGGACTGGCAAACTCACCATCGCAGGCGGTGAGGTCCGCTACAGCCTCACCGATGCTGGCGGCAAGACGGTTCCCGTGCATGGCGTCAAGGTGCTGTTTCGTCATCCCGCCTACGAGGCCGAGGACAAATCCGTCACTCTTGCCGCTGCCTCCGGTCAGATATTCGCCGCGCACCACATCCCCAAGGATGGCGTCTGGATCGTCGAAATCGACGCCGATGCGAGCCTTGCGGAACCCTATCGCGACGTTCGCCGGATCGTGATTTCCCGCGGGGCGCGGCAATGAGCTGCTGCGCGCCAGGCGCCGAAATGGCATTGGACCTGGAAAAGGTCACACTGGTCCTGCCTTCTGGCCAGGAAATCAGACTGGCGAGCCGCTCGATTGGCGAAAATCTTCGCCAGACCGACCTTTCGGTGCCGGCTGTGCATTGTGCCGCCTGCATCCAGACGATCGAGACGGCGATCGGGAAGCTGGATCGCGTCGAAGGCGCTCGTGTCAATCTTTCAACGAAACGTGTTTCGGTCCGGTGGCGCGGCGACGAGGTTCCGCCATTCGTCGCCACACTTGGACGGCTGGGCTATGGCGCGCACCTGTTCGATCCCGAGGCTGACGGGAAGGACAGGACGCTCTCGGAACTGATCCGCGCCGTCGCGGTCGCCGGCTTTGCGGCGGGCAACATCATGCTGCTATCAGTCTCCGTCTGGTCCGGCGCGCAAGGCGCGACCCGCGACCTGTTCCATTGGGTCTCGGCCTTGATTGCCATTCCTGCGCTCGCTTTCGCCGGCGGCATCTATTTTCGCTCGGCCTGGAATGCGCTGCGCCACAGCCGCATGAACATGGACGTGCCGATCGCGGTCGGGGTATCGCTCGCTTACGCCATGAGCCTCTACGAGACGATCAACCATGGCGACCATGCTTATTTCGACGCGTCGGTGTCGCTGCTGTTCTTTCTGCTGATCGGCCGCACGCTGGATCACGTGATGCGGGAACGGGCGCGGACGGCCGTGAACGGACTGGCTCGGCTGGCGGCGCGCGGCGCCATGGTGCTGCGCGAGGATGGTTCGCGCGACTACTTGCCGGTTGGCGAGATCGAACCAGGAATGGAGCTCTTGATTGCGGCTGGCGAGAGGGTGCCCATCGACGGCAGGATCATTGGCGGGGCATCGGATCTCGACTGTTCCCTGGTTTCCGGGGAAAGCACGCCCAGAACGGTGGGCCCGGGGGCGCAGGTCCAGGCCGGTACACTCAATCTCACCGGTCCGCTGACCATCGAGGCGACGGCCGCCGCGAAGGATTCCTTCCTGGCCGAAATGGTTCGGCTGATGGAAGCGGCAGAGGGCGGCCGCGCCCGCCATCGCAGGATCGCCGATCGCGTCTCCGCGTTCTACGCCCCGGTGGTCCACCTCACCGCCTTTGTGACGTTCCTCGGCTGGATGGCGGCGACCGGCGACTGGCACCGGGCAATAACAATCGCGATCGCCGTTTTGATCATCACATGCCCGTGCGCGCTCGGTCTCGCCGTGCCGATCGTGCAGGTGGTCGCTGCGCGGCGGCTGTTTGAAAGCGGCGTCATGGTCAGGGACGGCTCCGCCATGGAGCGCCTGGCCGGGATCGACACGGCATTGTTCGACAAAACCGGCACGCTTACGCTCGGACTGGCTAGGCTGATCAATCCGCCGTCCATCGATCCGACGATGCTCGCCATGGCGGCCGAGATGGCAGCGCATTCCCGCCATCCCTTTTCGAAGGCAATCGCTGGCAACGCAGCCTTTGCCGGCCAGGCGAAACTCGCGTCCGTCAGCGAGCATCCGGGCTTCGGCATCGAAGCCATCGCCGAGGGCACTACCTGGCGGCTGGGTCGCCGCGGATGGGCTGAGTGGAAAGCCCGGACCGGCGGCGAAGGCAAACAAGGCTATGGCGCAACCGTTCTGACGAAGGATGGGGTCATTGTCGCGACTTTCGATTTCGAGGATGAGCTACGTGCCGATGCCAAGGCGGCTATCGAGCAACTGAACGGCGCCGGCGTGTCGGTGGAGATGCTGTCGGGCGACACAGAAGCTGCCTGCGGCGAGGTCGCGGAAGCACTGGGCGTCGAGCGCTTCGTTCCCGCGTTGCTTCCCTCCGGAAAGGTCGAACAGATCGAAGCATTGACCCGAACTGGCCACAAGGTTCTGATGGTCGGCGATGGGCTCAACGACACGCCTGCATTGGGCGCCGCACACGTTTCGATCGCTCCGGCCACGGCGGCGGATATCGGGCGCAACGCCGCGGATTTCGTGTTCCTGCGTAAAAGTCTTCTGGCGGTCCCACTTGCTTTAGACATTTCGCGGAAGGCTGGACGGCTGATCCGGCAGAACATCGCCATCGCGATCGTTTACAATGGCATCGCCGTGCCGGTCGCCATTCTGGGGCACGTTACGCCCCTGATCGCGGCGGTCGCGATGTCCGCCTCGTCCCTCCTGGTCATCGGCAATGCGCTACGCCTGCAAGGTTTCGTGTCAAATGCATCGGTGCAAGATGCCCGACATGACAGGCGCTCCGACATTGGCGCACTGGCACAATCCTGATGACGACGCTCGCCTACCTCGTACCTGTGGCCCTGTTCCTCGGGGCGCTTGGGCTGGCCGGGTTCCTGTGGGCCTTGAGGAGCGGCCAATATGAAGATCTCGATGGCGCCGCCGAGCGGATCCTGATCGACCGCGACGAGCCACGCACTTGACCCAGCCTGCCCTGCGAGGACTCGCTCGAATATTTTCCCCGGTTGCTTCGCCTCATGCCGATTTCGGCGCGCGACGGGTGCGAACGGATCAGCCAGAATACGTTGCCGAACTTTCGGCCAGGAAAGTGCTGCGTTTGTGCCGCTTCGCGCATTGCTATTTTTCCATACGTTTCCATATTATTCAATAAGTTAGCGGGCATCTCTCCATTGGCCTCCACAGGTCTACGGGGGCGATATTAGGCGAATATTAGACGAGTCGCGGGGGAAGTGATGCTAAGAACGCTTGAAGAGTCGCCGGTCACGACTAAGGCCGCGCGTGCGAAATTGGCCTCCGGAACTCATTGGCGATCAATCGACCCGACCGTGCACCTGGGCTACCGCGTCGCGCCGCAGAAGACTGGTCGAGGCAAAACGTATCGAGGCCGTCTCAAAGGCCGCTGGCGACCCTGTAACCGTCCGCAGTGTCACCGAGGCTTACATACTAGAACGCGAGAAGGTTGAGCGCGCTCGCGGCGCTCGCCTTGATGCCGGCAATCGTATGCTAACGCACATTCTGTCCGACGCCGCTATTGCTCACAAAGAATTGCATTGCTTGACGGAAGCCGACCTGCAGGATTGGGGCGGCCGTTTGCCTGCCAATTTCGCCCGAGCAACCGTGCTCCGCGTTAACAACGACTTCAAAGCTGCCCTGAATGCGGGCGTCAGCAAGCACGCACGGCGGCTTCAATCCTTGAATGCCTCTCACGTCGGCGTCGTCGTCAAGAACGGCTTGGCTGCGACGGATGCGGTTTCCCCCGTTGCCCGAGATAAGATCATACGCACGGCGGACCCGCACGCCTCCGGTAGGCTCTGGCTGTCCGGCACAATTCATCTATCGGGCGACGAGCCGCGCATAGAGAGTGTCGCGAGCACGCGCCTGCACTGACTCCTTAGCATTCGGTGATTCTAGACCTCCGTTTGTATATCGCGAACTAAAAATTAGTATCGTTTGCATATCGCAAACAACATGGAAGATATCTTCCGCCATCACCCGATAAAACGTGGACAGCGCGTTTTGTACTTGATTTGCGAATGGATTTGTCGAAGTGTGAGTGAGCCGGCCTGTGATGGAAACACTCGCCGGCTCTAACCACAACCGAAGAGGACGCTTCGATATGGCTGTCACCCAAAATATAGAATTGCCCGAATTCAGCAAGTTGATCTTGGCCGCAGCCAGGCCCCCTTACGACGCCGATTGGTTCGACAAGATCTTGGTCTTGACCGGCTTTAGCACCGGCGGAACCTATCGGGCCAGAAACGGCATTTGTGTCGGGCCGCTCCGTCCGTTCCAAGACGAAAGCGACGGCGCCCACACCGACGCGGCGGGGCGTTCCGCATGGTTCATGGCCGAGGGTATAGGCGCCTATGACCGATACGGCTGCATTCTGTCCGGCGTCACGGGCGCCAGCCCGCTTGATTGCGTCTCGACCTGGGATTGCGGCTTTCTCTTAGAAGCAGCTTGAGCCAGCGGGGCTTAGAAATGTCCGGCGTTGACCCCATCCGCGATCTTCGCATCGCCGTGACCGGAGCACGCCGGGCGTTGGCGATATGCGAGAAGGCTATCGCCAGCGTCGAAGAGAAAAACCGAGGCGCTGGCCTTGTCTATCGGCGAAAGCAACGAGGCTCGCGCCGTGGCATTCGCAGCCACCGGCGAGGTGCTTCTAACCGCCGATGACGTCGCCGGTGTTCTGCGCGTCAGCAAAGCCACGCTCGCCCGCTGGCGGGTCCTCGGAACCGGCCCCGGCTACGTCAAGAAACAGGGCCGGATTCTCTACCGCGCCGAGACCATTGAAAAATTCGTGACCTCCAAAGAGCGCATCAAAACGCGCGACGATGATCCTGCGCGACGATGAAAGCCAGCTAGGTTCACGGCCCACATTCGCCCAGCGATGGGCCAGGTTTCCGACGCATGGTGCTCTTCGAAATAGGAGAGCATAGATCAATGGCACTGACTCCAAATCGCGGCTACGAACTGCCCATCAAGACGGACCTGAAAACGTCCTTTGACAAGATCACGGCGGCCTTCGGCGCCATCGATACCGATGTCGCTGCGGCGTTCACCGCGCTGGCGTTGCGGGCAACCCTCGCGAGCCCGGCTTTCACCGGCGAACCCTCGGCGCCAACGCAAGACCCCGGCGACAACAGCGCGCGGCTTGCCACCACGGCCTTTGTGGCAGCGGCGGTACTGTCGTTTTCGCCGTCCATCGTGAACGCTGACAGCATCGTCGGAACCATTGATGACGCCCGGCTTTCCTTTCAGGTGGCGGCGTTCATGCGCACGCTGCTTACCAACAATTCTGCCGGCGCCGCGCGGACAACGCTCGACGTCTTCTCCAAGGCCGAAGTCAACGCCGCGATTGCAGCCCTGGTCGCGGCGGCGCCCGGTACATTGGACACGCTGAACGAGCTTGCCGCCGCGCTCGGCGACGACCCGAACTTCGCCACAACAATCATGGCCCTACTCGGCGGGAAGGCGACCAAGGCGGACGGCACGCAAGCCCTGGCGCGAGCCGGCATCGAAGCGGTGCAACGGACCTGGCGCGCCACCGACTTGAAGGATGCGGCCATAGCCGCCGGTGGCGGCGCCGCAGATGCGGTGCTTGAAGACAGGAAGCTTTCGGGTGTCGCTGGCGGCAGCTTTGTTAAAGAAGTATTCCGAACACGAGCCTTGAACACAAAGGCCTATGACCCCGCTGGCATCATCACTTTGGCCGGCAACGAGTTCACGCCGTCCGTAAATTGCCGGGTGCGGTGGCGCGCGCCTGCATGGGGCGTCGTTCGCCATATCACCAGGCTTTTCAATGTCACTGACGGTGTCGTCGTCGCTTCGGGCTCAAGCGCCGTGGCCGATACCAGCCCTCACCAACAAACCGATTCGGTCGGATGGGGGACAATTGTCGCCGGAAAGGCCTACCGCATCGAGCATTGGTGCGCGACCACCAGCAACACGGAGGGATTTGGCGTAGCCACCGCCTCCGGCGAGTCCGAACTCTATACCAGCGTCGAATTTTGCGGACGGGGTGAGGTAAGAGGGCCTACTACTATCCGGAAATTCAAACCGTCTTCGCTGCGTGGCGCGCCAGCACCGTTGTTACCAATCGGACGCCATAGGTTGCCGCCGAGTGGCGAACAACCAAGAACTGTAGCAGCAGAACAGCGCAATAGATAAGCGACACCCTCAGGGACTGCACCATGAAAACCGCTGCGGTCCCAAAGCCGAAAAGAAACAGGAACGAAACAGCGGCGTAGTCGCGAGTAAACAGAAACTCCCTGTGAGCATGAAGGATTGCGGTCTCTGACTCGACATCTTTGTAAAACCGATACCACAGGCGATTTTCGTCACCCGGTGTTCGGGGGAAAGTATCTCCCAAAGAGTCTTTCAGTCGAGACATATCGATGCGGGGATCTGTCGGCCCGTGCCTACTAAAGGCTCGATGTCCCGGCAATGCAAAGTGCCATCGAAGAAACACCAAGCGGGCTTTCGCCGCGGCGTTCAGAAGGCCGTTTGCGATTGATGTAACAATGAGAGCTAGCCCGACGGGAAGAAGGTTCGCGGCCCCCACCAGCAGGCCCTTGATGCCGGAAACCGCAAGAGCGTCAGACTGTGCCACCCCATAAAACAAAGCAAAATTCGCGGCAATCGTAAGCCAAAGCTGCCAGCGGGTCTGATCTTTCAACGAGCGCGGCGGTCCATCTGTGCTCACGTATATTCCTCGACCTCTGTGTAGAAAGGCAGACTTTCCGCAACGTCATATCCAGCACGTGCCGGGAAACCTCCCCAATGAACCTTGCCGACGCCTTGAGTTGCAATGATATGGCCGCCACGGCGCTTAAATGCGTTTAACACGATCCGGCGGGGATGTTTTTCGTCGTCCTTAGGTGCAGAAACAAAGGCACTGAAACGTGATGCAGAAACCTCCGCCTGAATTTCTCCTAAAAGACGCGTAAGAATCGTAGGGCCGACGTTGCGTCGACTGCCGTGATGGGGGATTTGCACAAAACTAAACCTTTGAAGTGGAAGGCCCACGCTCTCCGCATAAATGGCCGCCCATCGCAATCCATTTACCCCTGTGTCCCCCGTGAGAAGCACACGGGCGTCGTTCTCAAAAGAGCCATACAGTACCACGCTCGATTCATTGCTGGCGCTGGTGATTCCCCCGTCTTGCAAACGCTCGTTGTCCCAACTCTCCGGCGTCCAACCATGCAGCGCGGCCTTTGCTGCTTCCAAGATCTTGCGCGCGAGTGACTCCTTGCCTAGCCACATCTGTGCCGCCTCAATCGCGGCCTGGTCCGGATCGGGCGTCTTTTCGAATTGCGGCAAAAGATAACTGTACGCAACGCGGCTGGGCGAGCATACGCGGAAAGGGCCGATGTCCGTGCCTTGGAATGGAAAGAAAATATTGGAGCCAGCTTCCAAAGCTAAGTCGTAGATTTCGCTGATCGTCCCGTATTCGGCCTTTACAGCGGCCTTCAACCCCTCGGCAGTCCATCGTTTATCCGAAAAAAGGTGACGGGACTCCTCGGCGAGGAGCCAAGGGATATGCATCCAGAGATTTCGCACAGGAATCTCGCTCAAAACCGTGCGCAGCCCCGAAGCATGGTCCGCATCGGAATGCGTCAACACCACATGCTCCAGAACAGGAAATGGCCCAAACTGCTTCTTGAGGTGCGCGACGATGTTGTCTCCGGTTTCGGCATGGCCACCGTCGACCAACATCAAATGATAATCGGCAGCGTCGCCGTAACGCACTACAATGGCGTCACCGGCCTTGGAGCCGGAGCCGACCGGCAGAAATTCAACCTCACAATGCATCTGGCCCCCCAAGCATTCATATAGGAGCCAATTTGGACGTTCGCCTATCTGATTCCATCAATCTCCATGTCAATCCACCGTTTTCCACAGGGCAGATATTAGACGGATATTAGACGAGTTTGCGGGAAATGCAGCTAAGTGCTTGATTTTGCTGGTACGCCAAAGGGGAATCGAACCCCTGTTACCGCCTTGAAAGGGCCGCACCGAAGGGGAAGCCCGCCATTCCATGATGACCTGACCAGACCATGGTGTGGCGATCGACCAGTCGACCGTGAACCCGCGGTTGCCGCGTTTATCGAGCCTGGTTGATCCAGATCAGGGTTATCTCTTCGTCGGCATGGTTTCATTGACCATTTCAACGAGAACGGATGTCTAACGGACGGTTAGGTCGCGTGGAGACGCTTGGGGAGATGAGCCGCAAACCGTGGATCGATTGCGATGCGTTCCAGTGCCCTTCGTCGCAGATAGCCGACGCAATGGCGGCACGCTGATGGCCGGCTCTGTCGATAGATTCGACGTTATTGTGGTCGGAGCCGGGCCGGTCGGACTTTCCTTCGCCGCGTCGCTTGCCCAGAGCCGACTCAACGTGGCAGTGGTTGAACGGCAGTCGCTCGAAACCCTGGCGAATCCGGCTTTCGACGGTCGCGAGATCGCGCTGACCCACGCATCGGTTGGAATCCTTCGCGAGCTCGGCGCCTGGGATATCATCCCCGCTTCGGACAAATCACCACTTCAAGGCGCGCGTGTGCTCAACGGATCGAGCCCTTTCGCCCTGTGCTTCGATTCTCCCAGCGGATCTGGGGAACCACTCGGAATTCTGGTCCCAAATTGTCGGATCCGCGACGCCCTGTTCAAGCTTGTCCACTTCCAGGATCATGCCCAGCTGCTGTGCGGCCGCTCGGTCGTCAATGCAACAACCAGCCACAAAGAAGCAGTCATAACGCTCTCTGATGGCAGGCAATTGGCCGCTCGGCTGCTCGTTGCAGCGGATTCGCGTTTGTCCGCGACGCGCGACCTGCTCGGCATTGGCGCCGACATCAATCGGCTTGGCAACTCCATGCTGATTTGCCGAGTGAGGCACGAGCGCGCCCATCACCAGATCGCGGTCGAATGGTTCGATCACCATCAGACGATAGCGATGTTGCCGCTCATGGAAGGCGTGTCGTCGCTGCTTCTCACTTTGCGCTCAAGCGAGGCCGACAGACTGCTTGCTCTCGACGACGATTTGTTCCTCATGGAATCGACGAGCCGGTGTCGAGGACGCTTCGGAGAGATGACCTTGGCAAGCACCCGCCATGCCTATCCGCTGGTCACGACCTGGGCGCACAAGTTCTGGGCTCCGAGTGCGGCACTGATCGGCGATGCTGCCCTCGGCATGCACCCGGTGACCGCGCATGGCTTCAACATCGGCCTCAGTGGCCAGAAGCAACTTGCCGATAGAATCCTGGCGGCATGTCGCGAGCGCCGCGACATTGCTGATCCCGACATGCTCGGCAGATACGAAAGCCGGCTGCGTCTGTCGGCGGCACCGCTCTATCATGCTACGAATGCACTTGTCGCTCTCTACTCAGGCGAGCACCCGGCGGCACGGCTTGCAAGACATGCAGGGCTTCGCTTTGCCCAATATCTTCCCTTTATCCGCCATGGCATTTCGGCCATGCTCAGGCGGTGAATCGCAGGCAGCGCTGCCGCTCTGGAACGCTATCTCGGCCCGGCTTCCTTTTGTCTCGCCGGGCGCGTTGATGCCGTTGGTAGGGCTGCTTCCATGGTGACGTTGCCGATCCTGGGATGATTCGGATCAAGGCACGCGTGCGGGCAAGAGCTCGATGGTCAGACGGCAAGGCCAAGAGGCAGACGTGCGCCCCGAAGACATGGTGAGCACACTGGTTATCCCCGCTGGATAGTTAACCCGTCCTTCAGTGGGCCTGCGTAGGCTTGTCCTCGCGAACAACGATGGGAGCAAGCTGGTCCGTCCATGGCCCCGAAGAATGAAGACACGCTGGAGGCCAAAATCCGTCAGGATCAGCTTGCTGACCTGAGGGCCGGCCTCTTCGTGTCGATGCCGATAAGCGCTATCCTGTCAGGCCTGATTTGGGCGGTGCACGCCCTTTCTGGCAGCGGCTTTGCAGCTGCAATCTGGTTCCTGGTCGTCAATGCGATAAATGCCGCCCGCCTTGCACTCGCGCGTTATCAGCTAAAGGAAACGGGGCGCCATGACGGATTAGTGGGGGTTTTGCCGCGGCTTCGCTGGTTTGGCATCCTTGCTCTTCTGGCAGGGTTTGCCTGGTCCTTCCTGGCCGTCCTGACTGTTGGATACACGACACCTCAAGCAGCGCTGCATCTGGTCATTCTGGCGGGCATTTCAGCTGGTGCGGTTACATACGGCAGTTCGTATGCCGCGGCGGCGATCAACTTCATCACACCTCCGCTCCTCATCACGGTGGGTTGCCTTTTGGCGAAAGGCAATTTTGAAGACTACATTCTGGCTTTTACCGTTCTGCTCTTCATGGGCGGCTTGGTTCGAGCTTCGTTTGTTGGGCAAGCACGGTTCCGCGAAGCGAGCCGCCTGAGGCATGAGGCCGAGCGGCTTGCGGCGGAGATGAAGGCCAGTTCCAGGCAGGACCACCTGACGGCCCTTCTCAACAGGCGTGGCCTCGAAGACGCTATCGGACGGTTCGAGACCGCGGATGGCCCCTTCGTGGCAATGCTGGTTGACCTGGACGGGTTCAAATCCGTCAACGATACCTACGGTCACAGGACCGGTGATGAACTGCTTGTCAGGATCGCCCGCCGCATAGAGGAGGAAGCACCGGAAGGCTCGACGCTCGCTCGTATCGGCGGCGATGAATTCGTGCTGTTTTTTCCCTCAACGAGGGTTTCGCTTTCTGCCAGTGATCTCGCCTCCAATATCATAGCAAAAATTGCCCGCCCCTATCGGGAGGTCGCGTCCGTCCGGGTCGGGGCATCAATAGGAATATACCTGGCGGAAAGCCCGGGCCTGACCGAAATGTTGTTGCGGGCGGATATCGCCCTTTACACGGCCAAGCGTCGTGGCAGGAACGAATTTTGCCTGTTCGATGCCGAACTCGACAGGGAACTGCAACGCCGCCAGTCCGTCGAACGGGACCTTCATTCGGCGATAAAGACGAGAAGCTTGCAACCTTGGTTCCAGCCGATCGTGAAACTCGACACCGAGGCCGTGGTCGGTTTTGAAGCCTTGCTGAGGTGGTCCCATCCGACTCATGGTGCCATCTCTCCACCCGAAATCATCACAGCTGCACGCGAAACCGGAATGCTTCAGCTGCTGACGCAAACCGTCTTCGCCGACTGTTGTGCTTTTATCGACGGCTTGGTGAAAGCTGACTGTCGTGATTTCCGTGTGGCGATGAATGTTTCACCGCGCGAACTGGAAGCCGGCGATATCGACGACATGGTTCTGGATGGTCTGGCGGCAAGAGGTCTCCCTGCAACGATGTTCGAGATCGAGATTACCGAAGAATCCCCGGTTGACCCGGACAGAGTGGATGAAAAGCTCGGACGGCTTTCACATGCCGGCATTTCCATCGCGCTCGATGACTTCGGCACCGGCTTTTCTACGTTGGCATCGCTCAAGGACAGTCGGATACGCAAGGTCAAAATAGACCAGGGCTTCATTCGCGGCTTGGCCAAGTCCCGAGAGGACCGACTGCTTGTCAAATCGGTCATCGATCTCGGTAACATGCTCGGGATCGAGGTCATGGCCGAGGGCGTCGAAACAGAGGCGGATCGGCAAACCCTGCACAAGCTTGGCTGCCGAACCGCTCAAGGCTTCCTGTTCTCCAAGGCTGTGCCTCTGAGCCAAGCACTGGAAATGGCAGTCAAACAGCACGCGAACCAGTTGTGACCGCTCCCGCCGCGCCATCTCTCGCGGCCGTGCGCTCATGAGTGACGGGTATCTGAACTTCCTTGTTTGAAGAGCATGACAATCCGTGCTGTGCGTCAGCCGGCGAACAGTTCCTTGTAGCCGGTCGTCACCATCCAGTTCGCCCGGTCGATATGGCTGCGAAGAGCCTTGCGGGCGCGGACCGGTTCAAGGGCCGGGTCGATGCCTAGAATGAGATCGGCCATCTCCTCTTCGCTGGCATTGTCGGCGCAGGCATCCAGGATCCGCAGGTAGATCGTGAAATGCTGCCTATCGTAGGCCGTCAGGTTCTCCGACCAGGGGACTTCGTCGCACAGAGTTGAGTTTCGAGTCTCATCTGTTCCCATTGATCGATTCATGCCTGTTGCGAGCCTCGGCTGTTGAGCGCTGGATGCAACGCAGCATATCCCAAAATGGGATAATCCGAAACCGGGATTAGTCGCTGATCCGGTCTTTACCCGACCGGTTCTCCTACATGCCCAAATCTCTTCGCTCGCCCCGCCACCAGCGGTTTCTGGCCCAGCTGGTTTCCCTGCGCAAGGCCAAAGGCCTGACTCAGGCGCAGGTGGCCGAGAAGCTTGATCGTCCCCAATCCTTCGTGGCCAAGTACGAGGGTGGAGAGCGGCGTCTCGATGTCATCGAGTTTCTCGACTTAACTGCGGCGCTTGACGCTGATCCGTGCGAGATTCTGTCCAGCCTGCGGGCTAACGGGCGCCTGCGCGTCTAACGGCTCGCGCCCGTACCGTGAACCGAGCGTGCTTTTCTTCGGCAAGCTGCCATTCCGCTGCGGGTGGGTCTTTACCAAGCCATGCCGATATAGGATGATAATCCTAGGTGCGGCGATTCCTCAACGGAGATCGCAATGGCTAGGACCAAACTTTCCAAGCAGCTTTCACAGGCTGAAATCGAGCGCTTTCTGGCGGAGGCGGAACGGCTGCACAAGAGCATCGTCCAGCCGCTTCTATCACCTAGCAGCGACCATTACCGGGCTCTCCAACGCACCCATGACGCGCTGTTAAAGACGGTGAAGGATATCACGGGTAAGGATGCGCCGTTCATTCAATGGTTCGGAACAGGGCCGGTGAATTAGACCAGACTTATAGACTCCAGGCTGCAAACGTCGCATTCTCTCTTCGGGGAGAAGGGGCGTGGGCAACTATCGCTATCAAGACAATCGGTACAACCGTCGCAGGTATGGCGAGCGCCATCGTTCGAAGGACGTTCCGTTGTGGGCAAAGATCGTTGCTGGTGGAACAATCCTGGCTGGCTTTCTTGCCTTCGAAATCGGCCCTGCCGCTGTCGGCTGCAACATCAAAGCCAATATCAGCTACAACACGGGCGAGCGAATCTATCATGTTCCCGGACAGGAATATTACTGGGAGACGCGCATCAACCTGTTGAAAGGCGAGCGCTGGTTTTGTTCGGAGGAAGCCGCGCGCAAGGCTGGGTGGCGGAAGTCTCGGGTCTGAGCGTCCGTGGTAAATGCTTGCGAAAATGCTGCATCGCACATGTTTTCGGTGCAGCATTCATTTGAAGTATTTATCGCGATCCGTTCGAAAAATCTGTCCAGCCTGCCGTCCTGGCGGGCGCCCGCGCGCCTGACGACGCGCACCAGGTGCTCGTGAACCGAGCCCGCTTTTCTTCGGCAAGCTCAGGCGGTCTCGGCCATTCGGCTTCGCCCCTTGGCGTGGGCAGCCCTTCGGGCTGTGACGGCCGCCGCCCTTGCGGGCGGCGCGGTTTGTCTGTTGGCCTTTCCCGGTGGCGCGGGGTGGGCGGCACTCCCTTCTAGGCCCGCCGCGGCAGCCCGCAACCCTTCGCGTGCCGCTCAGGGTCCTCCTCTTCGTTCCGGTCCTTCGGATGCGGTCCGCCTCCCACGGCGGGCCTTTCCGGTCGCGACTCGCCGCCCACCCCGCTTCCGGGGAAAGGCGCGGCGATTGGCGAGCGGAGGATGAGACGATGCATGCAAACAGCAAGCGTTCCGCCAGCGGAGAGGCTGGCGCAGGCAAGGGCGGGCGCCCCAGCGCCAGCCTTTATCAGGAGATCACGGACCGCATCATTGCCGAGCTGGAGCGCGGCACCGTGCCATGGGTCAAGCCATGGGGCAGCGCAAAGGCAGGCCTTGGCCTGCCGAGGAATGCATCCTCTGGGCGCACCTATTCCGGCATCAATATCCTCATCCTGTGGGGCGCGGTCATCGAGCGCAGCTATCCCAGCCAGAACTGGCTCACCTTCCGGCAGGCGCTCGTCCTTGGCGGCAACGTCAGGAAGGGCGAGCGCGGCACGACCATCGTGCATGCCGACCGCTTTGTCCCCAAGGACGAGAAGGAGCGCGCACGCCACGAGGGCGATGAACCACAGGCCGTGCCTTTTTTGAAGCGCTTCACCGTCTTCAATGTCGCGCAGTGCGATAATCTTCCGGAAGACCTCTATGCCGCCGCCGAGCCGCTGCCTCAGTGCGAGATCGTGCCGCAGGCCGAGACGCTCATTCGCGCCAGCGGTGCGGATTTCAGGGTCGGCGGCGATCGCGCTTTCTACATGCCGGGCAGCGACCACATTCAGGTGCCGCCGCAGCCGGCGTTCCATCACCAGATCGACTATTACCGGACCTGCTTTCACGAGCTTGGCCACTGGACCGGCCACCCGACGCGGCTTGCTCGCGACCTCTCCGGCTCGTTCGGCTCCAAGGCTTACGCGCGTGAAGAATTGGTCGCCGAAATCACTGCCGCCTTCGTCTGCAGCAATCTCGGTATCGAGCCGACCGTGCGTCATGCCGATTACATCGGCTCATGGCTGAAGGTGCTGCGCGAGGACAATCGCGCCATCTTCCGTGCCGCCAGTCTTGCTTCCAAGGCCGCCGATTTCCTGTTTGGCCTTCAGGCCGATGCCGAAGGCGAGGCGCAGGAAGGGATTGCGGCATGACGATGCGCGATCCTCAACTGACCGCGAGCGAGCCGACGCCGCAAGGCGAGCAGATGCTCATTCCCGGTGTCCGGCCGATCACCACGCGCGATCGGCTCACCCTCCTGATGGACGCGCCGATGTGTCCGCGCGCGGCGCAAAAGCCGCTCGATATCGGCCTCTTCGATGAAGCCAGCAGAAATCAACTCGACCTGTTCTGACAAGGAGTCTTTCCATGATCCTGATCACTGATCGACTGCGCGCACGACTGCTCGCCAATGGCGCCGCCGACGCCGACATCGACCATTTTCCCGTTGTGAAACTGTTCGATCCGACAGGTGCCGCGACGTGGCTTCTGAGCGAACTCGACGCCGATGGCGACACGCTGTTCGGTCTTTGCGATCTCGGCTTCGGCTTCCCCGAACTCGGCAGCGTCAGTCTGGCCGAGCTTGCATCCGCAAAAGGTCCGCTTGGCCTCGGCATCGAGCGCGACCTGCATTTCCAGGCGCGCTATCCGCTCTCCGCCTATGCCGAAGCCGCCCGCATTTGCGGCCACATCACCGAGGCCGAGCGACTTCTGCGGCAGGCAGCAGACGCCCTTTCAAAGTCCCATTCCGAGCTTCCGCCCGACACGGCGGAACAGCAGCGCCGATAGGCGCAAAAACCGTCCCGCCGCGCCGGCCGTCGGCATCTGCGGCGGGGACAACCTCACCAAAGCGAAGGAGAGTAGCCATGCAGCTTGCCCACATCCCCTTGGATCACCTCAACATTTCCGCGCTCAACATGCGCCATGGAAGACGCGCGCCCGACATTTCCGACATCCTGCCCTCCGTGCGTGCGCGCGGCGTGCTGGTGCCTCTCCTTGTGCGACCGAACGGGCAACCGGAAAGCTTCGAGATCGTTGCCGGCAGGCGGCGCTATTTCGCCGCGAAATCGCTTGCCGACGAGCGCGGCGAAGGCGATCCCTTGCCCTGCGCCATCATGGAGGATGGCGACGACGCCGGTGCGCTGGAAGCCTCGCTGATCGAAAACCTCGCCCGCCTCGATCCAGACGAAGTATCGCAATGGGAGACGTTTTCGCGGCTCGTCAAGCAAGGCCGCACCGTTCCCGACATCGCTGCGACCTTCGGCATCACTGACCTGAAGGTCAAACGCATTCTGGCGCTTGGCGACCTCTTGCCCAAAATCCGCGAAGCCTATCGCCGCGAGGAGATCGACGCCGAGACGGTGCGCCATCTCACCATGGCGTCCAAGGCGCAGCAGAAGGACTGGCTGGCACTCTGTGCCGATCCCGATCAATACGCGCCGCGTGGCTTTCAATTGAAGCAATGGCTGTTCGGCGGCCAGTCGATTTCCACCAAGGTGGCGCTGTTTGCCATCGAGGAGTATCCCGGCCTGATCACCTCGGACCTGTTCGGCGAGGACAGCTATTTCGCCGATGCCGACCTGTTCTGGCAAAAGCAGAACGAAGCGATTGCCACCAGACGCGACACCTATCTCAACGACGGCTGGAGCGAGGTGGTGCTGCTGGAACCGGGCCAATATTTCCACGCATGGGACCACGAGAAGACCCCGAAGAAGAAGGGCGGCAAGGTCTTCATCGCGGTCACGTATTGCGGCGAGGTCGAGTGTCACGAGGGCTGGCTGTCACACAAGCAAGTCCGCCGCGCCCGCGAGGGCGGCGAGCAAGAAGAAACAGCCGCCAAGCCGCCGCGCCCCGAACTCACCGGCCCGATGCAGAACTATGTCGATCTGCATCGCCATGCTGCCGTGCGTGCGGCCATGCTCGACCATCCCGCCGTGGCGCTGCGCCTCGTGGTGGCGCACGCCATCACCGGTTCCGGCCTGTGGCAGGTGCGCCGTGAACCACAGCGCGCAGTCAACGAGACGGTGACTGCCAGCCTTGCCGGCTGCAAGGCTGAAGCTGCATTCGGCAAAAAGCGGCGCGAAGTGTTGGCCCTGCTCGGATCACCGGATGAGGATGGAGTGGTGGCCGGCGGCAATGGCGACGCCTTTGCTATCGCCGGCGTGTTCGCGCGCCTCTTGGCGCTCTGCGACGACGATGTCATGCGCGTTCTCACCGTTGTCATGGCCGAGACGCTTGCAGCCGGCAGCGCTGTCATCGAGGCACTTGGCAATCATCTGAACGTCGATATGGGCGCATGGTGGCAACCGGACGACGCCTTCTTCGACCTTTTGCGCGACAAGGAAATCGCCAATTCGATGCTGGCCGACGTCGGCGGCAAGCTGGTCGCGGATGGCAATGTCGCCGAGAAGGTCAAGACGCAAAAGAAGATCATCCGCGACTTCCTGGCGGGCGAGAATGGCCGCCAGGAGGTCGAGACCTGGCTGCCGCGCTGGATGGAATTCCCGGCCGAAAGCTACACCAGCCGCGGCGGCTTCCGCACCCCCGATCAGTGGGCACAAGTGCAGCCGCTGTTCGTCCGCAAATAGTCGATCAGGGCCCGAGCGGCGGTTCTCTCGAGTACCGCCGCTCAGGTCGCGCGCGCCGCTCCGGGTCGCGCCGGCTGCCGATTGGGCGTCTTGTCGAGCCAGTGCCGCGCGCGAGAAATCCCGACGCCAACTCGCCCCCATTTCGGCAGCCCTGCACCGCGCCGGGTTGCTTGCCGAGGCGCTCCGCGCATGGGCCAATTGTGCGATCCGGTTGGCGACAGAGCCCCCGCAGCCAGCGCCCTGTAATGCCGCCTGCTCGTTTGTGTCACCGGATCGCGCCACCTGTCTCCATGCGTCTCAGGGACCATTCCCCTGCGGCTGGCTTGACGACCTATGGGCGGATCCGGCCCGCCCGAAACCCTCGCCAGCAGCTTTTTTCCCCGCCGCCTGCGGCGGCTTCCTCGCGCCGCTTCGCTTCAAAAAAGCTGCCCGCTCGGGTCCTCCGCTATCGCTGCGGCCGTCCCGGTTCCGGCGGTCCGGACGCGCCCATCACGGTCCGCCATCGCAGGGGAATGGTCCCCGGCGAGCACCACAAGGAGACTGAAAATGACCGCGATCGGATACGTCACCAAACAGGAAAACGGCGGCTACAAGGGCCAGCTCAAGACGCTCAGCGTCCGCGCCGACATCGACATCGTGCCCAATCAGGCAAAGAGCGCCGACACCCATCCCGACTTTCGGGTGCTGACGCAAGGGGTCGAAGTAGGGGCCGGCTGGATCCGCACCGGCGAGACCTCCGGCAAGGACTATGTGAGCCTGTCGATTGCCGCCCCGGAGTTCGGCCCGCGCAAGCTCTACGCCAATCTCGGCCGCGCCGCCGGCCAGGATGACGACGACACATACGCCATCATCTGGAACCCGGTCGACTGAACCGCCAGCCTCGAGCCCCGCGCCGCAACCGGCGCGGGGCTCTTT
This sequence comes from Mesorhizobium sp. M0909, assembly GCF_040319515.1. Classification (NCBI taxonomy): domain Bacteria; kingdom Pseudomonadati; phylum Pseudomonadota; class Alphaproteobacteria; order Hyphomicrobiales; family Phyllobacteriaceae; genus Mesorhizobium; species Mesorhizobium sp. M0909. The sequence goes on from NZ_JAMYOA010000030.1 coordinate 39,416, forward strand.
CGGGAGGGGGCGGCGAAAACTCGCCCCCTACTCTTCGCCCGTCCCCAAAACGATCTCGCTCGCCGATCCTCGCCTTCGCTTGTCCGTAACGAAACGAGGATCATCATGGACGACGAAAACGAACGCGCGGCCCGCGCGAAGAAGGGCAGTCCGTTTCTCAACACCGCGCAGGCCGCCTTCTATATCGGGCTATCCCAGCGCACGCTGGAGAAGATGCGGCTCAAGGGCGGTGGCCCGCAATTTCGCAAGCACGGCCGCTATGTCCGCTATCACATCGACGAGCTCGACGACTGGTCGAAGGGACGCGCGCAGGAGACCAGGCCCGAGGATGGCGGGCACAATTCCGGCTCGGCCGGTGAGGGAGGCCGCTCATGAGCCGGCGTCCCACTATCCGTCTGATCGGCAGCCATCTGCGGCGCATTCGGGCGCGCAAGACGATCGCCGTGGCCACAATAGGCCTCAGCCTGATCGGCTTCGCCGCTTTCGACAACCCATCGCCCTGGCTGGTCTGGAACGCCTCGGCCAGTGCGCCGGTCGGCCTCTATCGCGTCGCGTCCGGATCGCCGGCTCGTGGCGATCTCGTGCTCGTCCGCCCGCCAAAACCGGTCGCCGATCTCGCCGCCGAACGCTTCTATCTGCCCAGCAACGTGCCGCTGGTCAAGCGCCTTGCCGCGCTGCCTGGCGAGCATGTCTGCGCCTTCGGCGACGCCATCATCATCGGCGGCGAGATTGTCGCGCGCCGGCTGGCAACCGACACGCAGCACCGTCCGCTGCCTTGGTGGAATGCCTGCCGCAAGCTCGCCGCCGACGAGTTTTTCCTGCTCGGCAGCGATAGAAACCGCTCCTTCGACAGCCGCTATTTCGGGCCGGTGCCGGCCGAAAATATTGCCGGGAGGCTCGTGCCGCTATGGACCGAGTAACCCTCCTGATGCTCGGCATGGTCGCGATAGCGCCATGCGCCTGTTCCGCCGCGACCGACGCTCAGCCGGCCGCCATCTCCCGTGGTCCGCAGCTCCAACGATGGCAGCACTTGATAGCCGAAGCAAGCCGGCGTTTCAGCATTCCACAGCCCTGGATTTATGCCGTCATGGATGCCGAAAGCCGGGGGCAGACAATGCTGGACGGACGGCCGATCGCCTCACACGCCGGCGCTATTGGCCTCATGCAGGTGATGCCCGGGACCTACGAGGAGATGCGCGCAGAGCTTGGCCTGGGAGCCGATCCGCACGACCCTCGCGATAACATTCTGGCAGGCACTGCCTATCTGCGCGCCATGTATGACCGCTTCGGCTTTCCCGGCCTGTTTGCCGCCTATAACGCCGGGCCGGACCGCTACGAACAGCATTTGCAGCGTGGGCGACCGCTGCCCAGCGAGACGGTTTCGTATCTGGAAGAGCTCAAGGCGGCGGGGATCGCGGCCGCCGACATGGACGCGTTCACCGGCAAATCCCGTTCCGGAAAAGCGCCGGAAATCCCGTCCGGGCAGTCGCTGTTTTTCCTGCGAAACGGTGTTTCCGCGACCGATCCGAATGGCCAAATCGTGGTGCCGCTCGGATCGGAGCGAGCAAGGTCAGGCCGGCCGGATCGCAGGTGAGGGCAGGGGTACCGTGGGTCGGGCGGGGCAGGGAGGCAGGTCCGGGAAGGCAAGATAAAGGCATCGCCTCCTGGAGGCGGCGAAGTCTTTGTCTGCACATCGTTTTTCATGGAGGCTGCCTTCAGCGTCAGGAGAGCTTCTGCCGACAAAGCTTTGATTTTGCTCAAGATTACTAGGAGGCTCAATGCAGGATGAAGAGTTCAAGCCGAGCCTGGGCAAAATCGGATCGCGCGGCTCGAAGGCAGGCAAGCGTTTCGTCGGCCAGATCCGCGCCGCGATCAACCGAGCCGGCGGCGGCAGCGGTCGCCGTGGCCGCTTCATCGGAAGCCGGGCGGGGCGCGGCGGGGCTGCTGCCGCCGTTCTCAGAGCGCGCGACCCCCACGCGGCGTTTCGGCAGCGGCGCGCCGTCGTCAAGGCGCGTATCGTCAAGCTGGCTGGCAAGGGTGTTGACGGGGCACGTGCACACCTTCGCTACCTCCAGCGCGACGGCGTCACCCGCGAAGGCGAGCCTGGCGAGCTCTATAGCGCCGACAGCGACCGCGTCGATGGCAAGGCCTTCATCGATCGTGCCGATGGGGACCGGCATCAGTTCCGCTTCATCGTCGCACCTGAAGACGGCATCGAGTATGACGACCTCAAGCCGCTCACGCGGCGCCTCATGGCGCAGATGGAAGAAGACCTCGGCACCAAGCTCGACTGGGTCGCTGTCGATCATTTCAACACTGGTCATCCGCATACCCATATTATCGTCCGCGGCAAGGACGACCGCGGCGAAAATCTTGTCATCGCGCGAGACTACATCTCGTCTGGAATCCGTGAACGGGCGGCCGAGCTGGTCAGCCTCGACCTTGGCCCGAGAACGGACCGCGAGATCGAGCAACGCCTGCGCCAGGAAATGGAGCGGGAACGCTTCACCAGCATCGATCGGCAGCTGCTCCGCATCCGCGACCATGAGGGGCATGTCTCACCGGCCAGCCGAGACACGTTTCGCCAGACGCTGCACCAGGGCCGCCTGCGCAAGCTCGAGCGGATGGGTCTGGCTGAGGAAGTCGGCTCGGGCCGCTGGCGCCTTGATGGCGAGCTTGAAGCGACACTGCGCCGCATCGGCGAGCGGGGCGACATCATCAAGACCATGCACCGCGAACTGACCGGCAAGGGGCTCGCCCGCAGTGCCGCCGACTATGTTGTCCATGATCGATCTGCAGAGCAGATGCAGCCTGTCGTCGGCCGCATCATTGCGCGCGGCCTGGCCGACGAAATCACTGACCGCCATTACCTCGTCGTCGACGGCGTGGACGGCAAAAGTCACTATGTTGATATCGGCAAAGGCGAGGCCACCCAACCGACGCCAGAGGGCTGCATAGTGCGGGTCACGCCGAGGGACACCGGGCCAAGGCAAGTCGACCGCACAATTGCCGAGATCGCCATGGCCCATGACGGGCGCTACAGCATCGATATCCATCTCAAGCATGACCCGTCGGCCACCGAACGCTTTGCCGAAACGCACGTGCGGCGACTGGAGGCGATCCGCCGGGCGACCGGTCGTGTCGAGCGCGAGCCGGACGGTACATGGACTATCGCGCCGGACCATCTCGACCGTGTGTCTGACTACGAGCGTCAGCGGGCCGGGGCCGAGCCTGTCACGGTTGACAAGCTCTCATCGACGCCGCTGGAACAACAAGTCAGCTTCGACGGCGCCACCTGGCTCGATCGAGAGCTGGTTTCCGACACACCGGAGGCCTTGCACAGCTCTGGTTTCGGCCGCGATGTCCGAGAGGCGCAAGGCCGCCGACGGCAGTGGCTGATTGCGCAAGGTCTTGCTCGGGAAGAGCAGGACCGGATCGTCTATCGCGCCAACATGCTTTCGATCCTGCGCCAACGCGAGTTGAACCGCGTGGCCGGCCAGTTGTCGAACGAACTCGGTCTGTCCTATTCTGAAGCCCAGAGTGGAGATCGAATAGACGGCACGCTCCGCCGCTCCGTCGAGCTCGCCGGCGGAAAATACGCTGTCATCGAGAAATCGCGCGAGTTCACGCTGGTGCTATGGCGGCCGGTGCTTGAGCATCATATCGGCAAGGAGGTTTCCGGCGTGGTGCGTGCGGAGGGGATTTCATGGACCATCGGCCGGCAGAGAAGCGGACCAAGCATTTCGTGACATGGCTACACAACTTCTTTTGCCCGCGTTGAAACGGGTACTCAGTCCGGACGGAGTTCGCCTGCTGGTTGCCCGCGGCATGGAATTGGCGAGGGATAAATGGCTGGTCGTGCAAGACTTATCGTTCGCTCTACAAAAGCGCCGCGATCATCCATCGTGTTCCATGGTTCTGAGCCAAAACCCTCGTGCGCCACCACGGCACTCTTCCCGGTGCCACGGAAGCTGCGCCGACGACGGCGGTGCCGGCCTGGTTGCGCAGGGTTGCCCCCGACCCAAACAGTTGCGGCGCATTGAGGACATTGCAATCACTGCAGGTGCGGCCATCGGCGCGCTCGATGCGATGGTCCGCCAGCTAGAGAGGTGGGCTGGCGCCTGGTGACAGCGCCTAGGGCTTTCGGCGGCCGCGGTACGGTGAGCAGGCTCGCGGCGTCGAGGATGAAGCCGCACTTCGCGATGTTCTTCTGCTCACACGACCGGGAGACGAGGTCGGCCCCACGGGCCGGATGCTCCGGGCGTGAACTGGCAGCCCATCCCGCTGAGGATCTTCTAACGGGAGAAACCTCGCTGCGGTGGGGAAGATTTCGAAGCAGATCCACCGCCGCGACCTGACGCGCGATGAGTTCATCGAGAAAGTCTGGGGTGGAAAGCCGAATCCGGCGGCGCGATCCTCAACCAGTTGAAGCGGCTGGGCGCCTCCGCCGACTGGAGCCGGGAGCGTTTCACCATGGACGAGGGCCTGTCCAGGGCGGTGCTCGAAGTTTTTGTCACCCTCTACAAGGAAGGCCTGATCTACAAGGACAAGCGCCTTGTGAACTGGGACGGAAGCTCTTGACTGCGATTTCCGACCTTGAGGTCGAACAGCAGGAGGTCAACGGTAATCTCTGGCATTTCCGCTACCCCGTCGAGGGCGAGGTTTTGGAGCCGGAAAATCCTAAAACCTTCATCACCGTGGCGACGACCCGCCCGGAGACGATGCTGGGCGATATGGCGGTCGGCGGTGCATCCCGACGACGAGCGTTTCCGGCATCTTCGGCAAGAACCTCATCCTCTGCCGATCGTCGGCCGCAGGATCCCGGTGGTGGCGGACGAGTATTCTGATCCGGAGAAAGGCAGCGGCGCCGTCAAGATCACGCCGGCGCACGACTTCAACGAATTTGAGGTCGGCAGGCGCCATAAGTTGCCGGCGATCAATATTTTCACCGTAGAGGCGGCGGTCACCCTCACGGACAATGACGACTTTCTCGCCGGGCTGGAGGTGACGCCGGAGCGCCAGGCGGTCTGGGACGAGCTCGACGGTCTCGACCGTTTAGTCGCGCACAAGAAGATCGCCGAGCTGATACCGGCGGTTTCCTCGAAAAGGTCGAGCCGCATCGCCAGGCCTGAAGCGGCGGTTGCGGCGATCCTGAACAAGGTGCGGTCTCTCCGCGCCAACGCATCCGACACCGAGATTTTCGATCGAAATCTAAGCATCGTCGAAGATGCTTTGCCTGATCTAGGCGCCCAACCGTAGCCGGCCGCATTGCTGCGCCAGCCGCCACGTAAAGCGCTACCAGAGTTCTTGCACCCGGGTCATTCGGCTGCCGCTTTGAAGGTTCCGCCTAGGGCCTGCATCAGATCATCGATAATGTCCTGAGGATGCTCAAGTCCCACTGACATTCGCAGTAATCCGCCTGGCGCCTTGGACTTGGCACCCTCGACGGATGCGCGATGCTCAATCAGAGAGTGGGTCCCGCCAAGGCTTGTCGCCCGGGCAACAACCTCGAGGCGGCCGGCCACGGCCATCGCAGCATCGGCTCCGCCTTTGACGATAAAGGATAGCATCGCTCCGTAATGGCTCATTTGCCGCTTAGCGAGATCGTGTCCCGGATCAGTTTGCAGGCCAGGAAAAAGTACTTTTTCGACACGCGGATGAGACGCCAAAGCCTCAGCAACCTTCTGGGCGCCTTCGCAATGCGCGCGCATGCGTACCGACAATGTCTGCAGGCCCCGCAATGCCAGCCAACAGTCGAATGGCGCTGCGACGCTGCCCTTGTGTCTCTGGACCATCCGCAGTGGGCGACCGAGGGGTGACGAGTGCGGGACAATGACGACGCCCGCCATCAAGTCCGAGTGGCCGCCGATGTACTTTGTCGCCGAGTGCATGACCGCGTCCGCCCCAACTTCGAGGGGCCGTTGAAGCACTGGAGTTGCCCACGTGTTGTCCACTACGGCCAAGGCGCCAGCCTCGTGCGCGATTTTGCAGATGGCCGAAATGTCGACAACGCGGATCATCGGGTTTGACGGCGTCTCGACCCAGACGAGGCCAGTCCGCTTCGACGTGACCGCGGCGCGCACGGCATCCAGATCGCGCATGTCGACGGCCGCAAAGTCGAAGCGAGACCCAATGTCGGTCTCGTCAATCAGCGAACGAATGCCGAAATACATGTCATCCGGCAGAACGATCCGACCCGTCGACGGATGGCTCTCAAAGACTGCAGCGATTGCAGCCATGCCCGACGCGAAGGCAATGCCATCTTCTCCGCCCTCGAGCGCGGCCATGGCCATCTCGAACGCGTTGCGTGTCGGATTTCCATCCCGGGTGTATTCGAATCCGGAAGGAAACGAGCCGTCGACGCTACGTTGGAACGTCGTGCTGGTGTGCAGCGGCAGGGACACCGCCCCCGTGGAAGCGTCGACAGCTCGGCCGCAATGGATCGCCTTCGTTTCAAAACGCATCGGTCATTTCCTCGCTAACGGGGCAGTTGCACAATTTCAGGCCGGTCATTATATTGACCGTAATAAGTGAGCCGAGGCAGTAAGTCAATATAATGACCGATGTTACGACAGCGTTGGACCCCGAGCGGGTGCTTGGCCAAGCGATAGCGGTTCGGATCCGACAATTGAGGCGCGACCAAAACCTGACCCTGGATCGACTGGCAGAACTGAGCGGCTTATCCAAGGGAACCGTCGTCACGCTGGAGCAAGGCAAGGCGAACCCCAGCATCGGCATACTTTGCCGACTGGCGGCGGCGTTTTCGCTTTCGGTGGCCGATTTGTTGAATGACCATCCTTCCACAGTTCGCCTTCCTATTGAGCGGACAGAGACGAGGACGCTTTGGACAAGCGCTAAAGGGAGCTTTGCACAACTTCATTCATCGATCTCGGGACGAACGATGTTCGAACTGTGGAGCTGGGCCATTATGCCGGGCGACGTGTTTTCCGCAGATGCTCATAGTCCGGATACGCGCGAGCTGATCTCGGTGACTCAGGGGTCCCTAAGTGTCGTGGTAGGTACCCACGCAGTAATTTTGAGCCAAGGCGAGAGTGTGCGGCTTGTCACTGACCAACCGCACTCATACGCGGCGGCATCTGATCTGCCTGCCCACTTCTCGATGGCAGTTCTTGAGCGTGGTGGACAGCGAGATCCGGGGCCCTCTTCGCCGGCAACGAAGATGCCCGGGCCCGTTCCGCAAGACACCGCCGCTCGATAACGACCGCCCATTCGCGACAGGAGATCCACCGTTGTACGTTCCGCCCCATTTTGCCGTCCCCGATCACAACACCCTGCTTGACCTAATCGAGAGACATCCGCTCGGTATCTTGGTCACCCACAGCAAAGGCACACTCGACGCGAACCACATTCCCTTCGAGCTTGACCGCTCGAAGGGAGACAAAGGCGTCCTCAATTGCCATGTTGCACGCAAAAATCGAGTCTGGGAGGAAGTTGCCAATGGCGATGAAGTCCTCGTTATCTTCCGTGCGGCCGACGCTTACATCTCGCCGAACTGGTATCCAAGCAAGCATGAATTCCATAAGCAGGTGCCGACGTGGAACTATCTCGTCGTCCACGCCCACGGACGCATCACTGTCCGGGATGATGAGCGCTATGTGCGCCGTAACGTGGCGAAGCTCACTCACATGCATGAAGCCTCGCAGCCTGCCCCGTGGAAGATGGGCGACGCGCCGAAGGACTTCATTGACACGATGGTTAAGGCGATCGTCGCCCTGGAAATCGAGATCACCAGCCTGGTTGGTAAATCAAAACTCAGCCAGAACAAAGAGGTGCGCGACATTCAGAACGCTGGTGAAATGCTGAATGCCCGAGGCGTCAATGGGATGGGAGAAGCGATGCTCGCGGCTGCGGCGGCCAAATCCCAATAGCAACTATCTTGTCCCGACAAGCCGCTGGTGCTGGATTTCCAACGGGTGACCTTGAGAGACAAATGCTTCGGCTCGCCGGAAACGCGACCAGCATCTGACCACCCGCTATGCGGCAGATGGACAAGAACTCAGGCCGCCATCGCCAGCCACATCCGCAATGCCGCCGGATCGATGGAAGCTGCTTACCCGCAGCCTCTCCGGTCATGCCGCCTGCGTCGTTAATGCCTTGAACAGCAGCCTGGCGGTTAAACCGCCTTGCGTGTTCGGTATGGCGGCACAGCGGTTTGGAGATCGGAGCCGACTGGCAGCGAACGCCACGCCCCACGGTAGCGATGCCTCGCAGCTAGGTTGGATGACCAAGCAGCGGCATGTGCGGCAGGCTTGCACCCGCTTCAGATGCGAGACGGGTCAAGACAATCATCCTGCACAACGCCACGCGGCGGTGAGCCGGTTTCGAAAAGGGCCGGCCCCGGCCGTTCATACAAGTGGAGTTGGGGGCGCGGGGCCGGATCAAGCCTATCGCGTTGGACCCGCCGGGACCGCGCGTACATCATCCCGGCAACGCCAGGCGCTCGCCTGGCGTCATGCGGGCTTCGGCTTGGCGCGCCGAATGTCTGGACCGGCATCGCGGAGCAATGGCGCACCAGTCTACGATTGGGTGCGTAGTCGCCATGCTGCCCCTGGCCAGATCGTAGATGACCTCGGCTTGTTCGCCATGGCGAGCCGAAGCACGTTGACGGCCGTGCCGGGTGATGCGCCGTCCCAGACTATCATCCCAAAACGGCGAAGCCGGCTCGGGGAGCGACAGACGCCGCAACTAGAGCCCGGTCGGCGGCAGGCCGGCGCGCAGACCTGCCGCTTCCGGAGGCGCTACGCGCGCGGAGCTAGTGGCCTTTGTCGGCCAGCCAGAGGCTCACGTCCTGGATCGAGCGCATGAGCACCGACGGATTGTCCCGCGCGGGAATGAAGCCCCAGCTCTGCCAGTAGCGCTCTGCCTCGGCGTCGATCGCCCGCACCACCACCGCGCGGCCGCCGACGATATCGGCGCCGGCGACGCAGCGATACAGCGCGTCCTTGACCAAGCCGCTACCGACGCCTTGTCCGGCATAGCGGTGGTCGACGGCGAGTTGTCCGATCAGCAGGCAGGGGATCGGATCGGGCGGGCGTCCGGTGCGGATGGCGCGCGGTGCGCTATTTGGCTGGATCACGCCCGGCGCGAGGCCGTAATACCCGACGACTGTTCCCTCGTCGTGAACGACCAGGACGCGGGTAAACCCGCGGGCCTGGTTCGTTCGCGCGAAGCCGGCCAGCCAAGCATTGAGCGCCGGCTTGCCGCAATCGAAGCTGTCGAGGCGGTGTGCGTGGTCGAGGAGTTCGATGCCTGAAAGCGCCACCTAGCGGTCCCAGGGCGGGGACCGACGCAGCCGCTCGGCCGCCTTCGCCGGGGGCGCAGCGGCCGGGGCTGAGATCGCCTGCATGAAGGCGGCATAGGCTTCCGGGGACACGCGGATGACGGTTTCGTTGAGGATGGCCGCCTGCGCCTCGTGCAGCGCGGCGCGCCGCATGAACTCCGTGCGCGACAGGCCGAGCAGCTCCGCGCCGCGGTCGATGATGGTGAGATCATCGTCGCGAAACCGCATCGAGACGGGTGCTTCCTTCCTGGTGGGTGTGGTGGCCATGGCGCGCTCCTGTGCTGCGGACCTATATACGTTAGTGTAACGCGGAACGCAATACTACGTTCCCTGACGACGTCTCGTGGCGGATGGTCTCAGGATTTCTCGCCGCATCGGTTCTTCTCGGCTTCTCGCCCCAGTCGCCATTGCCGCAACCCAGAGCAAGGTGGCTTTGGTCAGCTCCGGCGGATCAATTACGGCTTAGGAAGCGCATTTGTTTTTGGCGGCCCGATGAGCGGGTCCAGAAGCGAAGTCGCTGCCATGACTGTCGCCGGACGAGCCCCGGCTATCCCGAACCTGATGAACATCTGACGCGATGGCGACTTTCGGGCCGTCACGCCACAAAGGAGGAACGGCTATGAAGGCTGGGCGGCGGCACTTTCATTCTCAGGCGCCGCTCTATGCCACCTGTCGGCCAATGTGACATCGCCACTGCGGTCCTTCGAACAAGTCGATTCGATTCTGAATTTCGGCCTTTAGATGATTGTAGCGATTGAATCAGCGACAAGGGCTGGGCAATCGCGGTTGTGGTGACCGCGAGCCACTAAGCTTGTGCCGTACCCTTACAATGATTCATCAAGGCGTTTACCTCGGCAATCACGAGATCCGGCGTGATGTCGAACTTGCATCGGACTTTGACCGGACAATGCCGCACTTGGTCCAGACCACATCCGCGACATTCAATAACACTCATAAGCATGCTGACCAAGGGACCTCGAAACCCCCAAATCTCCGGTAGATGTGACGCCGTGAAAATGCCGATAGTAGGGCGGCCAAGCTGGGCAGCGACATGGCCGGTGCCTGAATTGTTCGAAACGACGAGCGCGGCCGAATTCACGAGACAATTGAATTCCAATTCTGACAAGTCGACAGCCGTCCGAATGTTCGCGGCTCCACGTTCCCTAGCTGTCTTCGCAACCTCCTCAAGCGCTTCCAGGCATTCGCCACGGCCAACGAGGACCACCTCACCACGGGTCGCAAGAGCAGCGACAACTTTGCCAAAACTTTCAATCGGCCAATCTCGCAGGCTGGAATTGGAGAACGGAGCCACGACAATCGGGGCATTGCCTGTAGTCGAATTCTGTGGGTGACCCGCTCCGCTTTCGAAATAGGCAGCTGCCTTTGCGACCAGAAAGAGGAGGATTTCTGACACATGCTGGAGACGCACCTGCTTACGGTCAATGAACCAATCAAGCCATCTACGGGGGATTTTGTTAGCAAGCCCTATTTTTTGGACCAGCTTGTAGAAAATGGTTCTGCGTAGTTTCAGATTGAATGGCGCTATCGCAATATCGATCTGATGCATGCTGTACGGATCAACTATCGCCGCACGGTGCCTGGCGGGGACTTCAAGCAAGATGGGCCTTGTTTCTTCCGGAACACGCATATCAATGGCAAGATCAAACTCGCCGGTCAGCAGCGGCCTTATGTCGGCGGCTGCTTTGCGCGTTTTGACTTTTGGGTTGCGAGGAAAAAAGTCAAAAGCAATGTGATCGTCGGCGAGGTCGAACTGTTTTGCAGTAGCGATGTTCCAGCTTCCCACCACCAGCGTAATGTGGGCATGCGCAAAACGCTGACGAAGGTCCTTTAGGGGCCCTAGAGACATCCAAAAGTCGCCGACATGATCAAGCTTGAGGACCAAAATTCTCATCCTTGCGCTTGACTGTTCCGGCTCTTCCCAGCTGCGGTATATAATTTGATTGCGGTCGTGCTTTGTAAAATATGCCATTGCCATTCCGAAGATTATACGGTCAACACTGATAGCCCAGTGACGCGTGTGTAGGGTTGGAGTGCTCCCCACTTGTCCGCGTCTCCGCAAGAATTCTGCCATCAGATCCAAGCCGCGCTCCAGCAGGAGCTGTCGGGCGAAGTCTGCATCTCTAGCGGTGGTAGCGCGCCAAGAAGCCAGCTATGTCCCGACCCGCAATGTGAAGGGCTTCGTCACGGTCTTGCATGCAGTGAGTTCGAGAAACGCCGAGTAGACGGCGTTCGCCAAGCCGCCGTCCCCAGATCTCGAGCATAACGGCAGTGGCCTCGCTCTTTGGTCGATGCTGATCCTGAATGAGACCGTCGCCGCCGGCGACGACATCGCCGGCCGGATTGACCGTCTCCTGCACGCCCTGTCGCTGTGGTCCCGCATCATGGTGGTTACAAAGGACCCGCCGCAGGCGCTTTTTTCTGCGCGTCCGGGTCGTCCAACATGAAGTGGACGAATCAACCCTGTGATGAAGTCGAGCCCCCCCCCCCGGGGAGGGGGCCCGCGGGCGGCGGGAACACCACTAATTAACCAGCAGGGGAAACCGCCGACCAAAGGAAAATAAACAAAAGAAACAGAAC
>NZ_JAMYOA010000031.1:0-51132 GCF_040319515.1 Mesorhizobium sp. M0909
GTCCCACGGGGTGCATTGCGCCCCCCCCCCCGGTCGGGCGGGGTCGTTGGCGCCGCGCCCCAAGAGGGGGGTGTCTTGGCGCTCACGCTTGCTGCGGCAGCCAAGCTCACAGCGCCTGCGTCGTGTAATCCCCTTCCGGCTCGTAGAGGCCGTCCTCGATCTTGGTCTTGTGGACGACATTCAGCCGGCCGCCTTCGACCTTGGAGATGTTCTGGATGCCAAAACACTGGTGGATCTTGCCGTTGAAGGTTTTCGGCCCCTGCGGATGCTCGGGCCCTTCGGCGAACTCGGTCAATGCCTCGGTCGCCTCGACCAGCTTGGCGCGGTCTTCCGGGCCCTTGTAGCCGGCGTCTTCCATCGCCTTCTTGACGACGTAGAGCGTTTCCCAGCAGCCGAACATATGCGCGGCGGTGGAGACGTCCTTGGGGTCGCCGACGGCGGCACCATTGTCGTCGATGCCGACGGCGGCGCGATAGGCCTTCTGCGCGGGGGAATCATCAGGCTGCGCGTAGCGCGGCGAACCTTCCCAGAAATGGCTGCCGTCAAGGAATTCGAGGCCGGGGCTGTTGATGTCGGTAGCTTCGAGCGAATCGATGAAGCCGAACAATTGTGGCCGATTGGAGCCGTAGAACTCGCCGAGTTCCTTGACGAAGGTGAGCACCGCCGGGCCGACCATGACGTGGTAGATCACCTCGGTCTCCGCGGGGATCTGCGGGAAATATTTGGTGAAGGAGGATTCCGTCGGGGGGATGGCGATCTGGGCGATAACCTCGGCGCCTTGCGCCTTCAGGGCCGGCGGCAGGTAGTCGCGATGGTCGTAGCCGAAGGCGAAATCGGGAAATATCTGCGTCACCTTCTTGCCGGCATTGGCGGCAATCCACGGCGCCACCGACTGGATCTGGCTCTTCACATCGGTGATGCCGGGCTGGAAGACGTAGCGGTTCAACTTGGTCGACGCGACGTGGTGGCCTTCGCTAACGACGAAATAGGGCATCTTGGCCTCGCCGGCGGCCGGCGCCGAGCCGATGACGACATGCGAAAACAGCGTGCCGTAGACGATGTCGGTCTTGTGCTGGGAGGCGAACTTGCCGACGACTTCGGCGCCCCGGCCGGGATCGGTGCCGTCATCCTCGATGATCACCTCGACCGGCCGGCCGTTGATGCCGCCAGCATCGTTGATAGCCTTGACGGCAGCGGCCGTGGTCTTCTCGTACCAGCGGCCATAGGCGGCGCCGATGCCGGTGCGGTGCGACTGAAAGCCGATCTTGATCGGCGCCGAGCTCTGCGCCTGGCTGTAACGCACGAAACCCGGCGCGACGGCAAGACCGGCGCCGGCGGCAAGGCCCTTCAGCGCCGTGCGGCGGGTGAGAGCGGATCTGGAGAGATCGAAAAACCCATTCTTGTCAGTCACGGCAGTTCCCCTTGTTTTTGAGCTTTGACCAATGGCTGTCGCAGGCAGGCCACTCTTGTTAAGAGGGCCGAAAATCGCATGTGTACAAACTAAATCACCAAAGCTCTGACGTGGCAAGCGAGCTTTCCCCAAGGTTCGATTGACGGCCATCGCGCACCTCGTTCATCCGGCGCTCGGCGTCGCAAGCAGCCATAGGCCGAGGACGGTATAGGCGATCATCAGCACGGTGAGCGGGAACTGGCTGAGCGCGGCGCGAGCCGGAACGGGATGCAGCCGCCAGGCCAAGCCATGAGCGACAAGCACTGCAAGCATGTGGCCGGCCATTATGACGCCGGCCTGGAGGTTCCACAGCCACCACGCCGAGCCGGCGCCGGCGACAACGCCGGCTTCAATTGACATGTCGGCGGTACCGAACAGGTTCCAGCCCAGCGCAAGCGGGTCGGAAAGAGCGGCAATCGCATATTGGCCGTCGACCAGCAGCGCCGTCAGATAATGCGCGAAGTGGTAGGCGAGCGCGATCGGTACGATCGACCAGACCAAAAGCCCGGCGGCGTGACCGAGCGAATGCTTGCTGCCGGCAAGGTGCTGGCCAAGAAAGACGGCGAGCGCGAACACGGCTGCAAGCACGGCAAAGCTCAGCGCAAGGCCGAAACTGCCGATGCCGATCAAAGCGGTGCGTCCAGGAAACTCCAGCGGATTGATGCCGAACCAGCCTAGCCAGAAGAAGGTCTTCGACAGGCCGTCGAAGGACACAGACGACAGCGCAAGCAGCAGGAAAGCGACGCCGCTGAGCGGTAGCGGCGCGGCGCCGAGCAGCTTGGCACCCGGCCAGCAGAGTTTGAGCCGGCCGTCCTCGTTGCGCTCGACGATGGCGAAGTGCCCTACCATGGAAAAGAACACCGTCAGGAACTCGCCGCGCCGGCTCCAGTCGCGGTATCCGAAGACCTGCATGGCGGCAAAGCTCAGCAGCCAATAGGCGCCGGCCGCCCAGGCCAGCCGCGCCGGATCGTCGGGCGCAGGGTCGATCAGCTCGAACCAGGCGAAGGCGAAGAACAGCACGAAAGCCGGCCAATAGCCGAGCCACTGGGGGAGCAACTGCGGCTGCGATCTGCCGAACCGGTGCGAGACGACGCGGCACGGCCCGTACCACGGATTGGCCCACGACCAGAGATCGCCGGCCAACCCCTGCAACAGAGCCAACCCAACCCAGAGCAATGTCCATACGGTCAGCGGCAGCGGATTGGAGAGCGGATCGCGGCTGCCGAACAGGCCGGCGGCAATCAGAATTGCAAAGCCGGCAAAGGATACCAGGCTGGCGGCAGTCCGCGCGCCGTCGCCAAAGGCGAAAAGCGGCAGGCGTTTGCGCCAGAAGCGGTCGAGGGAGTCCGGCGGGAGTAGAGTGAGGATCAGGAAGCTGGCGGCAACGGCGAGCGCGCCACCCACGGCGTAGTAACCGGTGGGAAGCAGCAGGACGTGGCCGCGGTCGGAGGCATGGGCGAAGGCGGGAGTGGGCGAGAATGCAAAGGCAACAACGACGAGAGCTAGACTGTAACGACGGGGCTCTACGGCGCCCCCCTCTGTCCTGCCGGACAGGACAGAGGGGGGCGCGAAGGAACTCATACTACGCAAGAGTCCCCCCACCTCACACTTTCACCAGTTGCTCCACGCGATCCTTCTGGCCGAATATCCGCAAATAGCGCTCGATCTCTTTCTCGTCGCCGGTCGACTTGGCCGGATTGTCGGAAAGCTTGACCGCCGGCCTGCCGTTGGCTTCGGTGACCTTGCAGACCAGCGAGATGGCGTCTAGCCGGTTGGTCTCGGTCGGCGCGCAGCCCTCGAAATCATTGGTCAGGTTGGTGCCCCAGCCGAAGGACATGCGCACCTTGCCGCGGAAGTGGCGGTAGGTCTCCTCGATGGTCTCGACCTCTAGCCCATCCGAGAAGATGAGCAGCTTCTGCTTGGGGTCCTTGCCCTTTTCGCGCCACCAGGAAATGATCTTCTCGCCGCCTTCGATCGGCGGTGCGCTGTCGGGGCGGAAGCCGGTCCAGTCGGCGACCCAGTCCGGTGCATCGCGCAGGAACGCCGCGGTGCCGAAGGTGTCCGGCAGTACGATAAGCAAGTTACCGCCGTAGTAGCGCTGCCAGTCCTGCAGCACGTTGTAGGGCGACTGTTTCAATTCCTTTTCCGAATTGGTGAGCGCGGCGAACACCATCGGCAGTTCATGCGCGTTGGTGCCGAGCGCCTCGAGATCGTTGTCCATGGCGAGCAGCACATTGGAGGTGCCGGTGAAGGCCTCGCCGATGCCCTCCTTCAACGCTTCGACGCACCAGCGCTGCCACAGGAAAGAATGGCGGCGGCGGGTGCCGAAATCCGAGATGCGGATGCCGGGCAGCGCCTTCAGCCGCTCGGTCTTGGCCCACATCTTGGCCTTGGCGCGGGCATAGAGCACGTCGAGCGCGAACGGCCCGAACGCCCGCATGGCCGCGCGCGATCGAAGTTCATTGATAATTGCCAGCGCCGGGATCTCCCACAGCGTCGTGTACATCCACGGGCCGCTGAAGGCGAGTTCGTATTGGCCGTCGCGCTTGGAAAGCTCGTATTCGGGCAGTCGGAAATTTTCCAGCCAGGCGAGGAATTCCGGTTCGAAGATCTGCTTGCGGCCATAGAAGGTGTTGCCGCCGAGCCAGATCATCTCTTTCTTCGAGAAGCGCAAGGTGCGGGCATGGTCGAGCTGCTCGCGCAGCTCCGTCTCATCGATCTCCTCGGCAAGGCGGACCGAGGTGGTTCGGTTGATCAGCGTGAAGGTGGCGTCGACCTTGGGATACATGCCCCAGATCATCTGCAGCATCAGAAGCTTGTAGAAATCGGTGTCGAGCAAGCTACGGACGATCGGGTCGAGCTTCCAGGTGTGGTTGTAGACGCGCCGCGCTATATCGGTCTTTGCCATCGCTCAATGCGCCTTCGCTGCTCGCTCTAGCTTTTGTCTATCGCAATTCCGGATGGAAAACCGCTGGGCACTTTTCCTGGAATTGCTCCAAATGCCTCTTAGCATCGAATTTTTGAACGCGCCTCCCGCTTTGCGGGCTGGCCCGACAAAAAGAAGCCCCTGCGGCAAGCGGCGCCTGCGGCAGTTTCGGCCTCAGGATGCGGTCTTGGAGCCGACCACCTTGAGCGCTGGACGCTTGCGGCGAATGCCGATGCGACCTGCCACCGGCGCGTCGGCGCGGCGGTCGGCCTGCTCTTTCTCGGCAAACAGCCAGTCGATGAACAATTGCACGATCGGCGCCGACCGCATCTCGTTGCGGCAGACGACGTAGAAATCGTCGACCGCCGGCACGGAAAGGCTGAACGGGGCGACAAGCAGACCCCGGGCGAGCAGTCCGCTTGCCGTCACCGTATCGCCGAGCGCCACGCCATGGCCGTGAACCGCGGCCTCGGTCGCCATGCGCGCATCGCCGAGATGATGGCGGCGGCCGCGCTCGAGGTCCAGTGCGTCGGCGGCGGCCAGCCAGGTGTGCCATTCGCGGCCGTCATCGCCATGCAGGAAGACGTGATCGGCGAGGTCGCGGACGGTGCGGATCGGGCGGTTGTTGATCAGCGTCGGACTGACCACCGGGAACAGTTCGAGACCCGACCATTTGCGCATCCAGCAGTCGGTCCAGCTGCCGTCGCCATAGTGCACGCAGACATCGATGTGCGGGGCGCGGACGTCCTTGGCGTCATTGGATGGGATCAGCGTCAGCCTGATATCCGGATATTGCGAGGTGAAGCTGCCCAGCCGCGGGATCATCCACAGCAACAGCAGAGCCGGCACGCACGATACCGACAGCGCGCCGGTGCTGGCCGGCCGTGTCATGCGCTGCGTGGCGGCGGCAATGCCGTCGAAGGCGGTCGACACCGCCGGCAGCAACTCGGCGCCGTGCGGCGTCAGCTTCACCCGCTGGCCGGCACGCTCGAACAGCTTGACGCCCAATGATTGCTCGAGCGCCTTGATCTGATGACTGATGGCGCCGTGGGTGACGTTCAGCTCGGCCGCCGCCTTACTCAGCGAGGCATGGCGCGCCGTCGCCTCGAAGGCGCGCAGCGGATTGAGCGGTGGCAAACGCTTGGCCATTTGGAACCTGAACTCTGTGAGATTTTCTCACAGCGAACACCCTAACAATATCAATTGATTTTTCAATGCAGCTACAGGACACTTTGCCCAGGCATTGCATCAAGACGTGAAATCTGCAGGCAGCCAACGCTGCGGCTATCGAGGCCGCCGTCCGCGCACCGCACCAGCCATGGAGGACCGACATGGGTTACGACCGCGGCAAGCTCGAAGCGTTGCGCCGCAAATATGGCGAGAGCCATGGCGGCGAAATGTTCGACCCGAAATTCCAGCGTGTCGCCGACAAGATTTTCTCCAAGACCGGCACGCGGCTGGCGCCCTATTCCGGCATCCCGACCTTCCTCGCGGCGCCTTATCGTGAGATCGCCGCCGACAATCCGGATTTCGGCGATCTGCAGGTGGCAATGATCGGCGTGCCGATGGATCTTGGCGTCACCAACCGGCCGGGCGCCCGTTTCGGGCCAAGGGCGTTGCGCGCCATCGAGCGCATCGGCCCCTACAATCATGTGCTGGAATGCGCGCCGACGCATGAGCTGAAGGTCGCCGACATCGGCGACGTGCCGTTCCAGAGCCGCTACCGGCTGGAGACCAGCCATGACGACATCGAACGCCGCACCAACCAGATCGTCGACGCCGGCGTCCTTCCACTTTCGGTCGGCGGCGACCATTCGATCAGCCACCCGATCCTGAAGGCTGTCGGCAAGAAGGCGCCGGTGGGCATGATCCATATCGACGCCCATTGCGACACCAGCGGCCTGTTCGACATGACCAAGTTCCACCATGGCGGGCCGTTCCGCAACGCGGTGCTGGACGGCGTGCTCGACCCGAGCCGCACCATCCAGATCGGCATTCGCGGCTCGGCCGAATATTTGTGGGAGTTCACCTATGAGTCCGGCATGACCGTGGTGCATGCCGAAGAGGTGACCGGCCTCGGCATTCCCGCAATTATCGAGAAGGCGCGCAGGATAGTCGGCGACGGCCCGACCTATGTCTCCTTCGACATCGACAGCATCGATCCGGCCTTCGCACCGGGCACCGGCACGCCGGAGGTCGGCGGGCTGACGACGCGCGAAGTGCTCGAGCTGCTGCGCGGCCTGAAGGGCCTCAACATCGTCGGCGGCGACGTCGTCGAGGTGGCGCCGCAATATGACGCGACCACCAACACGGCGCATGCCGGCGCGCAGGTGCTGTTCGAGATCCTCAGCCTGATGGTGTTCAGCCCGGCGATTGCCGGCAGGGCAGGCTGACGCAGCTCGACCATGATCCCGAAAGTGGGAACCGGTTTTCGGAAAAGATCATGGTCCACTAGAGAATCCAAAGGCGACCGCCGCGCTGGAGCCGGCGGTTGCATTCAACAAACAAGCTTCCAGCAGGGGAATGACAATGACACTTCACATGAAGCTCAAATCATCCATCGTCGCCGTGCTGATGTTCGGCGCGACCGGTCTTGCTTTCACCACCCAGGCCGCCAATGCCGACGCCATCGACGACATCGCCAAGGCCGGTGCCATCAATGTCGGCATCTTTTCCGACTTCCCGCCCTTCTCCTCGGCCAGCGCCGACATGAGCATCAAGGGCTACGACATCGACGTGGCGCAATCCATCGCCGACCAGCTCAAGGTCAAGCTCAACCTGGTCAGCGTGACCGGCCAGAACCGCATTCCGTACCTGACCGACAAGCGCGTCGACCTGCTGATGAGCGTCGGCTACTCCAAGGAGCGTGAGCAGGTGATCGATTTCGCCGCCGCCTACGCACCCTACTACATCGCCGTCATCGGCCCGGCAGCACTCTCGGTCAAAGGCAAGGAAGACCTTGCCGACAAGTCGATCGCCGTCAATCGCGGCACGCTGGAGGACACCTCGCTGACCGAGGCGGCACCCGCCTCGGCCGACATCCGCCGTTTCGACAACTATAATTCCGTCATCCAGGCGTTCATCTCGGGCCAGACCCAACTGATGGTGGTCGGCAACGATGTCGGCGCCCAGGTGCTGGCTCGCCAGGAGGAACTGAAGCCGGAGCAGAAATTCCAGCTTCTCACCTCGCCCTCGCATATCGGGCTCAACAAGAAGGAAGACCGCCTCAAACAAGCGGTCAACGATGCGGTCGCCAAGATGCTGGCCGACGGCAAACTGGACGAAAGCTCGAAGGCCTGGCTGAAGACACCGCTCGATCCCGCCAATCTCAAGGATTAACCGCCAGTGACCTATAGCCTCGACTTCGGCTGGCTTGCCGGGGCGACAGGGGCGATCGCGCGCGGCGCGGCCACGACGATCCTGCTGATCGCTGTGACCACGCTGGCGGGAACGTTGCTCAGCATCCTCGGCGCGGCAGGGCGGCGGAACGGTCCGCTGCTGCTCAAGCGGGCGATCGGCTGGTATGTCGAGGTGATCCGCAACACGCCGTTCCTGGTGCAGCTGTTCTTCATCTTCTTCGGGCTGCCCAGCATCGGCGTCAGGCTCGATCCGGTGCTGGCGGCCATGTTGGCGATGACGCTCAACATGGCCGCCTACACGATCGAGATCGTTGGCGCCGGGCTCGACGCGGTGCCGTCCGGGCAGACGGAAGCGGCACTGGCGCTTGGGCTCAGGCCACGCCAGGTCTTCATCAAGATCGTGCTGCCGCAGGCGCTCAAGGTGATCTATCCGGCGCTGACCAGCCAGATCGTCATCATGATGCTGGAATCCGCCGTGGTGTCGCAGATCGCGGTGCGCGAGCTGACCTATGAAGCCGACATGCTGCAGGCGCGCACGTTCCGGGCTTTCGAGACCTATTTCGTGGTGACGATGGTCTATCTCGCCCTGTCGATTGGGCTGCGCCGGCTGCTGGTCGGCGGCGGCCGCCGGCTTCTTGGAGCCGGCGTGTCATGATCGAATTCACCTTCTGGGACATTCTGCGCAACCTGCTACTGGCCGCGCGCTGGACGGTGCTCTTGTCGTTGGCCGCCTTTGTCGGCGGCGCCGTGGTTGGTATGGTCGTGCTGTTCTTCCGGATCGCCAAGAATAAATGGGCGCGGCGGCTTGCCTCCGGCTACATCGCGCTTTTCCAGGGCACACCGCTGCTGATGCAGCTCTTCCTGATGTTCTTCGGCTTGCCGATGCTTGGCTTGCGCATCGAGCCGTGGACCGCGGCGGTGCTTGGCCTGACCTTCTTCGCCAGCGCCTATCTCGCCGAGATCTGGCGCGGCGGCGTCGATGCGCTGCCGCCCGGCCAGTGGGACGCCGGCGCCAGCCTCGGCCTGCACTACCTGCAGGAGCTCAGGCTGATCATCCTGCCGCAGGCGTTTTCGATCACCCGCGCGCCGACCGTCGGCTTCCTGGTGCAGCTGATCAAGTCGACCGCGCTGACCTCGATCATCGGTTTCGAGGAGCTGGTGAGGACATCCAACGCGATCAACAATGCGACCTTCGAACCGTTCAAAGTCTATGGGCTGGTAGCGCTGATCTTCTTCGTCATGTGTTTCCCGCTAACGCAATACGCACGTTCGCTCGAGCAGCGGGCGGCGGCCCGCTGAGCCGGGCGACCAGCAATTCAACGCCCGAATACCAGCGGCGGCGCGATTCTGTCCCGCCGCAGCCAGCGCCCCAGCAGGAGTGCAGCAACCACCGCCAGTCCCGACGACAGGCCGATCCAGATGCCGACGCCATGGAAGCCGAAACGGAAGGCGAGCAGCACGCCGAGCGGCAGGCCGATGCCCCAATAGCCGATCGCGGCGTAGATCATCGGCACCTTGGTGTCGTGCAGGCCGCGCAGCATGCCGCTGGCTACCGCCTGCGCGCCGTCAAAAACCTGGAACAGCGCGGCAAAAGCGAGGAACGACACGGCAAGCGCCACCACCTCGGCATTAGCCGGATTGCCCACATCGATGAAGGCGCCGATCAAGAGATGCGGCCACAAGATCATCACCAGCCCCATCAGCGCCATGAAGGAGACACCGACGACATAGGCGGTCCAGCCAGCCCGGCTGACACCTTCCGGATTGCCGGCGCCGTGGGCGAGCCCGACGCGCACCGTCACCGCCTGGTTGAGGCCGAGCGGCACCATGAAGGTGACCGAGGCGATCTGGATGGCGATCGCATGGGCGGCAAGCGAAGCCGCATCGATCAGGCCCATGAGAAAGGCCGCCGCGTTGAAGATCGTCACCTCGAACGCCAGCAGGCCGGCGATCGGCAGGCCGAGCCGCAGCAGGCCCTTGAAGCGCGGCCAATCGGCGCGCCAGAAGCGTCCGAACAGACGATAGCGCCGGAACTTCTTCTCAAGCATCACCACCGTCGCCATGCCGGCGAACATCAGCGTACTGGACAGAGTGGTGGCAAGGCCGGAGCCGGCGATGCCCATCGATTGGATGCCGAGATTGCCGAACATGAACAGCCAGTTGAAGAAGGCATTGCAGGCGACGGCAACGAAAACGATGATCAGTGCCCAGCCCGGCCGCTCCAGCGCCGAAATGAACGAGCGCAGGACGATGTAGCCGAAAAAGGGCAGCACCGCCCATTCGAGCCAGCGCAGATAGATACCCGCCTGGTGCGCCAGCGCAGGCTCCTGCCCCATGGCCAGCAACACGCTCTCGCCGTGCCAGAGAAGGACCCATATCGGAAGGCAGATGAGGATCGCCAGCCACAGACCCTGGCGCACGGTGCGGCGCAGGTCGCGCACCGAGTGGCGGCGACGGCCGAGCTCGGTCGCCATCATCGGCGAGGTCGCCAGCATCAGGCCAAGTCCAAAGATCAGCGGCATGAAATAGAGGTTGGCGCCAAGCGCGCCGCTGGCCAGCGTGTCCGGCCCCAGCCGCCCCATCATCATGACGTCGGTAGCGGTCATCGCGGTCTGGCCGAGATTGGTCAGCACCATCGGCCAGGCGAGCGCCAGCATCGCCCTGATTTCCCGACGCCAAAGGTTTTCCGGCGCGCGAGCGTCGGCTTCGATCGCAGACATTCCAGTTTTCCGCCTATCCGATTGCGGCACGTCGGCAAGAGCCGGAAGCCGCGTCTCAGCGCGGAAAATGGCCAAGATCGGCCGGATTCCGCATTACGACGGGTTTGTCTATCAAATGGGCACCGGTGGCAAGAGGCTGACTTGCGGAAGGGTTAAGCCAGTCAGCTCAATGCAGGCTATTGGAGAGGCCATGGAAGCCGCTATGGTCACGGTGGATTCATTTGAAGGCACCCTGATGAGCGCGTTTCCCGAAATCTATCTGGTTCGGCATGGCGAGACGGAATGGAGTGCGTCCGGAAAACATACCGGCCGGACCGACATACCGCTGACGCCGGCCGGCGAGGACGCTGCGAGGCGGGTCACTGAGCGGCTAAAGGGCCTGTCCTTCTCGGCGGTGTGGTCGAGCCCGTCGCAGCGCGCCTTCAACACCTGTGCGCTGGCCGGCTTCGGCTCTTCGGGCGTAAAGAAGGGCGATCTGGCGGAGTGGGATTATGGTGCCTATGAGGGATTGACCACCAGGCAAATCCTTGCCGAACGTCCAGGCTGGCGTCTCTTTCGCGACGGCTGCCCGAGGGGAGAATCAGCCGCGGACGTCGGCTCGAGGGCGGACCGCATCGTCAGCCAGCTGCGCCAGGCCAACGGCAACATCCTGGTGTTTTCAAGCTCGCATTTCCTGCGAGTGCTGGCTGCGCGCTGGCTCGGCCTGCCGCCGCAAGACGGCGCGCTGTTCGTGCTGGATACCGCCAGCATAAGCGTGCTCGGTTATGAGCATGATCTCGACGAGCCGGTTGTTCGGCGCTGGAACCAGCGATAGCGCGTGAAAGCCGTTCGACCTATATGATCGCGTCCAGCGCCCGCCTTTGCCTGTGCATTTCGAGGAACACGCGGTAGTCGCGGTCGAACCGGCCGGCGGCAGCCGGATTGGGCTCTCGCGTCCTGCCGCCTTGCTGCATGGCGACGCAGGCGGCATTCAAATCGGGAAAAAGCCTGGCCGCGGTGGCGGCAATCATGCCGGTGCCGAGCAGCACCGCCTCGTCCGCCAGCGGCTCGACCACCGTGCAGCCGGTGGCGTCGGCATAGAGTTCCATCAACAGCGGGTTCTTGGTGTGGCCGCCGGTGACGTGCAGCGTGTCGATCAGATAGCCGTTTTCGTTCAGTGCTTCCAGCACATGGCGGACGCCAAGCGCGATGCTGACGGCGGTGCGCCAGTAAAGCTTGCACAGGCTGTCGAAGGAGGAATCCAGCGTCAGTCCGCTGATGACGCCGACGGCATGCGGGTCGGCAAGCGGCGAGCGGTTGCCATGGAAATCCGGCAATACATGCAGCCTTGCGGCGAGGTCGCCACCCTCGGCGGCGCGCAGCTCGGCGACGCGGCGGGCGATCTTGGCATGCATTACGGCATCCGGCTCGCCGCCGGCGCCATGCCAGCGGATAATGTGATCGAGCAGCGCTCCGGTGGCCGACTGGCCGCCTTCCGACAGCCAAAGGCCGGGAAGGGCTGCGCCATAATATGGCCCCCAGACACCGGCGAAAGGCTGCGGATCTGGCGACATCGCCATGACGCAACTCGACGTACCGGCAATCAGGGCCAGATGGCGGCCGATGTTCGTCGCGTCACCTGCGAAACCGCCGAGCACGCCGAGCGCGCCGGCATAGGCATCGATGACGCCGGCGCCGACCCGGCATTTTCCGGTGAGGCCAAGCTCCGCCGCGGCTTGCGCGCTGAGCGGACCGATATCTGCGCCGACCGGGCTCGCCTTGTCCGGCAAATTGCCGTGCTCGAAAAGGTCGCCGAGCCCGACCGCTTCGAAGAAGTCGCGCCGCCAGCCGGTCGCTTCATGGGCCAGATAGGTCCATTTGGCGGTCAGCGTGCATTGCGAACGAGCGAGCGAGCCGGTCGCCTTCCAGGTGAGGAAGTCGGTGAGGTCGAATAGGTAGCCGGCTTCGTTCCATGTTCCGGGCAAGTTGCGCTTCAGCCACATCAGCTTCGGCGTTTCCATTTCCGGCGACATGACGCCGCCGATATAGTCGAGCACGGCGTGGCCGCTTTCGGTGCATTCATCGGCCTCGGCAATTGCGCGATGGTCGAGCCAGACGATGGTGTCCCAGCGCCTTCCGCCTGTAACGGACACGCTGAGCTGGCCGCCATGCCGGTCCCGCACCACCAGCGAGCAGGTGGCGTCAAAAGAGATGCCGACGATGTCCTCAGCCTTCACGCGCGCCTTTTCGCGGGCAGCACGCACGGCACTGCACACCGCCGACCAGATATCCTGCGAATCGTGTTCGGCGTGATCGGCCTTCGGCTGTTGCATGGCGATCGGGTGCTCGGCGCGGCCGAGCAAGGCGCCACCGGTGTCGAGAATGCCGGCACGGGCGCTTCCGGTGCCGACATCGACCGCGCAAACGAAACTGTTGGTCAAGGTGTTCTTGCTCTCGCTCCCAGGCCTGCAATCAGATCGGGCAATTGCAGCATGTCAGCGAATATAAAGTCCGGCTCACTTGACGCAAGCCGCGCTTTCAAGGCCGGGTTGCCGGTGTGCGAGCCGCCGGTGAAGGCAAGGACGCGCATGCCGGCCGCCCGCGCCGCTTCGATGCCGGCCGGGCTGTCCTCGACGACGAGGCAGTTTCGCGGGGCCGCCCTCATTTTATCTGCTGCGTGGAGAAAGAGATCGGGCGCCGGTTTGCCCCGCGCCACCATGGCAGCGCTGAACAGATGCGGCTCCAGCAGCCCAAGCAGCCCCGTAACCTCGAGCGCATAGCGGATGCGCTCCAGCGTGCCGGAGGAGGCGACGCAGCACGGCACGCCGAGCTTCGGCAGGACCTGTGCGATGCCTGGCATCGGTTTCAGCTCCTGGCGGAACTTGCGCATCAGTTCGGAGCGCATCTCGGTCAGATGCTGGTCGGTGAGATCGAGCCCGAAGTCGCTTGCGAGGATTTCGCGGACGCTCTTCATGCTCTTGCCAAGGAAGTGCTCATAGGCAATGTCCTCGCTGACGTTGCCGCCGGCAAGCGCGATCATCTCCAGCAATGCCGAGACGGACAGCATCTCACTGTCCACCAGCACGCCGTCACAGTCGAAAATGACCAGTTCAGGCGTCATCGCGCTGGATCGGCTTCAGAGGTCGCCGGCGAGATAGCGCGTCAGTGTCGCGCGCGCGCCGTCCGCCCACAGCGATTTGAGCGCATGGGCGAACGCCTCGGCGAAGGACGGCGAGCGGCCGACATCGCCATAGATGTCCTCCATGGCAAGCCAGGCGCCAGGCATGTCCCTGGCCGCCTTGGCCGTCGACTGCAACCGGCCCCAGTTCGGGTCGTTGGGCTCGGTGACGGCGCCGGAATCCGTCGTGCCGAAGCAGTAGCGACACCAG
The DNA here is from genome assembly GCF_040319515.1 of Mesorhizobium sp. M0909. NCBI lineage: Bacteria > Pseudomonadati > Pseudomonadota > Alphaproteobacteria > Hyphomicrobiales > Phyllobacteriaceae > Mesorhizobium > Mesorhizobium sp. M0909. Next base: position 13,824 of record NZ_JAMYOA010000031.1, read on the forward strand.
AGCGCAGATTCCAGCGCCAGGCCGGTGACGCTTTTGCCAGCCTTCAGCCGGTCGGCGATCGTCGGAATGATGAATTTCGGCTGGCGGTTGGAGCCGTCGAGGCAAAGCCGGCGTATGGTGTCGCCGATCTTCGGATTGGAGAAGCGGTGCTCGATGAGCTGGTAGTAATCTTCGAGGTCGGTGTCCGGAACCGGCGGCACGGTCGGGATGATTTCATTATGCTCGAGCTTGTCGAGGAAGCCGCGTACCAGCGGCTCCTGCATCGCCTCATGGACGAAATGGATGTCCATCAGCCCGGCCGGATAGGCGATGGTCGCATGGCCGCCATTGAGAATGCGTATCTTCATCAGCTCATAAGGCGCGACGTCGCTGACGAACTGCACGCCGACCTTTTCCAGCGGCGGGCGGCCGTCGGTGAAACGGTCCTCCAGCACCCATTGCTTGAACGGTTCGCAAAACACCGGCCAATTGTCGTCGAGGCCGAACTCGCTGGCGAGAATGCCGCGCTCGCGGTCGGTGGTGGCCGGCGTGATGCGATCGACCATGCCATTGGGAAAGGCAACCTTCTCGCTCACCCAGTTTGCCAAACCTTCGTCGATCAGCCGCGCAAGGCCGATGACGCCATCTGAGGTGACATGGCCGTTATGGGGGATGTTGTCGCAGGACATGACGGTGAAGGGCACGATACCGTCGGCGCGGCGGCGTAGCAGCCCGGCGAGGATGAGGCCGAAGACGGTCTTCGGCGTCGCCCCCGGCTCAGCGTCGGCAACGATGTCGGGATGTGTCGGATTGAAGACGCCAGAAGCCGGATCGATGAAATAGCCGCCCTCGGTGATGGTCAGGGAAACGATCTTGATCGCCGGATCGGCAAGCCGCTCGACGATTGCGATCGCGTCGCCAGGCACCAGGAAGTCGATCATGACGCCGGTGACACGCGCGCTCATATGGCCGCTGTCCTGCTCGACCACGGTGGTCAGCCAGTCCTGCTCCTGCAGCTTGCCGCGGCCGACCTTCTCGCCCTCGAAGACGCCGGCGCCGACAATAGCCCAGTCGTGGCCAACCCCCGAGTTGAACAGGTCGTCGAGGTAGACGGCCTGGTGCGAGCGATGGAAATTGCCGACGCCGAAATGCACGATGCCGGCCTTAAGCGCGGCGCGATCGTATTTCGGGCCGGCGACCTTGGGCGGCAGCTTGGCTAGGATGGAAGAAGAGAGTTTCACGGTCATCTGCTTTACCCTTTAGCGGGACGGCTCTTCCCCCCGTGGAGGAGACGGGGAGAAGAGCGCCTTCGCCCCCCTCAACTCATCCACTGGCCGCCATCGACATTGTAGGTCTGGGCGACGATGTATCCGGCCTCATCGCTGGCCAGGAACACCGCCATGCCGGTGAGGTCTTGCGCCGTGCCCATGCGGCCATAAGGCACGGCTTCGCCGACCAGTTTCTTCTTCTCGCCCCTCGGCCGGTTCTCGAACTTGGCGAACAAGGCATCGACATGATCCCAGTGCTCGCCGTCGACGACCCCCGGTGCTATCGCGTTGACATTGATGCCGTGTTTGATCAGGTCGAGCCCTGCCGACTGGGTGAGCGAGATGACCGCCGCCTTGGTGGCGCAATAAACGGCGACCAGCGCCTCGCCGCGGCGCCCGGCCTGGCTTGCCATGTTGATGATCTTGCCGCCCTTGCCGCGGGCAATCATAGAACGGGCGGCGGCCTGCAACGTAAACAGCGTGCCGGCGACGTTGACCGAAAACAATTTGTCGTAGCTTGTCTTGGTGATCTCGACGATCGGCGCCAGGTCGAACAGGGCGGCGTTGTTGATCAAGATATCGAGGCCGCCGGCCCTGGTTTCGACCGCCTTGACGGCCGCATCGATCGACGCGAGATCGGTGACGTCCAGCGTCACCGCGTAGGCATTGCCGCCGATTTCGGAAGCCGTCTTCTCGGCAGCCTCGAGATTGATGTCGCCGATGGCGACGGTCGCCCCCTCCCGCATGTAGGCTTCGGCGAACGCCCTGCCAATGCCGCGCGCCGATCCGGTGATCAGCGCCGATTTACCTCCGAGCCTCATTGCAGCATCGCCTTCCCATCGGCGCCGAAACGATGCAGCTTGGCCTTGTCCGGCGTCAGATAGATCGTGTCGCCGTGATGGGCGGCCAATTCGCCGTCGGCACGCACCGTCAGCTGCCCGACGCCATCCGCCTGGACGTGCAAGAACGTGTCGGAGCCGAGATGCTCGGCAACGCCGACCGTCGCCTTCCAGTCGCCTGACGTCTTCGAAATGTTCATATGCTCCGGGCGGATGCCGACTGTCTTGGCGCCATATTTGGCGGCGGGCGCGCCTTCGATCAGGTTCATCTTCGGCGAACCTATGAAGCCGGCAACGAACAGGTTCTTCGGCGTCTTGTAGAGCTCCATCGGCGAGCCGACCTGCTCGATATTGCCGGCATTGAGCACGACGATCTTGTCGGCCATGGTCATCGCCTCGATCTGGTCGTGGGTGACGTAGACCATGGTGGTCTGGAGCTGGTGGTGCAGTTCACTGATCTCCAGCCGCATGGTGCCGCGCAGCGCCGCGTCGAGATTGGACAACGGTTCGTCGAACAGGAAGGCCGATGGCTGGCGGACGATGGCGCGGCCGATGGCGACACGCTGCCGCTGGCCGCCGGAGAGCTGCCCGGGGCGGCGGTCGAGGTAGTTGGTGAGGTTCAGGATCCGCGCGGCGTCCTTCACCTTCTTGTCGATGGTCGCCTGGTCCTCGCCCGCCATCTTCAGCGGGAAGGCGATGTTCTTGGCCACCGTCATGTGCGGGTAGAGCGCATAGGACTGGAACACCATGGCCAGCTTGCGCTTGGCCGGCGCCTCGCCGGTGACGTCGCGGCCATCGATGATGATGGTGCCGCCGCTGGTATCCTCCAGACCGGCGATCAGACGCAACAGGGTGGATTTGCCGCAGCCCGACGGACCGACGAAGACGACGAACTCTCCGTCCTCGATGACCAGATCGAGGCCGGGGATGATGGACGTCGCCCCGAAGGATTTGGAGACGTTCTTGAGCGTGATGTTTCCCATGGTTTCCTCCCCCGAAGGGCTATCCTTTTCGTTTTGCGTCAGGCGATGCCCGCTACTTTACCGCACCGAATGTCAGGCCTCGGACCAGCTGCTTCTGGCTGAACCAGCCCATGATCAGGATCGGCGCGATCGCCAGCGTCGAGGCGGCCGAAAGCTTGGCCCAGAACAGCCCCTGCGGACTGGAGAAGGAGCTGATGAAAGCGGTGAGCGGCGCTGCCTCGGTGGTGGTCAGCCGGATCGTCCAGAACGCCTCGTTCCAGGCGAGAATGATGTTGAGCAGCATGGTCGAGGCGATGCCGGGCACCGCCATCGGCGTCAGCACGTAGATTATCTCGTTCCACAGCGATGCGCCGTCCATGCGCGCCGCTTCCAGGATCTCGCCAGGTATCTCGCGAAAATAGGTGTAGAGCATCCAGACCACGATCGGCAGGTTGATCAGCATCAGCATGACCATCAGGCCGATGCGGCTGTCGAGCAATCCGGTGTCGCGGAAGATCAGATAGATCGGAAACAGCACGGCGACGGCCGGCATCATCTTGGTGGAAAGCATCCACATCAGAATGTCCTTGGTGCGTTTGCCCGGCGAAAACGCCATCGACCAAGCCGCCGGTATGGCGACGAGCAGAGCCAGGACGGTCGAGCCGACCGAGAGGAACACCGAGTTGAGGAAGAATTTGAAATAGCCGTTCTGCGCCTGGACCTCGGAATAGCTCTCCATGGTTCCCGACGGGAACAGGTTGAAGCCCTGGATGGCCTCCTGCTCCGACTTGAACGAGGTGATGATCGTATAGAGGATCGGGAAGAAGATCAGCAGGGCGACGATCCAGGCGGCCGCGGTCGCAATCGTCTTGTGCCGGGTGGTGACTGCACGTGCCATCTTATCCTCCCTTATTTGTCCAGGTTCTTGCCGACGGCGCGCATGGCGAAGAAGGCGACGATGTTGGCGAGAATGACGGCGATGATGCCGCCGGCAGACGCCTGGCCGATTTTGAACTCCAGCAATGCCTTCTGGTAGACGAGGAAGGGCAGGTTGGTGGAGGCATAACCCGGGCCGCCATTGGTGGTGACCAGGATCTCGGCATAGACCGACAGCAGGAAGATCGTCTGGATCAGGATGACGACGGTTATGGCGCGCGACATATGCGGCAGCGTCAAATAGATGAAGCGGCTGATGAAGCCGGCGCCGTCCATTTCGGCGGCTTCCTTCTGCTCGCCGTCGAGCGACTGAAGCGCGGTCAACAGGATCAGCGTCGCAAACGGCAGCCACTGCCAGGCGACGATGATGATGATCGCCAGGAGCGGGTGCTGCCCGAACCAGTCGATCGGCTGCCCGCCGAAGAAACGCGCAATATCGGCGAAGACGCCGTATTGCGGATGCATGATCATGTTCTTCCAGACAAGTGCCGCCACCGGCGGCATGACGAAGAACGGCGAGATGACGAGGATGCGGACGATGCCTTGTCCCCACATCGGCTGGTCGAGCAGAAGGGCCAGCAGGATGCCGCCGATCACCGTGATCAAAAGCACGCTGACGACGATGGTGAGCGTGTTGAGGATCGACTGCAGGAATGCCGGGTTGGAATAGAACAGCGCGTAATTCGAAAACCCGACGAAGCCGTCGCGCATCGGATTGAGTGGGTTGTACTGCTGGAAGGAGAACCACAGCGTGAATGCCAGCGGCACAATCATCCAAACCAGCAGCAGCACCACGGATGGCGCCATCATGAAGCGGGCAAGCGAACGGGTCTGCTGAGTAGCCATGACGGTCACCCTTCGAGGTCGGCCAAGTTTTTCAGCGGCGTAAAGTTGGCCGCCCGAACTGGGATTCGGGCGGCCCGTGCCGGCTGCCATGGGCAACCGGCACCGGGAGGCGCCTTATTTGATGTACCCGCCCTCGGTCATCGTCGCGGTGGCGGCGTCCTGTGCCTGCTTCAAGGCGTCGTCGACGCTCGTCTGGCCGGCAAGGGCCGCCGAGAAGAGCTGGCCGACGGTGGTGCCAAGGCCCTGGAACTCAGGAATGGCGACGAACTGGACGCCGACATAAGGCACCGGCTTGACGGTCGGGTGCGTCGGATCGGCGGCGTTGATGGAATCCAGCGTCATTTTCGCGAAAGGCGCCGCCTTCTGGTACTCCGGGTTGTTGTAGAGCGAGGTGCGCGTTCCGGGCGGAACGTTGGCCCAGCCTTCCTTTGAAGCGACCAGTTCGAGATAGTGCTTCGAAGTCGCCCAGGAAACGAACTTTTGAGCGGCGTCGGCCTTCTGCGTGCCGGCGGGGATGGCCAGCGACCAGGCCCACAGCCAATTGCCGCGCTTGCCGAGGCCATTGTCCGGGGCCAGCGCATAGCCGACCTTGTCGGCGACGGTCGAGTTCTTCGGGTCGGAGACGAAGGACGCAGCGACGGTAGCGTCGATCCACATGCCGCATTTGCCCTGCTGGAACAGCGCCAGGTTTTCGTTGAAGCCGTTGGACGACGCGCCCTCGGGGCCGTCGGCCTTCATCAGGTCGACATAGAACTGCAGCGTGTTCTTCCATTCGGGCTGGTCGAATTGCGGCTTCCAGTTCTCGTCGAACCAGCGCGCGCCGAAGGAGTTCGACATGGCGGTCAGGAAGGCCATGTTCTCGCCCCAGCCGGCCTTGCCGCGCAGGCAGACGCCGTTCACGCCGTTGGCGCGGTCGGTCATCTTGTCGGCGGCCTGCTTGATGAAGTCCCAGGTCGGTGCATCGGGCATTTTGAGCCCGGCCTTGTCCATCAGGTCCTTGCGGTACATGACGAAGGAGCTTTCGCCGTAAAACGGCGCTGCGTAGAGCTTGCCGTCGACCGACAGGCCGCCGGCTATGGCCGGGATGATGTCCTTGACGTCATAATCGTCACCGAGCTTGTCGAGCGGCAAAAGCCAGTTCTGCTTGGCCCAGATCGGCACCTCATAGGTGCCGATGGTCATCACGTCGTACTGGCCACCCTTGGTGGCGATGTCGGTGGTGACGCGCTCGCGCAGGACGTTTTCCTCGAGCGTGACCCACTGCAGCTGAATGTCGGGATTTTTGGCGGTGAAGTCGTCGGTCAGCTTCTGCATGCGGACCATGTCGCCATTGTTGACCGTGGCGATGGTGATGGATTCGGCATGCGCGGCGAAAGCGAGGGCGCTGGCCGAGAACAGGCCTAGGGTGAACGTGCGAAGTTTCATCAAAATTCCTCCCATAAACCAAGATGAGCATTTGCCTTGGCTGTGGGCAATTACTCACTTGCGATGAAATATGTCAAGACGGAATCGTTGCTGCAGCGCAGCACGCCGGGTCTCGTGCGGCGACAAGCCGGGACGTTTGCGGCATGTCTGACGAAGAATTTCAGCCGGGCTGATTGGGCCCGGAGCTTTGCTGTCGGGCTTGCTGGGATTCAGCCTATTGGCAAGCGATCTCGCTCAGGATCCAATCGCGGAAGGCGCGGATCTTCGGCACGTTGCGCCGCGCCGTCGGATAGACCAGCCAATAGGCGTGGCCGTCGTCACCGACCAGATGAAAGGGCTGGATCAGGCGGCCGTCGGCAAGTTCGGCCTTGAACAGCGCCTTGGTGACGATCGCCACGCCGTGGCCGGCAATCGCGGCATTGGCCTCATAGGCCTGCGCGCCCATGCTGGTGCCGGGGCGCTTGGCCAGTTCCTCGACCGGCAGGCCGGCGGCGGCAAACCAGTCCCGCCACCAGATGTCGCCCGGGTCGAGGATCGGCAGCCGCAGCAGGTCGGCCGGCTCATTGACGCCGCCGATGCTTGCCGCGAGCTTTGGACTAAGGACCGGCGTGAAATCGGCCCTGAAAAGCATATGGGTCTCGACGCCCGGCCAGTTGCCGCCGCCGGAGCGGATGGCGATGTCGATATCCTCTCTGGCAAAGTCGACAACCCTGTTCGAAGTATCGACGCGCACCGCCAGCGACGGATGCGCGACCTGGAACGAACCGAGATGCTGGGCCAGCCAATTGGAGGCAAAGGTCAGCAGCGTCGAAACGCAAAGCACGCCGTCGGCGCCGGTGCGCGCGGCGGCATAGGCGCCGCTCAACAGCGCGAATGCTTCGCTGACCGCGGGCGCCAGGCGTTGGCCGGGTTCGGTCAGCACGATCTGTTTTGGCTGGCGCAGGAACAGGGGCGCACCGATGCGCTCCTCCAGAAGCTTGATCTGATAGCTTGCCGCCGCCTGCGTCATGCCAAGCTCCTGGGCGGCCTTGGTGAACGAGAGATGCCGCGCCACCGCTTCGAATACCCGGATCGCCTGAAGCGGAGGAAGCTGCGAAACCAGCTGTCGTGAATTGAGCTCCGGCATAAGCCCTCCTTATGGGCAGTGATCGACGTTTGATTGGCGGCACCGGCCGGGCCTACCGATATTCCGTATTGAAGATCAACTACGCCTAGAGATAGCGAAGGCTGACGATCATGACCACAATACAGGAAAAGCTGCTTCTTGCTCCAGCCCATGGCTGGTTTTCACGGCTGGCGCGGGGATTGGCAAGGCACGCGGCGCGGAAACGGGCCTATCTCGACGTCCGGGAGCTGCCGCCGCATCTGCAGCGCGACATGGGCTTTCTCGACGGCAACGATCCATGCGGCCGGCACCAGTAGTGACGCTCGTTTTTATCAGGGATTCAGATGCGTTTCGATTTCACATGATCGTTTCCGACCGCCAGCGGCTCGGAGATCATGCGCCCGCTAGCAAGGCGGCGGCGGTCCGCTCATCGGTGATCAGGCCGTTGACCAGCCGCCGGTTGACGGCGGCAAAGATGCCCGGCAGCTTGCGGTCGCCCATGGCAAGCGCGATCACCAGCGACTTTTCGCGCGACGGCAGCGGTGCCGACGACACCCGATCATTGGTAATACCCTCGATCATACGGCCGTCACGATCGAACACCCAGCCGACGATCTCGGCGACGCCGCCGGCCTTCTGCAACGCCTTTAATTCACCCTCCGAAATGAAGCCGTCCTCGTAAAGCGGCGCCTTCGGGCCGAGATCGCCTATGCCGACAAAGGTGACGTCGGCCTCGGCCGCAAGCGCCAGCGTCGGCTGGATCATCGGCTGGCTCAGCAGCATCTCGCGCTCCTCCGGCGAGGAGGCGATGACCGGCAAAGGCATCGGAAACGAGCGCGCCTTGACCCTGTCGGCCATGGTGAAGATGACGTTGTAGAAGGCGGCCGAGCCGTCCGGCGAGATGTTGCCGGTCAGCGACACCACCTTGTGCTGCGGACATTCCATCGGCGGCAGTTGCTCGATCGCGGCCTTCAGCGTGCGGCCGGTGCCGATCGCCATGACGATCGGCGTCGGCGACCGCAGCCGCCGTTCGATCTCGGCCGCCGCAGCCTCGGCGACGCCGATGACGGTGGAGGAAGAGGAAGGGTCGCTGGGCACCACCTCGACCAGATCAAGCGCAAAGCGCGATTTCAGCCGTGCCGCAAGGTCAAGGCAATTGGCGATCGGATGGTCGACGCGCACCTTGATCAATCCTTCGGAGACTGCGAGCGACACCAGCCGCTGCGCCGTCTGGCGGGAGATGCCAAGCGTGGCGGCGATCTGGTCCTGGGTGTTGCCGGCAACGTAATAAAGCCAGCCGGCGCGCGCCGCATCGTCCAGCCTGTTGCCGCCGCTATCCTGCCGCGAATTCAAGTTCCTGCCTCCCAACCCCGCCGGGCATAAGAGGCGGAGCGCCGTAGTTTCGCAGGGAATGAACTTGCGCGCAATTGCCTATTGCAAGAGCAATTGCTTAGGGCTGAGACTTGGGTATTTGGAGCGAAGTGGCGGGTCGACCCAGTCTCGTCGCAACAGCAAGGCTGTGGAGGTCGCATAATCTCGGTCCAAAGCGCGTCGCGTTCAATCGGGCTTATGCGATGCGCTTTAGACTCTTGCTTTCTATGCATGTCCGTATCGCAAACCGCTGCACACTGTTGCGCGACATGCATTAGCGGGGACGCCGCGGTTTATCTCCCGCGCCAAACGCTTTAAGGGATTTTTGAGAATGGAGCCTTGCATGACGCCGAAAGCGGTTTTCTGGGATATGGACGGCACGCTGGTCGACAGCGAGCCGCTGCACGAAGCGGCGCTGATCGCGGCGCTGCACAGTGTCGGCATCGTACCGCCGGCCGACCTGCATGACCCGCGTGCTCGGCATCGCCGCATGGCCGGTCTACGAAATGCTGCGCGACGAGTTCGGCCTCGACCTGCCTTTCGACGACTGGATCGTGCGCAAATACGATCACTATCTGCCGATGGCCGAAACGCTGACGCCGCGCAGAGGCGCGATCGAGATCTTCAACGAGCTGCGCGCGGTTGGCATACCGCAAGCGGTGGTCTCCAACTCGGACAGGCTGATCGTCGATGCCAATCTGCGCGCCGTCGGCCTCGTCTATCCCGGCATGAAGACGGTCAGCCGCAACGACGTGCGTGAAGGCAAGCCGCATGCCGAACCTTTCCTGCGCGCCGCCTGGCTGGCCGACGTCGATCCCGCCGAGGCCGTGGCGGTCGACGACAGCGTGACCGGCGCCACGGCGGGGCTGGCAGCGGGAATGAAGACGATCTTCTGGCCAGAAGCGCCCATGGAGGGGCCGCCGGGGGCGATAATCATCAACAGCGCCGACGAATTGCGAGCCGAACTCGGGCTTTAAGCCAGGCCCGGCGGGACCGCGCTCAACTCCGGTAGGCAGGCTCCTGCTCGTCGAGGATCGCCTTCAGTTCGGAAAGGTGGCGTTCGGCCTGGCCGGGATAGTCTTCCTGTTCCCTTGCCGCCTTTTCGGCGATCTCATCCGACAGTACCCGCAGCGGCCGCCCGGTCCACAGCGCCTTGATATAGGTTTCGGCGGCGCGCTCGAAATAGAACATGCGGTTGAAGGTGTCGGCGACGCTGTCGCCGATGACCAGCACGCCATGGTTGCCCATCACCATCACCTTGACCTTCGGGTCGACAAGAAGCTGCGAGCAGCGCTCGCCCTCTTCCTCGAAGGCCAGCCCGCCATAATGAGCGTCGACGACATGGCGGTTGAAGAAGATTGCCGAGTTCTGGTCGACCGGCGGAAGCGTCGAGTCGGCGAGCGAGGCAAGCACGGTGGCGTGGATCGAGTGGACATGCATGACGCAGCGCGCATGACGCACATTGCGATGAATGGCACCATGCAGGCCCCACGCCGTCGGATCGGGCGCATTCGGGCCGGAGAGCGTGCCGGGATCGTTGGCGTCGATCAGAAGCAGATCGCTCGCCTTGATGCGCGAGAAATGCACCTGGTTGGGATTCATCAGGAATTGCGAACCATCGTCGTTGACGGCCAGTGAGAAATGATTGGCCACCGCCTCGTGCATGTTGAGCCGCGCCGTCCAGCGGAAGGCGCAAGCGAGGTCGACGCGCTCCTCATAGAACGGCAGGTTGGTCAGCACTTCCTTCTGCAGGCGCGTGATGCTCATCGTAACCCTCCGTGAAAGAAGCAAGGATGCCGCGCGGCTGGAACACGCGCAACCGGTTTCGTTTGGTACAGGCGAGCGCCGTTATGCCGCCGTGCTGGTGGCCGCGCCGACCCGAAGCCCGCCATGCTCGACGATGAAATCGATCACCTCCTGCAGCCCCTTGCCGCGCGACAGGTCGGTGAAGCCGAACGGCCGCTTGCCGCGCATGCGGGCAGCGTCGCGTTCCATGATGTCGAGATTTACGTTCACATAGGGCGCAAGGTCGCTCTTGTTGATGACCAGGAAATCGGACCGGGTGATCGCCGGTCCGCCCTTCCTCGGGATCTCCTCGCCCTGGCAAACCGAGATGACATAGAGCGTCAGGTCGGCAAGATCCGGCGAGAAGGTGGCGGCGAGATTGTCGCCGCCCGATTCGATGAAGACGATGTCGAGATCGGGGAATTTTCTGGTCATCTCGGCGATCGCCTGCAGATTGATCGAGGCGTCCTCGCGGATGGCGGTGTGCGGACAGCCGCCGGTCTCGACGCCGACGATGCGATCCTCGGGCAGGGCCTGCAACCTGGCCAGCATCATGGCGTCTTCCTTGGTGTAGATGTCGTTGGTGACGACGGCGATCGAAAACTCGTCACGCAGTGCCTTGCAGAGCTTTTCGGTAAGCGTCGTCTTGCCCGAGCCGACCGGGCCGCCAATGCCGATGCGAAGAGGACCGTTGGGCGATATCATGCGGGGAACTCCGTGACGGCAAGAATGGCGAAGGCAAGCCCGATCAGCAGGCACAGCGGCGAATAATAACGCAGATCGAGCCGCGCGAAAGGCTGTTCGGGCGTCAGCCGGCGCCACCAGGGCGTGAAGCCGGCAATGCCGCGCGCCAGGAAAACCAGCGCGATGAGCAGCGACGTGGCGGCAAGCCCGGCTTTGGGAAACGGCGTGGCAAAGATGCCCTCGAGCGCCATCGGCCACAGTGTCGCCAGGCCAAGGCAGGCGGCAACGGCGAAGCTGGCGAAGGGTGCCGGCATCTCGTCGACGCCATGAAAGCCGATGACCGCACGAGCGCAGGAGGCGGCGTCCCTGCCCGGCCAGATGCCGCCAATGCCCCAATAGACATGCAGTGCTGTGATCAGCAGCAGGACGAGCGAGACGGCGAAAGCGAGGACGATCATGAGCGGAACAGCCGCGAATACTGGGCCTCGTGCTTCATCGCCGTGATGTCGGAGATAAAAGCGCAGCCGCCGAGATCATCGAGGGTCGAGCCGGCAGCGCGGTCGGACGTAGCCAGGGCAAGCGGCTCGAAGCCGGCGAGCAGCGCGGTGGCGCCGGTCTGGCCGACGGCGCCGAGCCGGATCGCGGCCTGAACAAGGTTGGAGAAGAAGGCCTGCAGGAAGGCGGCCAGGGCGTCCCGCAGCGAAATGCCGTGATCGCCGGCAACAGCGCCGACGGCAACGCAATAGGCACATTCGGTCGGCAGGCGATCCAGCACCTGGCACGGCCAGGCGGAGGCTGCTTTCAGGAAAGCGGCGCCCTGCAGCATCGTCTCGGTATGACGCTCGCGCGAGCCTGCCAGAGCTTCGGCAAGGGCGACGATTTCATCGAGATCGCCGGTTTCGCGCGCCCTGCGCCAGCTTTCGGCAAACAGCACCGCATCATTCCAGCCCGAACCCATTTCGACCAGCGTTTCCAGCCACGCGGCGAGGTCTTTGCTGTCGGCAACCAGCCCGGCATGCACGGCTTGTTCCAGGCCATGGCTGTAGGAAAAGCCGCCGACCGGGAAGGAAGGCGACAGCCACGCCATCAGCCGCAACAAAGCAATATTGGAAGGCTGGGCAACGCTGGAAGGCCGGTCAGTCATGGTCATGGTCGTGCGAATGGCTGTGGGAATGCGAATCGCTATGGCTATGGGAATGCGCTTCGGCGTGGCTGTGCGCATGTGCCTCGGCATGGGCATGGCCGTGCCCGCCAAGCGCGGAATAGGCGCCGCGCACCGGCTTGAACGGTTCGGAGACGTCGCTCACAATGGCGCCCAATCCCTCCAGCATCGCCTTGATGACATGGTCGCGCAGGATGAGGATGCGGTTAGCCTCGATGGCGGCGGCGAGATGGCGGTTGCCGATGTGCCAGGCGAGCTCGGCGAGATGGATCGGGTCGCTGCCCCTGATATCGTAGAGCGGCTCTTCGGCCGCGATGATCTCGATGTGGCGGCCATCCTCCAGCACCAGCCGGTCACCATGGTTCAACGTCACCGGTTCGGGCAGGTCGACCAGCACCTTGTCGCTACCGGCCGTTTCGATGGCACGACGGCGCAGATGCCGCTCGTCATGGGCAAGCACCGCCCGGTCGTATGGCGTGGTGGTTCCGGCTTCGCCTGCGGCCAGGACGGCGACGGCGCGCGGGAATTTGGTGAAGTCGGTGCGAATATCGAGCTTCATGTAAAAACTGCCTCTCCCAAAAGCCTAGCCTATCGCGTGCGCCGCCCCAATGGCGCTCAAACGATCGTGTCGAAGAGCCGCATGATAAACGATACCTGATAGACGAGCGCGCCGGCGACAAAGGCGATGTGAAAGCGGCGGTCGCGCAGCAGGACCGCAATGACGCAAAGCGCGACGAAAACCGGCGTGCGGATCAGATATTCAACGCCGAAATGGGCGAAATGCGCCGGCCCTTTCAGCAGCGTGTCGACCACGTCGAGCAGATAGGTCGCCGCCAGCAGGCCGAAGAACCAGGCCCGGCGCGAATAAAAGAAATCCTCATAGCTGGTGTAGTCCAGCATCGAGTCCGGAAACAGCAGCGCGCAGAGCAGGAACAGCGTGACGGCGTAGAAGATGATGAACAGGTATTTGCCGAAGGTCCAATTCTCGATCTGGAACAGGCCGAACTCCCACCACCAGAAATGCACCAGCATCAAAAGCACCGACGCAACCCAGGCGAGATGCACGGGATAGAGCCGGTACTGGCCGGGATGCTGGACGATGCGGGCGAGCCCCGACAGCAGGCGGGTGACGCCAAGCCCGATCACCATGCCCAGGACAATGCGGATATGCGGGAAGATGTCGTGGGCGTAGGGGAGTTGCTGGTCCATAGGCCTGGCGCGGCATGTTCTACATCGGTCGTTCTAACGCCTAGGGTTCAGAACAGGAAGTAGCGTTGCGCCATCGGCAGCACCGTTGCCGGCTCGCAGGTGAGCAATTCACCGTCAGCGCGGACCTCATAGGTCTCCGGGTCGACCTCGACATGCGGCGTGGCGTCGTTGAGCACCATCGAATGCTTGCCGATGCCGCCGCGGGTGTTCTCGACGGCCACCATCTGCTTGTCGACGCCGAGCCTGCCGCGCAGGCCGGCGTCGAGCGCGGCCTTCGAAACGAAGGTCACCGACGAATTGGTCATCGCCTTGCCGTAGGCGCCGAACATCGGCCGATAGTGCATCGGCTGCGGCGTCGGGATCGAGGCGTTGGGATCGCCCATCGGGGCGGCGGCGATCATGCCGCCGATCAGCACCATGTCCGGCTTGACGCCGAAGAAGGCCGGGTTCCACAGCACAAGGTCGGCGCGTTTTCCGACCGCCACCGAGCCGATGTCCTTCGACAGGCCATGCGCGATGGCCGGATTGATGGTGTATTTGGCGATGTAGCGGCGGACGCGGAAATTGTCGTTGTCGCCGGTCTCCTGCGGCAGCGAACCACGCTGGCGCTTCATCTTGTCGGCGGTCTGCCAGGTGCGGATCGCCACTTCGCCGACGCGGCCCATGGCCTGGCTGTCCGACGAGATGATCGAGAAGGCGCCGATGTCGTGAAGAATGTCTTCGGCGGCGATGGTTTCCTTGCGGATGCGGCTTTCGGCAAAGGCGATGTCTTCGGGGATCGACGGCGACAGATGGTGACAGACCATCAGCATGTCGAGGTGCTCGGCCAGCGTGTTGACCGTGTAGGGACGCGTCGGATCGGTCGAGGACGGAATGACGTTGGGCAGACCGCAGACCTTGATGATGTCAGGCGCGTGGCCGCCGCCGGCGCCTTCGGTGTGGAAGGCATGGATGGTGCGGCCCTTGATCGCCGCGACCGTGTTTTCGACGAAGCCGGACTCGTTCAGCGTGTCGGTGTGGATCATCACCTGCACGTCGTAATCGTCGGCGACCGACAGGCAGCAGTCGATTGCAGCCGGCGTCGTGCCCCAGTCCTCATGCAGCTTCAGCGAGCAGGCGCCGGCGAGCACCATCTCCTCGAGTGCGGCAGGCAGCGACGCGTTGCCCTTGCCCGACAGGCCGATATTCATCGGGAAGGCATCGAAGGACTGGATCATGCGCGCCAGATGCCACGGCCCCGGCGTGCAGGTGGTGGCCAGCGTGCCATGCGCCGGGCCGGTGCCGCCGCCGAGCATGGTGGTGATCCCCGACATCAGCGCTTCCTCGATCTGCTGCGGGCAGATGAAGTGGATATGCGCGTCGAAGCCGCCGGCGGTCAGGATCTTGCCTTCGCCGGCGATGATCTCGGTGCCGGGACCGATGATGATGGTGACGCCGCCTTGGGTATCCGGATTGCCGGCCTTGCCGATCGCGGCGATGCGGCCGTCCTTCAATCCGATGTCGGCCTTGACGATACCGGCGGTGGCATCGACGACCAGCGCATTGGTGATGACGGTGTCGACCGCGCCTTGCGCGCGCGAAACCTGGCTCTGGCCCATGCCGTCGCGGATGACCTTGCCGCCGCCGAATTTCACCTCCTCGCCGTGAACGGTGAGATCCTTTTCGACCTCGATGAACAGCTCGGTGTCGGCGAGCCGGACTTTGTCGCCAACGGTCGGGCCGTACATCTGCGCATAGGCGGCGCGGGTGATTTTAGCCATCAGCAATTGCTCCCGAAATACAGCCCGAAAATACCGCTTGTCGAAGGCGGGCCCCACATTGCTGCCATCCTATGGTCACGCAATGACCCGCTGAGCGACACTTTCCGATCCCATTTGGCGTTTGAGGTGGCCGGGCCACCCCAAAACGACCATTTGCCAATCGATGGAAAGGAACATCCATGCGCAAAACGACCCTTCTGGCAGCCGCCGCCACGCTGGTGCTCGCAACCGCCGCCAGCGCCCAGCAACAGCCTGCGCAGCAGCCCAGTCCGGCGCCGGCCGCGCCTGCTCCTGCCGCGCCCGGAGCGCAGCCACAGGCGCCCACCATCCAGGCGATCAACGTCGTCGACATCAAGGATCTGCCGGCGGACACTCAAGCCAAGGTCAACGAGGTGATCGCCAAGCGCAGCGACGCCGATCTGCAGAAACTGCGCGGCTCGATCGACGCGACACCGCAGGTCAAGTCCGCACTCGAAGCCAAGGGGCTCACCTCGGCGCAGGTGATCGCCGCCAGCATGAGCACCAATGGCGCGCTGACGCTGATCACCAAGAAAGCGAGCTGACGAGACAAGGCGGCGGGCCGGCGCCCGGTCAGCCCGCCGCCTCGCAAAGGGAACCTTCACCGGGGACGTTACGTTTCGGTCCTGTCGCCCTGACACAAGCCTCGAAAAGGACCCTGAGAACGAGCGATGGCGATCATCACCTTCTCCGACACCAGATGGCTGCATGGCATTGCCGCGACCGCGTTTCTGGCAGCCAGCATTCCGCACGCCGCGCTGAACGCGCAGAGCCTCGACAGCGCCGAGACCGTCAACCGGATCGTCGGCTCGGAGGTCGGCCAGGAAGAGACCAAGACAAATGCGGAAGCCGGCAAGGTCAGCTCGGCGATCGACCGCACGCGTGAGAACATCGCTGCCGTGCGAAAGACATCCAAGCTCGACAAGGTCGATATCGTGTTTCTTACCGACGCCGCGCGCACCGAAGGCGGCCCGCCGCCGGCGATCGAAAGCAAGGTCAGGCAACATCGGGACGACATTGCCGAGCTGCGCAAGGAGATCGAGGCGAACGCATTGCTGTTCAACGCCATCGACTCGCGGCGAGTGCAGACCGAGGACGTTCTGGCGGTTGAATTCGACGATTCGGGAAAGGTCGTCATCTATGCGGCGGCCAAGCCGCCCGGCTGAGCCGAAACTGCTCGACGCCTTCGATCTCACAGCTTGCCCATGATCTTCTGCTGAAATCCGTAAACCTCGCGCTTGCCGCCGAACGGCACCAGGGTAACGTCGCGCTCCTGGCCGGGCTCGAAGCGCATCGCGGTGCCGGCGGCGATGTCGAGGCGCATGCCCCGTGCCCTGTCGCGATCGAATCTCAGCCCTTCATTGGTCTCGAAGAAATGATAGTGGCTGCCGACCTGGATCGGCCGGTCGCCGCTGTTGGCCACCTTCATGGTGACCGTCGGCAGTCCCTTGTTCAGTTCGATCTCGCCGCTTGCCGTGATGATTTCGCCGGGGATCATCGCGGCCTCACAGGACGCCGAAGGCGAGGCCGGCGCCAATCGCGGCACAGGCGGCGCCAGCGGCGCGGGCAACCCCACTGAAGCGCCAGCCGAGGCCGAGACCAGCCGTGATGCCGACGGCATGGAGCAACGCGGTGGCAACGGCGAAGCCTGCGGCATAGCCAAGCCCAGCGGCATTTTCAGGCACCTCGGTGCCGTGGGCGTAGCCATGAAACAGCGCGAACAGGCCGATGACGGCGACGCCGGCCGAGACGGGAAGATCGACGGCGACCGCAACCAGCAGCCCGAGTGCCACGACGGACGCCAATATGGCCGGCTCGACGAAAGGCATCGGCACATGCAGCATGCCGAGCGCGCCGCCGGCCAGCATGACGCCGACGAAAGCCAGCGGCCATGCCCAGATCGCCTTGCCGCCCCTGAGCGCCGCCCATAGGCCGACGGCAATCATCACCGTCATATGATCGAGGCCGGAGAGCGGGTGGGAGAAGCCGGCGGTGAAGGACGAAACCGTGCCGACGCCGACATGGGCATAGGCTGGCATAGCTGCCGCCAGCAGCAGGACCGCCGACAGCGTCGTGCATTTCATCGTAGCGGAGATCATCGGCGTAGCTTCCATCTTCGAGATCATCATGCCTCTCACGCCGCCTTGCGGGCCGGACCGCAGCCTTCTGCCTTGAGGACGCGCTTGGTCGAGGCCGGATATTTCGTCAGCAGCGCTGCCGGACGGATCGGGCGGGCCGAGAAGTTGCCGCCGCAATTCGGGCAGGCGCCGCCGAGCACGTTTTGTGCGCAGTCGGCGCAGAAGGTGCATTCGAAGGTGCAGATCACCGCGTCCGTCGCATCGGGCGGCAGATCCTTGTCGCAGCATTCGCAGTTCGGACGCAGCTGAAGCATTTTCCTCTCCTTGGCAGCGTTACCTGATCGGCTCGTGCACGGTCACCAGCTTGGTGCCGTCTGGAAACGTCGCCTCGACCTGCACATCGTGGATCATTTCTGCAATGCCTTCCATCACCTGGGCCCGGGTGACGACATGGGCGCCGGCCTCCATCAGCTCCGCGACGGCGCGGCCGTCGCGGGCACCCTCGACGACGAAATCGGTTATCAGCGCGATCGCTTCCGGATGGTTGAGCTTGACGCCGCGTTCGAGCCGCTTGCGGGCCACGATCGCCGCCATGGCGATCAGCAGCTTGTCTTTCTCCCTCGGCGTCAGATTCATGCGTTTTCCTGCGGTGGTACAATCGAAATCAGAGTGACCATAATTTGGGCAGGCCCGCCCGTCCGTTGAGCAATTCGACAAGCGGCACCAGCCGCTTGCGGAGCTGGTAGCCGTCCTCGGCGAACAGCCGAGCAAGAAGCTTGCCAGATTTCCGCACGCTCCAGAAACTGACGCCGCCCTGGCCGCCGACCATGCCCCGGGCCGGCTCGAGCAAAGCTTCTGCCCGCGGCGACACCATCAGCAGCGTCGCTACGGCGGCGGCACCACCGGCAACCGCCGGACGATTCAAGGTACCGGCAATATCCGGCCCGATGCGAAACTCCTCGGCGTGAATCAGCGCCCCGTCCTGGTGGACGCGCCAGCGGTCATGGAATTGACCTTGCGAAGCCCGTTCACCCATGGCCAGGCGGCCGAAGACGGTAGCTTCCAGGATCAGCGCCTCGGCTCCGGCGGCAAGCTCCACCTCAAGCGTGCGGGCAAAGGCCGAGCGGTCGAAGACGATGGTTTCCTGCGGCAGCCAGGCAATGTGGCCGCCTTTGCCGGCGCTCAGCTGCACCCGCACTTCGGCGCGGTCGGATGCGGCGCGGTAGATTTTCTCGCAGGCCTGCGTCGTTATCGTTGCGGACGCGCCGGCACCGACATCGACCTCCCAGGCGAGACGGTCGCCACCGGTCAGCCCGCCGGCGGTGTTGATCAGGACGGCTTCGAGCGGATCGGCCGAGACTGCCGGCATGCGGATCTTGGCCGAGCCGTCCTGGTACAGTCTCCGAAGACGCGTGCGGCCTCCGTTCCAGTCGCAGCCAAGCCGCGCAAGCCCGGCAACGCGCTGGGCCGGCGGCACTGAGGTCAAGCTATATGCGATCGTGTCCACGACACCAACGTTAAGCACTGCGGCGGCTTTGTCGATATATAGCTTGTTGCTTGACAGCGTTTCGGTTTCTATAGAGGGAGCCACCTTGGTACGGTCACCGGCGCCTGGCGGGGGTAAAAGGCGACGATGGCGACGTAATCGAGGACAAAAGGGGCGCTGATCAGTTGGCGTCGGGAAACGACAGAGTTGGGGAAGAAACCGAATGGCTGACCAGCTGGCAAACGATATCATCGCCAAGATCAAGGCTCATGCCGAGCCGGGCGGCGAGGAAATCACCACCAGTACCGAACTGACCGCGCTTGGCATCCATTCGCTGGAACTGACGGAGATCATCTTCGATCTCGAGGAAGAGTATGGCATCGAAATCGAGATGAACACGGTCGATGCCTGGAGCAATCTGAAGAATGTCGGCGACATGGTCGAGGCGGTTCGCGCGCTGATCGCGAAAAAAGCCTGACTGAATGCACAAGCGCATCGTCATCACGGGCATCGGCGGGTTATGCGGCCTCGGCACCAATGCACCGGCAATCTGGAATGAGATGCGCGCCGGCCGTTCGGCAATCGGCGCGATCGACAATCCGCTGCTGCATGATCTGAAGGTCAAGGTCGGCTGCGAAATCAAGGCGCTTCCCGAGCACGGCATCGATCGCAAGCAGGTCGTGTCGATGGACCGCTTCAGCCTTCTGGCGACGATCGCCGCGCGGGAGGCGGCACAGCAGGCGGGATTGAACCCGCATGCGGCCAACACCTACCGGATGGGCACCATCGTCGGCGTCGGCGTCTGCGGCTGGGAGGCAATCGAAGAGAACTATCGCGCCATCCTGCTCGAAGGCAAGAACCGCGCCGGCATCTTCACCGTACCGAAAGTAATGCCGGGCGCAGCCGCCGGCCATGTCAGCATGAATCTTGGTCTGCGTGGACCGGTGTTCGGCATCACCTCTGCCTGCTCGTCATCCAACCACGCCATTGCCTCGGCGGTCGATCAGATCAGGCTCGGCCGGGCCGACGTCATGGTCGCCGGCGGCACCGATGCGCCGCTGGTCTGGGGCATCCTCAAGGGCTGGGAGGCCCTGCGGGTATTGTCGCCGGACACCTGCCGGCCGTTTTCGGCCGACCGCCAAGGGCTCGTGCTCGGCGAAGGCGCCGGCATGGTGGTGCTGGAAACGTATGAGCATGCCATGGCGCGCGGCGCCGCCATCCTTGCCGAAATCGCCGGCGTCGGCCTTTCCGCCGACGCCTCCGACATCGTCGCGCCAACTATCGAAGGGCCTGAGGCGGCGATGCGCTTCTGCCTCGTCGATGCCGGGCTCAGTCCGGAGGACGTCGACTATCTCAACGCGCACGGCACCGGCACCAAGGCCAACGACCAGATCGAGACGGCGGCGATCAAGCGTGTCTTCGGCGGCCATGCCTACAAGCTTTCTGTCTCCTCGACCAAATCGATGCATGCCCACTGCCTCGGCGCATCCGGCGCGCTGGAAATGATCGCCTGCGTGATGGCGATCCGCGAAGGCATCGTGCCGCCGACCGCCAATTATCGGGAAGCCGACACCGACTGCGATCTCGACATCACGCCGAACGTGGCACGCGAGCGCGCGGTGCGCACCGCAATGAGCAACAGCTTCGCCTTCGGCGGCACCAATGCGGTGCTGGCGGTCAAGGCCGTGTGACCACACCCCTTGCGGGCCTTTCACCGGGGCCGGTGAAACTTTCCATGCGCATATTGATCGCGCCAGGCGTCGCGCCTAACTCTCTGCGACCCGCCATGACCATGCCGCTCGGCGCGGTCCCCGACCAGGAGTTTCGATGACCGATCTGTCCGCGTTTCCGATCGCCAGGCGCTGGCCGGCGAGCCACCCCGACCGCATCCAGCTTTATTCGTTTCCGACGCCGAACGGGGTGAAGATATCGATCGCGCTGGAGGAACTTGGCCTGCCTTACGAGCCGCATGCCGTCGACATCGGCAAGAACGAGAGCTGGACGCCGGAATTCCTGTCTTTGAACCCGAACGGCAAGATCCCGGCGATGATCGATCCGGACGGCCCGGGCGGCAAGCCGATCGGCCTGTTCGAATCCGGCGCCATCCTGCTTTATCTCAGCGATAAGACCGGCAAGCTGGTCCCGGCAGACGCAACGCTGCGTTACGAGACGATCCAGTGGGTGTTCTTCCAGATGGCTTCCATCGGGCCGATATTCGGCCAAGTCGGTTTCTTCCACAAATTCGCCGGGCGCGAAATCGCCGACAAGCGCCCGCTGGAGCGTTATCGCGACGAGTCGCGACGGCTGATCGGCGTCCTCGAAACGAGGCTCAAGGGCCGCAGCTGGATTATGGGCGACGATTACACCATCGCCGACATTTCGATGCTTGGATGGGTGCGCAATCTGATCGGCTTTTACGAGGCGCGGGACCTCGTCGGTTTCGACGATTTCCCCGGCGTGGGCGCATGGCTGGAGCGTGGCCTTGCCCGGCCGGCGGTGCAGAGGGGCCTCACCATTCCGGCCAGAGCCTGATCAAAACCCTGACTGCCCCGGCTATTTTGCCTTGGTCCGGGATTTCGAGCCGCTCTTGCCGACTACGGAAGCGGCAAGCGACGCCGCACCTTTGGCGGTCGCAAGCACGGCACCGGCGGCGACATTGGCCGTTGCCTTAACGGTGCGCATTGCGCTGCCTGCGATCGATCCTCTGCTGCTTGCCGACCTTTTGGCCTTGGGTGCAGCGGCTTTGGCCGCGGCAGGCATCACCTTTTTCGGCGCCGCCTTGCCAAAGCTGGGCTTTGCCGCATCCTTGGAATGGGCCGCCCCTGCCGGGCCGGCGCTGGTTTTCGCTCGAGTGATTTTTGATCGTGTTGCCCTGCCCTTGGCGGGCGCAGGCTTTCTTGCCATGGTCTCCATCGAACCGTTCCCTCATGCGGCACAATTGCCGTGTCAGGGATAACGGCCTGAAAGTGTTAAGGTTCCGGCCGAACAGTCCTTACGGATCAGGCCTGTCCGCCGACCACCAGGTCGGCGGGCCGCCGACGGGCAAGCACGCGATCGATGTTCGGCATGTCGTTGGAAGCAATCCAGGCGCGCGCGTCCTCGTCGGACCGGCCGTGCTCGTGCCATCGCTCGAGCAGTCGGCGCTCGAGCTCGGAGCGCGGCACGTCGACGAAGATCGAGTAGTCGAACAGCGGCGCCAGCCGCGTCCATGGCTCTTCGTCGAGCAGCAGGTAATTGCCTTCGACCAGGATGAATTTGGTCTCGGCGGCGATGATCGCAGCGGCAGCGCGCGACAGCTCCATGCTGCGGTCGAACACCGGGATGGCGATATCCGGCTCGCCAGCGCGGATGCGCTTCAGCAGCGCTTCGAAGCCGGCAAAATCAAAGGTTTCCGGGGCACCTTTTCGCTGGCGAAGGCCGCGCCGCTCGAGCACGACGTCATCGTAGTGGAACCCGTCCATCGGCACGACTTCCGCCGTGCCTTCCGGCAGCAGGTCATGCAAGCCTGCCGACAATGTCGACTTGCCGGCGCCGGGCGGGCCCGCAATGGCAACGATGAAGCGCGGCGCCTTGCCGGCGCGCTTGAAAATGGTAGCGGCGAGATGGGCGATCTCAGACATTGGCATCCGTTAAGATGGTTCTGGCGCATTTTGGCGGCAGTTTTCGAAAATTTCAAACGCGGCTTGTGCCAGGCCTTCAATCGGGCCTGGACTGGCTGATCCGCAGGAAATCGCTGTCGAAGCCGATGTCGCGCTCGGCACCGTCAGCCGCCAGGATGCGCATGCGGCCCGGCGAGGTCGTGACGTCGCGCGGCGGCTCGCCGGATGGCCATGGCAGTGCGCCGATGACATGGCGGAACGAAAAGCGGCGCCCTTCAGCAAGGGCAAAGGCGGTCGCCACGCCTTCATGCTTCAGCCAGTTGTCGCCGAGCGAGGCGGCATGGCCGACAGCCGTGCGGCCGTCCTCGATGCCGAGCACGCCGCGGTGGCGGCCGCTCCATGGCGCGTAATCGCGCCCGCCATTGCTGACCCACAGCATGGTGACCGGCAGTTCGGCCGGGTTCTTCAGCACCAGCACGAGGTCGGCTTCCACCTGGCGCGCCAGCGCGGTCCAGCCCGGTCCGCCATGGTCGGCCTCGACCAGCGTGACGAAGTCCTCACGCAGCTGGTCCATGCGATAGGCGGTCAGGTCGATCGTGCCGCCGTCGGCGGCGGGAAAGCGCGTCAGGTCGGTGCTGCGCGCCGGGTAGGCGAGCAAAGAGCGGCCGCGGGCCGGATCGGGCTCCGGCGGCTCGTTCGGCGTCGCGGCAAGGCGCTTCGGCGAGAACGCCAGCCTGCCGCCGGCCTTCATTACCATCATCGGGTGGTGGGCGACCGGAATGGCGCCGGCGCCGCCGGAAAAGACGTGCTCCTGATAGAGAAAGGGATCATCGTCGCGCACGATCAGGATCTTGTCGACGGTTGCGCCCATGACCCGGCGCTGCAGCCGCAAGACGGCGCGCCAGCCATCGACCGTTGCCGCGCTGTCGACGACGTCCCAGCGACTATTGGCCGGCCAGCCATGCAAAGGTGCCGCTTCGACGTCGCTGATCGAGAACGGCGCGCAGAGGAAATCGCCGGACAGGTGGACCGTACCTTCAGGCAGATCTTTCGGCAGCGTCTCGCGCGGCTCGCCGACCCAGGGTGCGCGATGCAGCGGCTTAAGCCGGCGGCCATCGATATCGACCGCCATATCGGCGAGATGGCCGACGGCAAGATCGACCGATACCGAAATGCCTTTTGCCGTGATCGTGACCGTATCCATGTGCACCTACCGATTCTGCCGGCGCCAGCAAAGCCCACTCGTCGCCGGTTGCGCAAGCGTGATGGCCGGCAATTCTCATCAGACGGCTCGGCACAGCGGCCATGTTGGCCTGTGGACAGGGCACCAATCCAGGCCCCGACCGATATTAACCAAATGGACTGTGCCTTTGCGGTAAGATAGCTTCGCCTCGTCTCAGAAACAGCCTGCCTTCGGAACCGACTTGTCCGCCTTGCGCTTCTTTCCGCTCATTCACAATTACGTCGCGGTGCTGGCGCTGCTGCTGTTTGCTGCCGGCTGCACGACGGTGACGCCGCCCGACAGCGTGCTGGCCGTGCCGGCGCCGCCGCAGAAATATGCCGCGATGGTCATCGACGCCGGCACAGGCAAGACGCTGTTCGAGGTCAATTCCACGGCGCCACGCTATCCGGCGTCACTGACCAAGATGATGACGCTCTACCTTCTTTTCGAGGCGCTGGAGTCGGGGCGGATCAGCAAGGAGACGCAAATTCCGGTGTCGGACTACGCCGCGCGGCAGCCGCCGACCAAGCTGCGGTTCAGGCGCGGCGAGACGATCGACGTCGATTCGGCGATCCGCGCCATCGTCGTCAAGTCGGCCAATGACGTGGCGGTCGCCGTTGCCGAATATCTCGGCGGCAGCGAAGAGGCGTTCGCCGGCATGATGACCGCCAAGGCGCGCCAGATCGGCATGAGCAGCACCGTCTTCCGCAACGCCTCGGGCCTGCCGGATGGCGACCAGCACACGACGGCGCGTGACATGGCGGTGCTCGGTATGGCGCTGCACACCCGCTTCCCGCAGCATTTCCACTATTTCTCCGACAGCGACTTCATGTTCCGCGGCAGGCTGG
Source organism: Mesorhizobium sp. M0909 (assembly GCF_040319515.1). Taxonomy (NCBI): domain Bacteria; kingdom Pseudomonadati; phylum Pseudomonadota; class Alphaproteobacteria; order Hyphomicrobiales; family Phyllobacteriaceae; genus Mesorhizobium; species Mesorhizobium sp. M0909. Next base: position 38,406 of record NZ_JAMYOA010000031.1, read on the forward strand.
TGCGCGGCCACAACGACATGCTCGGCCGGGTGCGCGGCGTCGACGGCATCAAGACCGGCTACATCAGAGCTTCGGGTTTCAACATCGTTACCTCCTATAATGCAGACGGGCACAGGCTGATCATCGTGGTGATGGGCGCCGACAGCGCGCGCCAGCGCAACGACCACGTCGAGGCGCTGATCCAGCGCAGCCTGTCGACGGCGACGGCGAATGCGACGACGCGGCTGCTGTATGCCGAGCAGCAGTGAGGGTTGACGTCCGGGTGGGCGGCGGATCGGGGGCTCATCAGGCGACAAACGCAGAACCGCCGTTTTGCGCGACACTGCTGAGATACTTTGCCGGTGGCTTGCCAAGCGCTTTCTTGAACATGGTGATGAAGGCGGTGACCGATTCATAGCCGAGATCGGCCGAAACCTGCTGCACGCTGGCGCCGGAGGCCAGCTCGCGCATCGCGACGATCAAGTGCAATTGCTGGCGCCAGCGCCCGAAGGTCAGCCCTGTCTCCTTGACCACGAGACGTGCGAGACTGCTCTCGCTGAGCGCGACGCGATTGGCCCATTCCGCCAGGGTGCTTCGGTCGGCGGCATCTTCCGCCAGCGCCGCGGCGATGCGCCTCAAGCGCGGCTCGGACGAGATCGGCAAATGTAGCTGCTGGACAGGCATGCGCGGCAGTTCGGATAGCAGTACCCTGGTCAGGAGCTCGCCCCTCCTATCATCGTCCTCACCGCGATCCGCCAGCTCGATGATGAGCTCGCGCAGCAACGGCGAGATCGAAAGCGTGCAGCACCGGTCCGGCAGGTCGGTGGCTCCCGGTTCGATATAGACGAAAAAAATCCGGGCATTGGCGGTCGCGACGTTGCTGTGCTGCATGCCACCCGGAATCCACACCCCGCAATGAGGCGGCACCATCCACAGGCCGCTGGGAACGCGGCATGTGACGCCACCTCCCAGCGCGAAGACGAGTTGCGCCTTGCGGTGGCGATGGTCCGGCACCTCCGCCCTGGTCTCGGGAACGTCGACGCGCACGGCAATTGCCGGTGCAAGGACGTCATCGGGATTGAAATTCGGCCAGGGGTAGCGAAGCGGCTGTCTCATTTTGACTGATTTTAGCGATCATATGACATGATAGCTAAATTATTCCATCGGCAAAGTCGATAGGCTCCGACCGCGAATGGGTCAGGAGCCTGCAAAGACGATGAGAAAGATTGTTCAGACGCCCGGCGGCCGTGCTGAGAGACCGGGCGGTGGATCGCATCGTCAGCGGCCATCGGAGACGGCGACGGCTTGGCGGCCCGCTGCGTCGACGTGCGGCTGGGCTCCGAGACCCTCCGCCCCGCGCCTGTCCCGCCAAGCCGGGCACGTCCGAGGCATGGCACGCCGCAGCAAGGAGGCATGACGCCATGCTCGCTTTAGTCACCTCTCTCGACAGCGCCGCCGGGTTGAGGCTCGCCGAGCTTGGCGAGCCCGAGCCCGCCCCGCACGAGGCGCTGGTCTCGGTCCGCGCAGTCTCGCTGAACCGCGGCGAACTGCGCCTGCTCAACATCCGCCCGAACGGCTGGGTGCCTGGCCAGGACGTCGCCGGAATTGTCGAGCGCGCCGCGGCCGATGGCTCCGGGCCGGCCGTCGGCGCCCGCGTTGCGGCTCTGGTCGACGAGGCGGGGTGGGCCGAAAATGTCGCCGTTCCAACCGACCACCTCGCCATCCTGCCGGACGACGTCAGCTTCGTTGCCGCCGCCACTGTCCCTGTCGCAGGCACGACCGCGCTGCGGACCCTGCGCCTCGGCGGCGAGCTGGCCGGCCAGCGGGTCCTGATTACCGGCGCAAGCGGCGCGGTCGGCCGTTTCCAGGTCCAGCTCGCCCGCCGGCAGGGCGCGTCGGTGACGGCGGTCGCCGCCTCCCGGCATGCCGCGGATCTCCGCGGCCTGGGAGCCGAGCGGGTCGTCGAAACGATCGAGCTGGCCGAAGGACTGTTCTCGCTGATTACCGAATCGGTCGGCGGCGATAGCCTCGCACACGCGATCGAACGGGTGGCGCCTGGCGGGACCGTCGTCATTTTCGGCTCGAGCAGCGGCGAACTCACGCCCATCGGCTTCCGCCAGTTCGTGCCGGGTCATGAGGGCGCGCGGCTTCAGACCTTCGCCTACTACACGTCCGGTCCGGAGGTTGGCGCCGACATCGCCTCGCTGCTCGCGCTGATCGCAGCCGGCCGGCTCGAAACGCGCGTGGTCCTGACCGTGCCGTGGCGGGACGTCGGCCACGCCCTCGACGCGCTGCGGCAGCGCAGCATCAGCGGCAAGGCGGTGCTTACCGTGACCGCATGAGCAGCCGCGGCCGCCGGACGGGACAGGTATCTATCCCAGGGGCCGCTACGGCAACGTGAGTCCGTCCGCGATTGCCCGTTGAAGCCCGGCCCGGCTTCCGCTAAGAAGCCGGAGCTGGCCGGTTTACCGGCTGGTTCGTTTTCCGGATCGCCGATCCTGAAGGCACCCGTAGCTCAGCTGGATAGAGCGCTGCCCTCCGAAGGCAGAGGTCACAGGTTCGAATCCTGTCGGGTGCGCCAACGATTTCAAAGGGTTATGCCGATTGGCAGTCTGCCATGACTCTGCGCGGAAGCACTACGGAAGCGAGCCGCTGGAAAGAATCGGCGTTTCAGGCGGACGAAATCGCCATGAATTTTCCCACCAATTTTCAGCCGATAGGACGGCTTGGTTCGCCGCCGATTCCGATGTTTGGTCCGAAATTCAGAAGCTCATGTCAGGCTGAGAGGACGCTGCCGAAGCGGGTGTGCCTTCTCAGAGTTGGTCGGGAGGTAGCGCGCCCTTTCGTTGTCATTCGGCGGCCCACTGGATGTCGGTGTCAAGGAAGCTGAGGATAAACTCGCGGCCGAACGCTTGGCTGGCGGTCGAAAAGCCTCGTGGCACCTGGCGCGCAATCGCGAGCTGCATTGCCGCGACGGCCGTCAGCGCAGTGAGATGATACCCGCTGAGCGTTTCAATGGTCGCCGAAACGGAGTTGCCCGATGCGTCCGTGACACGCCCCCACAAAGACGAGCGCGCTGTGGCGCGGACCTCGTCCGAAGGTCCCTTCACGTTACGCTCGACCCATTCCATGGCCAGCGTTTTCAGCGGCCAAATACCGAGCAGGGGTAGGGCGAAGCGCATTCGACGCATGCGAGCGATTTGCGTGGGCGGCACCGAGGTATAGACCTCGATGTTGGGAATTCCGGTCGAGTAATAGGCGCTGGCGACGTCGCCCCACGGAATCGACATGGCCATCAGCTTGCCGTGGCGAAACGGCACCTCCATTGTCTTCCAGGCGGTGGGAACACGGCGAATTACGCCGTCGATGCGGGCGCGGCCACCTGATGGGAGTGCCTCGATCATCGTTTTGGTAGTGCCCGGGCTCATGCCGCCCAAGGTGGTGAATGCCAATTCGAGTCGCTGCGCGCCGGGCAAGCGTTGGGCGAGCATGGCGGCCAGGCAATCGCTGGGGACGACATCGAATCCCACGGCCGGAATCAATGCCACGCCAGCTTGCTTCGCCCGGTCACTCAATGACGCAGCACATTCGATGACGTCGATCTCGCCGGTGATGTCCAGGTAGTCAGCCTTGGCAGCAATACAGGCTTCCATCATGGGTCTGGCCGTCTGCGAGAACGGGCCAGCACAGTTCAGCACCGTTGAGAAGCCGCGCAGGCAATCACTCAGTTGGCTGGCCGAGCGGATAGGGAACGTCAGCGAAGGACAGTTCAACACACTGGCCAGTTTCGCAACCCGCTCTTCATTGCGGCCAGCTAGCGTAGGTTGAAGGCCCAGCGTCACAGCGTGCCGCGCGACCAGGCGGCCGGTGTAGCCGGTAGCGCCGTAGATAGCGGTTCGCACCGAGTGGGGATCGGAGCTGCTCATCACAATGCTACGACAAAAAAACCGAGGAACTGGTCTAGGCCGTTCCCGACCGCCCCCCTCCTCGTTCAATTAGCTCCTCTAGCTCTGGGTCAATCCATTGCTTAATGTCATCGATAGCTTCCTCGACCGCACTGACCAATTCTTCCTCCGCGCCCTGCAGGACCAGGAAGTCCTTTACGCGTGTCAGTCTCTCTCGTTGAGCAATTGCCTCTTCCGCTTCGTCCAGGTTCTCAAGACGTGGCAAATCTGGGACTTTCATGCTGGCTCCTTAAAGGGCCAAGCATACGCCTTCTTGTGACATGGCACTAGCTGTGAGCCTCAACAGGTTGTCTTCGGTAAGGCCGAGTCGGCTGACGGGTGGTTTTGAACCGGTACTGCCATGAGTTCTATGCCTAGGTTCGTTTCCGGTCTATGGGGTTGTCCAAAAATCCAATCGACTACTGCTTTCCCGTCGACATATCCCAATGTTTTCCCGACTGGTGTCCAATAACTTGAACGGCGTAGGACAGCTTCAAAGAAGAAATGCCGAGCGAATATCGAAGTAAGTCCTCTATTGATAGTTCGAGCACGCGCGTTGTGCAATGAAGCTGCCGAATAGTGCCATAGGAAAGCTACAACATTTCAGTAAACGATATGCACAATGCGCCACGCCATACCAGTTCGTGATTGCAGACCAGAACTGCAAAGAAAACTGTGCGCTGCTGGCTGGGACTTGGTGGTTTTTGACGAAGCTCACAAGCTGGCCGCCCACTTCTTCGGAAGCAAGCTAGAGAAGACCGGCCGCTTCAAGCTGGCCGAACAGCTTGGAGCGCAAACGCGCCATCTGCTGCTAATGACGGCCACGCCTCACAATGGCAAGGAGGAAGACTTCCAGTTGTTCCTCTCTCTCCTCGACTCCGACCGCTTCTACGGAAAGTTTCGCGATGGCGTCCACAAGGTGGATAGCTCAGATCTCATCCGCCGCATGGTGAAGGAGAAGTTGGTCAAGTTTGATGGCACCCCCCTTTTCCCGGAGAGACGCGCGTATACCGTCAACTACGAGCTCTCTGATCTAGAAGCGGCCCTGTACGAAGCGGTAACCGAATATGTGAAGACAGAGATGGGCAAGGCCGACCACCTCGACGGCAAGCGCAAAGGCTCAGTAGGATTTGCGCTGACTGCCCTTCAGCGCCGTCTCGCTTCCAGCCCCGAGGCCATATTCCAGTCGCTGATCGCCGTCGAGAACGCCTCGAACGCCGCCTCCGTGTCGAGCAGGTGGGAATGCGTGGCCAACAAATCCTCGCTGAGACCCTTGCCGAAGATGATGACGACCTCAACGCCGAGGAACAAGAGGACTTGGAAGAAACACTTGTTGATCAGGCTACCGCTTCGCGCACCATAGCCGAGTTGGCGGATGAAATCGGAAGTCTGCAAATCCTCGAACAGCAGGCCAAGGCCCTCGTCGCCTCTGGTAAGGATCGCAAGTGGGACGAATTATCGCGCATCCTTCAGAACGACCCAAGATGCACGACGCCGGCGGGCGGATGCACAAGATCATCATCTTCAGCGAGCACCGTGACACACTGAATTACCTGCATGAGAAAATAGCAGGTGTGCTTGGCAGCCATGACGCTATCGTGGTGATTCATGGTGGCGATCATCGCGATGACCGCCGCAAGGCCGAAGCGCTCTAACGCTCTGACCCCGAAATCCGTCTACTCGTCGCCACGGATGCCGCCGGCGAAGACATCAACCTTCAGAACGCTCACCTCAAGGTGAACTACGGTCTGCTGTGGAACTCAAACCGCCTTGAGCAGCGGTTCGGGCATATCCACCGCATTGGTCAACAAGAAGTTTGTCATCTCTGGAATCTTGTCGCCAAGGAGACCCGCGAGGGCGATGTTTATTTCCGCCTGTTAGAAAAGCTTCGCGTGGTGAGCGAAGCCCTCAAAGGGCAAGTGTTCAATGTCCTCGGAGAAGTCTTTAAAGGCAACAGCCTCAAGGAAATGCTGTTTTGGAAGCAATTCGCTACGGTGACCAGCCGGAGGTGCGCGCTCGTCTAGAGTCAGACGATCGACAACGCCCTCGACCGAGAGCACCTCTTAACTATCGTCAATCGTAACGCGCTCGCTCAGGAAAGCATGAGTCCAGAGCGTCTCTTCGCGGTGAAAGAAGAAATGGGAAAGGCCGAGGCCCGCCGCCTCCAGCCCTACTTCGTTCGATCCTTTTTTCTGAAAGGCTTCGAACTGCTCGGTGGATCGATCTATCCGCGCGAATCCGAGCGCTTCGAGATCACACATGTGCCCTCCGAGTTGCGCGAGCGCGACCGCGTCATCACCGGGCGCAATCGACGCGACCTCGCGCCCGTCCTGCGCCGCTACGAACGCGTCTGCTTCACGAAAGGCGCTGTGCGGTCGGCGGATCGCCCTGGTCTAGCCTTTGCCAGCATGATCCACCCGGGCCATCCGCTCAAGCGATAGGGATGCCCGCTATTGGCTACTTGAGCGCATTCATGGAAAAGACGATCCTCGCAACCATCCGGCTCGCCCGCGATATTTCGAGTGGCGGGCGATGATCGAGGCACTTGAGCGTGATGGCATCAGCGAGATCGAAGGGAACTTGCTGCGTCTTACCAAGGCCGGGGTCTCCGAGGTTGAGCGGTATCTCCTCCTAGATGTGGACCCAATCGGACCGGTCTTGATCGCCAATGGGATCACGCTCGCGACGATCTTCTCGGCGCAGTCAGCTTTAGGCTGTGGCAAAATGGAACTCAAGCAGCAGGACTCCGTATAGCCGATGATCGTCCGAACCACCGTCAAAGCCCATAGCGACGTCAGATCTCTTTGATCAGCTTTGAATGTCGCGCCCTGCTCTGAGCGACACACCTCCAGTGGCAGATACCCTCCCTCTTCTGCCGCCTTCATACCGCGCCATCCGACTCGACCGTGCTGACGTGCCGAGGTCGGGAAGTTGGCGCGATCCAGACTGTTCCGGAAATGGTCTGCCGCGGTTAGTAGGCGCGTAGTGCGTTCAAGGCATACAAACCCGTGTGGCAGCGCTCGACCACGCCCTTGGAGCTATCACGTGGCGTCGAACTCGTGCATTTCATTACCGTGGTGTGTGCTATAGATGTTAGCGACGCTTGGGACTAGGGTGATGGCAGTGCGCCTATTCGAAAAGCCCCTTTGTACAAGACTGGAAAGCAGACACTTCGCGAAACGCTTTTGCTACAGCGATGCTTGGCCTTGGTTCGACTGCATTTCCGTGTTGGCGCGTACGCTACTCCTTCTGGCTTTTTTGGCACCGTCGCCCGTATTGGCCGACGGAATTTGTCAGTCCGAGTTCCTCTTTCTTGAATATTTAGATTGCGAGCATCCCAGTCACGGCGTGCTTCGCGAAGAACTGCGTGAAGAGAAATGCGGAATCGAGAGTTACCGCATCTGTACCCGCCAATTGCGCGAGTACGTCACAAGCGTTTATCTGGGAGAAGATTTTGGGGGGGATGATGCTGCATGCGCGCGGGCCGCTGCCAAGTACGATACCGCAGAAAGGAGACGGGAGCTGCTCGAATCAACAATTTATAACTACCTGAACCACCGGGCACGGGGGCCACTCACCGCTGAGCAACAAAAGGAGTTGGAGCCGAGCGTACGCGAAGCTATTTATGCCGCAACGATGCGGTTCTATTCCGCTTTCGAGCTGGCGGATTCGGGAGATTGCACCGCCAATTATCTGATCACCGGAACAATTACTGCACCCGATGAGGAATGCGGGATCCAGAACTACAAGGCGTGTCGCCTCGACTCCCATCCCGTTGCACCAGGCCGCTATTTGCAGAGAAAGACCAAGGCATGCGGACTCAACCTGAGCCGCTTTGGGATGGTTAGCCCGGCGAAGGCTAGCCTTATACTTTCCCTACCCGGCACCCTGGAGTGCGCAATCCGTTCGGACTCACCTGAGAACAGCCTTGAGAAGAGAAACAAAAAGATCGTTCAGCTCGGGAATACGCTACGCGTTCTAAAAGCATCCAATATCGCGAGCGGGACCGCCTTCGCCTCCTCGGAGGCTCTCGCCGGTGCATTCGAGCCCGCAACTGCCGATCGGCAGCGCGGGTTGCGACTACGGGTGGCGCTCGAGATGGTTCGCCTTGCCGCGCCCAATTCCAATGAGGCCAACAAAGCCCGGCAGGAAACGCTTGAAGCCCTACGTCTCTTTGGGGACCTTGAGCATGCAGTCGACTCTCTACTCACCTCGGGCCGTTCCGAGGAGGCGAAGTCGCTCATCGTCTTTCTGCCTCAGGAGTGGGCTGAGCTACAGCGCCAGACTCGTCCGCGTTTTCTGGACATCGGCCCTGAGCTGTACGCGTTTGCTTTTCCCGCTACCGTACAGCTGTCCGATAGCGAGTACTACGACGCTGTTAACCAACTGCATACAATCAGCGGTTCGGACCGGATCTATCGCCTTGCCGAGGCTTTCGTGCGCTCTGGTCTCGCCCGCCTGCGCGTTCGGCAAGCGGAAGCGCTTCAACTCATGGACCTGCGCGTCCGCTTCGCGCGCGATACAATGAACGTGGACGAGGTTTCCGCTCAGCTCGCCAGCATTACTTCCGAGTCCCCCGATAAGTATCTGGGCAAACTGAGCGCATACGCTCAGAGCAAGGCCAACCTCCAGAGATGGCTGGCGAACTTCGTGAGCGCGCGCGTTGCTGCACTACAGGCCAGCAACGCCGAGCAAAAGAGGCGGCTCTGGCAGGCAATCGAACTGGCCAAGCAACGCTCGCGCGATCCACGCCTGCCCCTTCTAGATGCTTATCGGAACCTCTTCGATCTCGACGCCAATGCTTTTTCGATGAACCTACGAGCTGCAATCACCAGCCTGCCCAAGGCGCCCTCGGTCCACGTTAGCCGGACTTCGATTTCGCTCTTGGTCGCTTCGGCCCGCGAGAACTTGTCTGCGCTGTCAGCTCTGCAGGCGTTGTTGCAAACCTACTCGACAGAGAAGGAGTCGGTTCGCTCGATCATCGGCGAAGCCCAAGCCGAGATCGGGCAGGCGGATTTGAGCGACGAGTTCTTCATACTGGTCTACCAATCAATGGAGATCTTCGGGGAGGGAGGTCCCGGTGCAGAAGATGGCCTCCTCGATGCTATCCAAACTCGCGTCGCCTCGACCTTTGGCGAGTTTTCGTCGGTGCTGCGCCGGCTCCCGGAGCTGGATCACGATCCATGAGGCCATTGACCGGAAAGTTCTGGGTGGTTTGCGCCCTTCTGCTGCTGCCCGGTGCTGCCTGGGCGTCAGTGTTAGAGGAGTCGCTTTCAGCATGCTCAGGCGCCGGTGAGCTGCTAATCTCCGAGGCCGAAGGGCCCGCCGAAACGGAGCGGAAGATCGAGCAGGCTCAGGTCGACCGCGTGCGAGCCTGCGGCGCCGCTGAGGATGCTCTGGCTCAAAACGAGAAGCGCGTGCGCGCGATGAAGCAGGCCGTCGACAAGCTGCCCGCGGCCGTCCACCAGCCGGACCAGAGAGCCGACCGCCTTGTTCGCGCCGAGCTTCAGTCTGCCAAGGAGATCATCCAGCAGCTCGACACCATCCCCAACGAGGTTACCGACGACAACAATAAGCTTTTGCACGGTGTGGATGGGGTACTATCGGGTTTGTCTCGGCGCTCTATGGATCTTGCCGCGTACTGGAATCAAATCTTCCTTCCCGAGCCCGGCGGCCCTCTCGATATCGTCGAAATGGCGAGCCGCAATCCGGAGGTCTCTGAAACCGCCCGGGAACAATACGCTGACTACCTCCGCCGGCTGCCGGCATATTTAATAGGTCGTGGTCCAGCGCCGCGCCAGCGGGTTGAGCTTTTGCAGTTGTATGTCGAGCTCGCAGGCCAAGCAGCTCAACTTAAGACAAAGACTTATACGATGACCGAACGCCGCCGTATAAGCGAACAGCTTCAAGCTGAGCTTGACCCGGAGGTGGCCGACTCTCTGGCGAAGTCCGTAGCGACAAAGCTGCAGCGCGATGAGAGCTATCGCAACTCAACCTGGGCACGGGCGGCCCTAATTGCTGGCGCGTGCACGCTCGCCCGCAGTGTAGTAACGGAGCAGGCAAGTGCGGTCAACGCCGCGCTTGAGCTCGCTCCATCTTCAGCCCGCTCGAGTTTCGACTCCGCCCTCGCTACCCGGCTCGCCGAAAAGCGGTCCTTCGTTGAGCAGGCGGTATGCGACCGCCCCCATGATCTCTTACTCTTGCACCCTAGCCTTGCCCGCTGGCAGCGCACCCTGCCGCAGCTCTGCGCGGGCGCGGGCTCCGGCGTGCAGGCTCGCATGGAAGAGTCGCTGGCCGACATAGCGAGCTACTTCGAGTACCGGAACTCACTGTCTGGCCGGGACGAGCTCGAGATTCTGCAGGACTTCGGTGAAGAACTCTGGAGCCGGGGGCACTACGTGGCCATTCTGTGCGTGCGGAGAAGGCCATGAACTATCTACGGGTTTTCCTCTTGCCTCTCTTGCTCTGCACTTTTCCTGGTCCCACGCTCTCGGCGGACTACGGCTATATCCGGGTGGACATCGCGAACCATGTTGAGCATGACGCCAAGGTTCAGCTTTTCGCTAACGGGCATCCGCTCGGAATCCCGTTCGACCATGCTACGCGGGATTATCCGTGGCAGGCGGTTCGGCTCGAAAATCTCAACGCCAGAGCCAATAGCACGCGGGTCACTACGAAGTATAGCTTTCAGGGTAGCAACTGCGAGTTCGACTATTTCGTAGAGTTCACCTTCGACAAGGCATTGGCGCCCGTGCGCTGGGGACCATACCACGCGCCCCGGAACACCGATGCTGGGCAGATTCCAATCGGTACTCTCTGCGAAGGCGGAATGAAGGTCTGCAGCTCCAACCCGGCGCTGAATGAAAAGCTCGTAGCAGCCTACAAATCCGGATTGGTAGCTCAATTCAATCGGAATAAGGCCGAGTATGACCAGCGGCTGCGCGAACGGGCCGAGCAAGCTCGAGAGCAAGAGTTGCGAATGGCGAGTAGCTTGCGCGATCAGCCTCCGGCTGACTTTTCGCGCTCGGACTTGATCCTCGGCGAATTTCTCGCTGAATACCAGGAAGAGTTCGATCGCATACGCGAGCAAGCCAGAAACGAATCACAGAGCGCCCTCGAGACCACTCCGGACGCAGAAGCGCTCGTCGCGCAGGCATCGGAACAGGCTCGCGCCGAGGCCCGTGAGAAAGCGGTTGCGGACCTGCAGCGCACCACCACTGGCGAGATAGTTGTAGGGATAGTGCAACTCGACCGCTCACTGGCCGAGTTGGTGCGCCAACGCGAGCGGGAGCAGCGCATGTTCGAGGAGGAGGGGATGGCGCTTCCCGGGGACGCAGAGGAGCTGGAAAGCCAGAAGCAGGCGGTCGAGTTCTTTCGCCGCGAAATTCTGCGGGGCGAGACCTTCATGAAAATAACCACGGGGCTGGCCGAAAGAGGAATCAAGAAAATCCCCTATCTTGGAACGGGAATAACAGCTTGTGAAATCGCGACGGGTCGCACTATGTGCCTCGGCCAGCCACTCTCGGTGTTTGAACGCCTCGAGAAGGCCTGTAAGTACGCGGCGGGCAAGGGGCTCAAGTGGGCCAATGCAAGCCGGTTCCTGTTCGGGGATCCTGCGAACTCGACGGACCGGCTCTTCGCCAAGCAGTTCGAGACTTACGTGAAAACCGGCGCCTGCTCCGGCCTCCACGAGGATAAGCCACCTGATCCCCTGCCTTGACTTGATGGCATGCGTCGCGGTTTGGACTGGTCATCCGACTATGAGACGGCATCAATTTTCCGATCACCAAGAATCCGGTCCGCTTATCTGCCGAAGGGGACTGCTCAAGGCGAAGGCGACGAACCCTAACGATCGCAAAGTGTTTGACGTTGCCCCCAGTTTCTATCCAGTTTTGAGTTCGTTTCCGGCGTGGGTTGTGCCCTGCTGGGCGGGTGAAGCGACGGGCGCTGGCGCGGAGCCTTTGGCATAGCGCAGCGCGAGCGACCGTCGCGGATTGAAGGTGCTGGCGAACTCGGCCGGTGTCTGCCAGGCGATTTGGGAGTGCGGCCGCGCGGTGTTGTAGTCGGCGCGCCACAGGGCGATGGCGACGCGCGCCTGAGCCAGCGAGGTAAACAGCGTCTCGTTGAGCAGTTCATCGCGCAGTCGGCCGTTGAAGCTCTCGATGAAGCCATTCTGCATCGGCTTGCCGGGCGCAATGTAATGCCATTCGACGCGGTTCTGATCCGCCCAGGCGAGGATGGCGTTCGAGGTGAACTCGCTGCCATTGTCGCTGACGATCATCCTCGGCCGGCCGCGCTCGGTGATGAGCCGGTCCAATTCGCGGGCAACCCGCATGCCCGAGAGAGACGTATCAACGATGAGTGCCAGGCACTCTCTCGTGCAGTCGTCGACGACGGCCATGATGCGGAAGCGGCGCCCGTCGGTGAGCTGGTCCGATACGAAGTCGAGCGACCAGCGCTCGTCGGGCCTCAGCGGCACCAGCATCGGCGCCCTGGTCCCGATCGCCCGTTTGCGGCCGCCACGGCGGCGAACGGCGAGCTTCTCCTCCCGATAGAGCCGGAACAGCTTCTTGTGGTTCACGACCAGGCCCTCCCGCCGCAGCATCACGAGAAGACGCCGGTAGCCGAACCGGCGACGCTCCTGCGCGATCGCCTTCATCCGCTCGCGAACCTCGCGGTCGTCCGGCCTGCTGGTCTCGTAGCGAACCGTCATGCGGCGACAGCCGATGGCTTTACACGCCCGCCGTTCGCTCATCCCGAAGCCTTCCTTCAGGCGAGCGACAGCTTTCCGCTTGGCCGCGGGC
>NZ_JAMYOA010000032.1:0-46205 GCF_040319515.1 Mesorhizobium sp. M0909
GATCCGGAGCGTCGGTATTTTCGGTGAGCGTAAGCATGGGACGATGTTTCCTCAGTCCGTGACGCGTTTGCGGATGACCCCGCATTTTCCGTGCCAAACAAGAAAACGGTTAACCAAGCTGATAGAGCTGACTCTACTACGCAGCGTATCCGACATTGTTGGAAATCGGACAAGGCGGAGCGTGGTTCGTCCGAAACTCAGATTTGGACCGAATCCGCAGATCACATACCGGCCAGCGGCTTCAGAAATGCCGCTTCAAAGATCTTACAAAAGAACGCACTCGATCAGCTGCACACGTACTCGGAACCTCTTGTATCATGGAAGGCAACCACAGAAGTTCTCGTGAAAATCAACCGAGCTTCATATCCAGTTAAGGCGACGGTTCCCACGCGTATCTCAGCCGCCTCTCTCTGATCATATCTCGTGTTGGGCTGCGCCCGACCGATTGATAGACAAGGCCGGAGCCCTCGACATCGCTTGCAGCAAAGACATTGCGCAAGTCGATGAATATGTTGCCGCCCATAAGTTCAGAGACTTTCTTCAGGTCGAGCGCCCGGTAGCCATTCCATTCAGTGATGAGCACAGTCACACCGGCGCCCCGCACCGCGTCATAGGCCGAATGGTACCAATCGACCCTCGAAAGTACCTTCGCCGCAGTTTCATCGCCGCCGGGTCGTGCGCTCTGACCGTCAGCCCAGCTTCCTGAAGGACCGCGATGATGTCGAGCGCCGGCGCCTCGCGGATATCGTTCGTATTGGGCTCGAAAGCCATGCCGAGCACGGCGACCGTGGAGCCCCCCCTCCTGCGCCGCCTTGACCACACGCGGCGCCATCGCATGCTTGCGCGCCTCGTTGATGGCCACGACTTGTTCGATTAGCCCCTGTGGCGCGTCCCAGCGCCGGCCCGTGGCGGCGAAGGCGCGCGTGTCCTTCGGAAAGCATGAGCCGCCGAAGCCAGGCCCGGCATGCAGGAATTTCGGGCCGATGCGCTTGTCCATGCCGATCGCGTGCGCCACCTCCTGAACATTGCCGCCCACCGTCTCTCACAGATCCGCCACTTGGTTGATGAAGATCACCTTCATGGCGAGGAAGGCGTTGGCTGCATATTTGCTGATCTCCGCGTTTTCGAGCGAGGTCGTGATCATCGGCGTCCCACGCAGGTGAAGTGGCTGGTAAATGCGGCGCATGATCTCGCGCCCGAGCTCGTCCTCCGCTCCCACTACTATCCGGTCCGGCCGCATGAAATCTTCCACCGCCGAGCCCTCGCGCAGGAATTCCGGGTTCGACACCACCGAGAAGGGAACGCCGGTTCTTGCCGTGCGGATATGGTCGCGCACCGCCGCATTGGTGCCCACCACCACCGTCGACTTGATGACGACGACCGTGCCGGGCTTCATCGCCGCGGCGATCTCGTCCCCGGCGGCGAAGATATATTGCAGATCGGCCTCGCCGTCACCGCGCCTGGACGGTGTGCCGACCGCAATGAAGATGACGTCGACAACAGGCACCGTCCCCGCCAAGTCGGTGGTAAAGGACAGCCGCCCCTCGCGCACATTGCGTTCGACCAGATCGTCGAGCCCCGGCTCGCAAATAGGGATCACGCCGGATTTCAATCACGCGACGAGGTCGGGGTTCTTGGACGCAGGTCTTGAAGCCGAACTCGGCAAAACAGGCTCCCGAAAAAGGCCGACATAGCCGGTGCCGATCATCGCGATATTCATCAGATTGTCTCATTGTCGAATTGCCTACCAAGTGCGTGCGCTGGCCGAAAAAGCGACAAGTGCTTCGAGCGGGGCGTACCGAACAGGATTCCTCCGCGGGTCGGCCGCTACGTGCTTGAGCTTTATCTCTTTTCGCGCGCCGGCTGTTACGCCGTAAAAAAGTGAGCGGGAGTGCGATTCTCATGCCAGCACTTTCCTAAAGTAGGCGACCGTCTCTTTCAGACCGTCTTCAAGCCGCACGCCTGCGCCCAGCCCAATGCAGCCGCGGCGAGATTTATATCGGGCCGGCGCAGCTTCGGGTCATCCCCCGGAAGCGTCAGGAAAGCAAGCTTTGATGACCCGCCGACGATCTTGAGCACCTGTTCCGCAAGCTCCAGCATGGTGAATTCGCTGGGTTGCCGATATTGACCGGACTTGTGAAACCCGCGTGACTTCCCATCATCTTGACCATCCCGTCGATTAGATCGTCGAAAATTCACGGCGGTAGCTACGGCGGCGCCCACGCCGAGCCGGGCCGAATCTGTAACCGCGGCCGCCGAGGCGCCGCAAAGGCGCCGGCCAGCATCTTGCCCTCGATCCCGGTGTCGAAGACGCCGGCCCGCTCCGAATAGAGCCCGGCCAGGCAGGCAAGCAGCAACGGCCCGGAGAACACCAGTTGCTCGGCGGCGATGGTGCGGGTCGGGTCCTGCACCGCCATGATGACGGCGCCCGCCGAAGCGAGCATCGCGAGCAATCGGACAGCAGGCACAGCATCCTCGAAGGCGTCAGTTCGCCATTCGACAAGAGACATATGGCGCGGCGCGAGCCCTGGCGCTTGTAAGACTGACGAAAGCGGCTCTTAATCCAAGGCGATGCCGTTCTTGATCCGTGTGAGGCGGCTTTCGCCTTCCTCCGGGCCGAAGCAGTTTTCGAAATCATTGCATTCCCGGCAACTGGGCGCTCTGCACAGCGAAAAACCTTCGGCCTCGCAGAGCTTGCGGTAAAAGTACTTCTTCCATTTCATGTTTTGGGTGTTGCCGGCCGCCAGCGTCGGAAAATGCGAGGCGAGCATGCGGCCGAGCTCGGTACGATTAAAAAGGCCAAGGTCCTGCCAGAGATGGTCATTGCGCATGGCACGCCGGGCGATGATCTTGGCGAAGCGGGCGCTCGCCGGGTCGCCCGGCCGGGCATGCGCCAGCAGCAGTCCGCGCAGAAGTTCTTCCTCCAGCTCCGGCTCGGGCTCGCTCACCTCTTCCAAGGCAAACGCGTTGAGAGAAATAGCAGGGAAACTGCGGGCCAGGACATCGCGCAGCTCGGCGCGCGAAAGGCCGGTTGCCTCCGTCGCCGTCGCCTCGCCGGCCTCGATTTCCTTGAGCGCACGTGAAAGCACACAGGCAAGCACATGCTGGTCGAACCTCCTCTCCAGCTCGATCTGGGGCCATTGGCCGGCGCTGAGCCGGGCATAGTGCTGGGCAAACATGGTGCCGTTCTCCTGGTTTGTCCTATCAAGTCATGCAGCGACCTGGCCGGCCGCAACATGGGTCGGGCAGACGCGGACGCCAGGCTCCGCAGCCAATGCAAAGGCCGGTATGTCGACGGCCATCACCACGCGATTGAGCTCGCCACCGAAATCGTATCCTCGCCGTCGCAGACGCTGAGGATTTCACCCGCATCACCGACGCAGTAATGATGCATGACCTCGCGCGAGCAGACTTTGAGACAGCGGGAGCAGCCGATCCAGGCCCTGCCATCGATACCGGTCAGATATTGCGGCATCCGTCTGAAGCCCTCACAAGTGACGAAAGGGAGTGTCTTCGTGAATTCTCCAACCCAACCGAGCTCTTGCAGCTGCTGAGCGCACGCAGGCCAGCGCAATGCTGAAGCTGCATCCTCACTGTGCGAACAGGTGAACGCTGCGCTCCGGCCGGAGGCCATAGGAACAGCGATTGAAGCTGCGCCGACCGCCATTTACGTCCGACGGGAAGGCGAAGCCTCGACCTCCAACACGAAGTGGACGACATTTACTTCGATGTTGCCGGTCATTTCTCGCGTCGCGACCGGGATGTTATGCTTGGAGACGTGATGCTTGCGAGCCCCCAGCTCTATGGAACTGGCTCGGTCCTGGCCGATTTCGGCGAGCACTGCGGTCGATATTTTCGTGCTCCAGGTCGGGGCGTCGTGATCGACGACATAGGCGACCATGCCCCCATACGAAGAAATCGTGTAGGGATTGCTGGCGTCATCGAACCGTTTCAGCCCCCGCAGCCCGAGATATTCCGCCTTGATTTCGCGCTCATCGAGTACGGTCTTGGCTTCGATGCGCAAATCGAGTTCGGACTCCCGCATCAAAATGATCGTGTAGTCGGTGGGCTTGGCTTGCTTGCTGATGCCGGGATCCAGGGGCCGCGGGGTCTCGCAAGCTATCGAGATGTGACGGAGATCGACGTCGCCGTTGGCGGGGTCGGAGAGTGCTTGCTGGGCGCGGCGATAGGCGAAAAGGTCCGCCAAGGCACGGCTCACCGCCTCTTCTTGCGGAATCCCGGCCTTGCCCTTGCGGAACCAGTCTTTTTTCGCTTCATACTTAGCCCGCCTGAGCTTCAGTTCGTCGGCAGCGACATGAAGCCCCCCTATGGCATTGCCGAGAAACTCCGCCCACTCAGCGTTCTGTACGGCGCCCAATGTCGAGCGGCTCACTGGACCCAACTCCGAAGAGACCGCCTTAGCGTTGCGGCATCGGTAACGGCCTGGTCGATGGTCCACGCGCTCCTAGCAGAAGTCTTGAAGATATAGGCTCCATCACCGTCCACTGTCGGGATCACTACTGCGTTGCCGATGAAGCCGTTACCCATCGGAGGCTGAACGGACTCCTCGCCGCGTATTCCGAACCGGATACTAATCGGGAAGACCTCGCCGTCTTGTGCCTGAATGTCGACGCTCATGGGCAAGCTCCTGCCGACCGCCGCCCGGAGCTCGGCCTGCAAGCGATCGACATAGCTGCGGCGCGTGGCTTCGCTAACGTTCCTTTGACTGCCTACCGGACACTGGGCGTTGGCGAAATATTGCCGGAACTCCTTGAATTCGGAAAAGGCAGCTTTGAAGTCTTTGCCGGCATCCATGGCGTCGAGGATATCCGTATCGACCTGAGTCGAATTGCCCAATGCTAGGAACTTCTCGTCCGACCAGTCCGTGAACGGGCAAGGAATTGCCAATAGATCGTTCTTCTCGAAGCGAGCCTTATCCATAAGGTAACTGGCGCCGTATATCGACGCGAAGTACCGTACTACGACGGAATCGATAAAGGCACGGAACGCCGCTTCGAACCCGACAGGAAATGGTATGCTCTTGGCGAACTCGTCCGCTTCCATCGCCGCTACCTGGCTTTTCCTCACGATCACGTTGAAGGTCGATGGATAGAGCACCGGTTCGCTGAAATAGAGCGCCTGGGCCATGCTGCGCGGCACAAGAATGACCTCGCCTGCGAAGTAACCCCTGAATTTCGGTGTCACCTTCCGCAACTGAGCTTGCGTCAAAGCCATGATCTGAACGGACTTTTCCGATCCTTCAGCTACCGGACGGCGTGAAACACCGGCATCCTGACCGCTGCGACCTTTTCCCATCGCAAGACCCGAATTCTCTAAAAAATGCGCCAAGGTCTTGTCGTTGAAATTGGACCAAACCGTCAGGGCGTCGTGCATGCGGCGATCGAAGTCACTCAGGATAGCTTGGGTGAACCACCCGCTTTTGCCTACCCCGAAATCCTTTGCCCTCTGATATTGAACCTCGGAATCCGAGGCTAGCAAGCTCCAAACCTCGTTCGTTCTGCCACCGGGCAGCGAGGACAGAAGCGGGCGGTAAACCGCGACCTTGTCATCGGCTTTCGGCTGGCGGTTCGTGACCACGACCACGCATGCGGAGGCTTCCACGCCCGGGAACAGCTTCCTGCGAAGATGAAACAGGCTGCCTATCCAGCGCAACGTTGTCCGACTTCCGATCGCGTGCGCGAACGGGCCTGCCAACCGACCAATGACCGACCGGGCCGGAAGGATCATGGCAACAGTCGCCTCGTCGGCGGCGAACTTGAATATCGCGAGCCAGAAGAAAAGATCCGACAACCTTGCTTGACCGACGGGCACGTTCGCAAGGCTCAATGCCGTCCGGAAGTCCGCGACGCCAGCGCTTTCTTCGCCGCGCCCCTGATCCCGATTAGTGCGATCCTTCTGGCCGCTCGAGGCCGACCATGGCGGATTGCCGACAACGTGGGTGAACTTGCGGCCGAGAAACTTGGTGGCGAACGCGCTCTCGGAAACGACGTTGTCCGAAAGGTCGGGGAGGAATTTTTCGTCGCCGGCCGCCTCTACAAGCTCGTCGATCGTCGCTTGGCCGACATAATCCAGCAGGGTCAGATAAAGGCTGAAGCGACATACGTTCGCGGCCTGTGCGTGCAACTCGACGCCATGGATGCCCTTGAGCAACAGTGCCTTGGCCAGCCGGATATCCCGAGGTTTCCAGCCCTCGCGAGGCGTATACCGTTCCATCAGCCGCCGGAACGCGCCGACTAGGAACAGCCCCGATCCGGCTGCGGGATCGACTAATTCGGAGTCGGAGGTGATCGGGACGACCGCCTCCACCCGATCCAGTACGTGGTCCACCAGGTGCGGTGGGGTATAGAACACACCGTCATCCCGCTTCTGCTTAATGTCTTCGATTTTGATGAAGCGTTCGTAGATGGCCGAGATCGTTTCCGTGCGCAGGATCGAAAAGGACACGTTGAAAAAGCTGTGTTGGATACCGTCGGCCGTGATGGTGTCGCCGCAACGCACCACCCGATGGATCAGCCGGCAAAGGCCATCCGTCACCAGGTCACGCTGATCGTCTTCTATCTTGAAGACACTGCCGTTGATAGCGCCGTCGACGATGTCGAAAGCGGCCAACGCATCGCTTGCGGACCACGCCCCGTGAACGTCGTCATTGGATTTTCGGAAAAGATCGCTTCGACGAAGGGCGGGAGCGACGGGGTGTCGTTGCCGGCCAGCTTCCGTGAAAGCCAAGCCGATGCAAGGATGCCCCGGTCCGCCAGCACGTATGTGTAGAGGAACTTGCCGATCACCGCGTTGATGAGGTTCTGATGCCCTTCCAGGACGGGAAAGTTCTTCTGGGCCAGTACGTTCAGCGCTTCAATGGCATCGACCAGCTGATTGTCGACACTAGAATCCCGATGAATATCAAGGTCGCGCCAAGTCAACGACGACGCGATCCGGTTGGCGCTGTAGTACAAAAGGGCGGCGGGCAATTCCGCAACCGTTCCGTTGAGCCGCACCTTGATAGGGGCGATTTCGGGTGGTTGGAAACCACCGCAGACAAGCACTTCGTCCGCACAGACGATCAATAGGAACGGCACGACCCCCTGGCTCCATACCGCTCGGCGCAGGTGGGCCACTTCGTCCGGAGATTCGGCACTGGCGAGATACACGATGGGCTTGAGCGACGCTGGCCGAAAACCGTCTTCGAGCGCGAAAACGCCGTGGATTTTCATAGCGCTCAGGGCCTGCCTAACGACATACGGAAGCGTCGGAAGCCGGGAAAGGTCGGCCAATTCGAAATATGTCTGGCGCTCGGAATAACCCAGCAGGTCGCGAACCGCCGTGAGGCGGTCGTGCATCCCGGGCTGCATCGTGGCCTGTTCGCTCAATTCCCTCAACTCTACGGAACCACACGGCACTTCCGCGCAACGCACGGTACAACGTCTAACCTTTTGAATCCATTAACAAATCAAAAAATCAAAAGCTCAGCGTCATCAATGACTTAGCTAGTTGCGGAACCTCAATAGGTTGTCCCTCTCCAGCCCCAGGCGACTGATGGGCGGTTTTGATCCTAAGGTGTAACTGCCCAGGAGGGCGTCTCCGGCCTTGAGGTGCTGACTTGAATGGGGTCCTATTCAACCCGCGCAGCCGGTGTACGGTCGAGTTCCAGCGCACGTTCAGGACAGGATCGCGCGCCTTGCGATGCACGCAGCTCCTCCCCTTCCGCAACTTCAATGTCACCAGGCAGGATGTAACCCTCGTCATCAAGCTTGAAGATGTCCGGCGCTTGCGCCGCGCATCGCGCGTGACCCTGGCATTTGGCATTTTGGACGATGATGCGCATGGCGCTGCCTCCATTGTCTGTGCCCCGGCTCGGGGCGGGCCTAGGACCAGTCCAGGATCAAATTTTCGATCCCGAACACATGGCCGCCAAAGGTTATGGGTGCCGTACCCTTCTTGATCCTGAAAGCCGGGATGCGCGCCAGCCACTCCTCCAGGCCAATGACAATCTCCCGCCGGGCAAGGTGTGAGCCAAGGCAACGGTGGGGACCATAGCCAAAGGCGGCGTGGCGGTTGTCCTCCCGCTCCAAATCGATCGTGTTGGGGCATTCGAATTCCGCCGGGTCACGATTGGCAATCATGGTGGCGCAGGAAACATAGTCCCCCTTCCGGATCGGCGCGCCTTCGAAGTCGATATCTTTCGTTGCCACGCGGATCAACTGAACGGTCGGATAGACGCGCAGCAATTCTTCGGCCGCGAGCACGATCCGGTCCGGTTCGCTCCGCAGCAATTGCTGATCTTTGAGGTTGCGCGCGAGGTAGGCCAAGTCAAAGCCTATAGCTGCTGCGACCGTGTCGAGCCCAGCGACGAAGACAAGCACGCCGATGCCGCGGACTTGGGTGTCCGTCAGCCGGCGGCCCTCGACCTGTGCCTGCACGATAAAGGTCATGAAATCGTCAACCGCCTCCTCGCGCCGCATGGCTGCAAGTTCGTCGATGAATGCCACGATCGTCCGGGCCGCCGCCGGGCGTTTCACATCGTTACCGTGTAGCAGATCTTTCCCCCAGCCGACAAATGTGTCGAGTCGGTCATCCGGCAGCCCCAGAAGCGAAGGAAGATGCTCACCGCGAAAGGAAATGCAAAATCCTTCATGGCGTCGCAGCTTGTGCCCGACGCGGCGATCCTTTCGATCAGCTCGACCGAACGTTCGCGGACAGCCGGTTCCAAAGCCATCACCCGCTTTGGCGAAAGCAGCGGATTGAGTAGTGAGCGAAAAACGCCATGGGCAGGCGGATCCAGTTCAAGCGGGATCATCGGCCAGTTTTCACCCAGTATGGAGGAGAAGATGCTGCGATGGCTGGAAAAAGTCTCTGCGTCCTGCAGCACCTTCCGCTGGTCCGCGGCACGGGTGATGACCCAGGTACCCCGGCCATCTTGCGTGTTGTAGCGGGAGTAAAAGATCGGAGGCCCGTCATGTACGCAAGCGACAGCTGCGTGTGGATCCCCGTTGGGTGTTGGTGGCATCCCTGGCGATGTAAACAGGCTGAAGTCCCTCACCATTTCGGGCGGGACATGATCTGGAACGGGGTTGGTCGCCATTTTGTTTTCTCTACATTGGCGTTCATGGCTCGATTGAGATTGCACCGCTGTTCATAAAGTCGATTTCCAGCATGGGCACGTCTTGTCGGGCGCCTTCTAGATTCTGTCGCCTGATACAGCCCACCTGCACCAGCGCGGATGAGATCGGTTGCGAAGTCGATCAGAAGGGGCATCTCCGCCGCGCTGCGGTCATGAAGCAAAGCCGCCGCTTATCCCCGTTAGGGTTGAGAGGCTGGTCAATCACCTCTGAGCTCCGTGACGCACTGCTGATGCCCTGCTGATCAAATTGTCGAAGCAAGTCGCGTGCCGGATAGGCGTACCCATGGCGCTGCACCAAGCAATGCCAGCCTGCACTAGGCCCGCCGCTGATGATCACCTGTCCATCATTCTTAGGACAACGTCCGACAACCGACATCCGTGGTCGGTTTTGTCGAGTCCGCGACATCGGGCTGTTCGGCTTGGCTGCTGCTGCACAGCCTTCCGGTCGACGAGCGAGGAGATCGCTCGCACGGCCCCGATTGAGCAACGACGCGATCCAGCGCAAGGTTCGGGTGCGGTCCGACAAGACCCGGCCGCGCTTCCGCTTCGGTTCGGCGCTGATGGCAATGGCGTTGTTGTAGCCGCTGCAAGGATTTCCGGTCAGACGAGCGATGCACTCGTGCGCAGCGATCCGGCCGGCGACGAGCCTGACTGTATCGATGCGGTCAATTCCGGCGTGCACACCTGACCGTGCGTATGCGCTAACACGGCAAGCTCTATCGCACATGGACCTATATTTCCTCGCGAGCCGCTGTCGGAACGTGGTGCCGAGTCCTATGGCGGCCGGTTCAATCCGAGGGCCTGTCGGCACTCTACACATCCCGGTCGGTCGGACCGGGAACGCGTGGCAGACTCTCGGCCAGAAACCGCCAGTCGCTGCGCTCGCGTTCGCCTTCCTTGCGCGTGCCGAAGAACTGGATGATCATCTTGCCGTCGGCGCCATAGGCTTCAACGGACGTGACGTGACCGTCCCTCGTCGGCTTGCGCACGGCCCAGACCTCGCGGATATGATGAGTCCTAAGATGGAGATGGAAGTTCTCGTCGAGCACATTGATCCGCGGCCCGATCTGCTTGACCGACTTGATCGGGCCGGAATGGATCTGGATGCAACCACGATTGCCGACAAAGCACATGATCGGCATCTCGTCTTCGGCCGCCTGTTGGAACAGGGCGCCAACGGCATCATTGTCGAGCAGCCAGGCGTGATCCTCGTCGGCCATACGCATCGCCTGGCAGCGGCTGAGCTTCAGGGTCTTCAACATATGGTAGAACTGATGCACGTCGCTCAGCCGGCTCCAGTGCTCGCGTAGGTCGTCGACCGTGGCGGCTTGGTCTGGACTCACTGCATTATCGAGCGCCCCGCTCGCCTCGACCGATATGATCGGCTCCTGGTCGGAGGATACAAGCTCTGCCGCCAGATTCTGATAGGCGTGCAGGTTCGAGGCGGGCCTGAGATGTACTTTGTGCATCGCCTCGCCGGTGGCATCAAAGAATTGCAGGCTGCGGCGGATCTCGGCTCCCTCGCGCTTCTCGACGGCGAAGCCATACGCCCACGCTTTCGGGAAGATGCGCAGGTCGATCTCGTCGCCGAGCACCATGGCATGCGGGTTGCCGGTGACCACTTTGTCGTAGACGCCGATCTTTTGGTGCACGGCACTTTGGTTGCGGGTGACCGCCATCACCTCGCCGACCGCTTCGAGGCCGGTCAGCAGATCATCGACGCGCGGCTCGATGCGCACCGCGCCGTGACCACAATGCGCCGCGACCAATTCGGCTTCCGAAATGCCCAATCGAGCGGCGAGATCATGCTCCCGGATTTTCGGATTGTCTTCGCACGCCCGCCGGATTTCGTCCGGCGACGGTTTCTCGCGCTGGTCCATGTCTTACCCCTGCTTCCACCTACGTGTGAGGATCAGCTGCCCTGCCGGTGAATCTTCAGCCGATCGGGCGCGCCGTAATGCTCGACCCTGATCTGCTGCTGGCCCGTGAACAAAGTGTCGCTGGACAGCGCGCGCACGTCGTCGCACCCGCGCGAAAACCGGGGGTGCTATCGGAGCGGCGAGACCCGAGTGACACGAGCAGGCACATGCCGATGGAATCTCATCGAGCCGGTCGGTGGCCACCGGGCGGTGGTGAGCGATTGTGGGTGTTGTCGCAATCGGCCAATCGGTCATTCGGATGCCACGGGCGGCGCTGCTTCGCCAAACAAAGCGTGTCTGACCCAGTCCTGACATGTTGCTCCCTTGCTTCGCCGCATCGATCGCGAGGGCACCCACGAGACGATTGTGGATCGGCAGTCTCTTGCCGCCTCGCCAGTGGAGCATCAAAAACCGTGCCAATTGCGCCGAAGCAAGCTCAGAAGGAGTCTTCTGTAATGGTCATTGGTTTAATGTGACTTCAGCCAACAACTCAGGCCCAAATCCCGCGTGGCGGACCCGACAAACCCGACAGTACGTGTCGGTTGGCCGACACCTTCGCAGCAATGGACTCACAAGAACCACCGCAGGGTCAGAGATGCCGCGCTGTGTTGAAACGGTTTTCGCTTTGGCACGGTGCATGCAGCGTGATGCGCAAGCAGGTCCCGGACTGAGGAGAATGGAGCCATGATTACGCTCACCGACAACGCTGTTGCCGCCATCAAGACTGCTCTTTCCCGCGCCCAAGAGCCGGCGGAAGGCTTTCGCATCATGGTCCAGGCCGGCGGCTGCGCCGGCTTCAAATACTTAATGGGCCTGGAGAGCGTGTCGCGCGAGGGCGACGCGATCACCGAGACAGATGGGATCAAGCTGTTCGTGGACGCGGGCTCCCAACCGCATGTTGCCGGCATGACCGTCGACTTCCTCACCGGGCTCGAATCTTCCGGCTTTGTCTTCGATAACCCCAACGCGCGCGAGAAGTGCGGCTGCGGCAAGTCCTTCAGTTGATCGCCCGAAGCGCCTGTGCGGGTCTATGAAGCGATTGCCGCCGACGCACTCATTTGCGGCAGAGGAGGCTTATATGGCCGGCACAACAGATGTCCCTGTCCTCAAGAACAAGGCAAGGTCGAAGCCGATCTTGGGACCGGCAATCGCTTCAGGTAGGATGCAAAGAACGTCGCCTCCCGAAACAGTTCGGTTCCTGGAGGCACCCAAGCTGGCGGCCAAATCGCGCCGCTGCGCCAAATTCGGCTTATCGATAACGTTGTCGTGTTCGGGCGTCCTTACCTGCGGGCTGACGGCGGCGACTGCGGACTTGTCCATGTCGACGCCGATCCGGTCTACGTCAAACTCTCGGGCGTCTGCGCCGGCTGCCAGTTCGGGCCCATCATCATCAACGGCATGCGCCAGAGGCTCAATGAGGCGGTGCGCACGCTCGTGTCATTCCGGTCAACTGAGGATCGCACATGAAACCTGTCTACCTCGACAACAACGCAACCACACGGGTCGATCCTGAGGTCGTGCAAGCGATGTTGCCGTTCTTTAGGGATCAATTCGGCAACCCTTCGTCGGCGCACGCTCTTGGCGCCTCAGTCAGTGCGGCGGTGAGAAAGGCGCGGAGGCAGTTGCAAGCTCTGATCGGCGCGGAGTTCGACGATGAGATCACCTTCACCTCGGGTGGGACAGAAAGCGACAATGCAGCGCTTCTTTCGGCGCTCGAGGCGGCGCCCAACCGAACCGAGATCGTGACGTCCGCGGTCGAGCATCCCGCCGTGCTGACGCTCTGCGCGCATCTTGAGAAGACCCGCCGCGTCAAGGTGCACAGGATTCCGGTGGATTGCCGTGGCCGGCTCGACCTCGACGCCTATATGGCCGCCCTCACCCCACAGGTGGCAATCGTCTCGATAATGTGGGCGAACAATGAGACTGGTGTGATCTTCCCCGTGGCCAGGCTTGCCGAGTTGGCCAAGGAAGTGGACGCCCTTTTTCATACCGATGCTGTGCAGGCGGTCGGCAAGCTTCCGATGGACCTGAAGTCGACCGCAATCGACATGCTGTCGCTCTCCGGCCACAAGCTGCACGGGCCGAAAGGGATCGGCGCGCTTTTCGTAAAACGTGGCGTCAATTTCCACTCGCTGATCAAGGGGGGCCACCAAGAACACAACCGGCGTGCTGGCACCGAGAATACGCCCGGCATAGTCGGGCTCGGCATGGCGGCCGAACTCGCCTTGAAATTCATGGACGACGAGACCACACGGGTAAAGTCGCTCCGCGACCGTTTAGAGGACGGGATTCTCCAGCGCATCCCAAGCACCTGTGTCACCGGTGATCCCCTGGAACGGTTGCCCAACACCGCAAACATCTCCTTCGAAGATGTCGAAAGTGATGGAATTCCACTCCTCCTCAGCCGCGTGGGCATCGCGTGTTCCTCCGGCTCTGCCTGCACCTCCGGCTCTCTGGAACCGAGCCATGTCCTGAGCGCGATGAAAACGCCACACGCGGCAGTCCGCTTCTCCTTGGCGCGGGACAACGGCGAAGCGGACGTCGACCGGGTGCTCGAGGTCATGCCGGCAATCGTGGAGAAGCTGCGTAGCTTTCCCAGTTCTGGGCCGGGTAACCGAAGCTCCGAAGACGGTCAATCCGGTCTATGCCTGAGCGGCAGCAGAACCGGCTACCGTTCATGACCCGTCATGTCTTTCTCAACGATACGACCTTGCGCGATGGCGAGCAGGCGCCCGGCGTCGCCTTTACCACGACGGAAAAGCTGGAGATCGCCGAGTCTCTTGCGGCGGCCGGCGTCACAGAGATCGAGATCGGCACGCCGGTCATGGGCGCCGACGAGATCGAAACAATTCGCGCCGTGGTCGCGCGGTGTCTCCCGGTTCGGCTCATGGCCTGGTGCCGGATGACGTCGCTGGATCTCGATGCAGCGATCGAGAGCGGCGTCCACGCCATCAATCTATCGCTGCCTGCGTCGGACATCCAACTTGCCGCCAAGCTCGGCCTCGATAAGGCGGGAGCGCTCCAGGTCATCGAACGTATGGTCAGGCGCGCAGCCGCCGCCGGCTTCTTCGTCGCGGTGGGCTGCGAGGACGCCTCGCGGGCCAATCGGGATCATCTCGCCCGCGTCATCGAGACGGCTGCACGCGCCGGCGCAAGCCGCGTCAGGCTAGCCGACACAGTCGGCGTTCTCGACCCGTTTTCGACCTTCGAACTTGTCGCCCAGCTCGTGCCGCAGTCTCCAATCGAGCTTGAATTTCATGCGCACAACGATCTCGGACTTGCTGCCGCCAACACGCTGGCCGCGATCCGCGCAGGCGCGCGCCATGCGTCCGTCACCGTCCTGGGGCTCGGCGAGCGTGCGGGCAATGCCGCGCTGGAAGAGGTGGCCGCCGCGATGGCGGTCCTCGACGGCGCGGATACCGGCATCGAGCTGACCGCATTGCCCGACCTCGCCGGCCAGGTGGCTTGGGCCGCCCGCCGGCAGACCGCGGCCATTAAACCGGTCGTCGGCGCCGATGTTTTCACGCACGAATCCGGCATTCACGTCGCAGGGCTGCTGAAGGACTCGCGTACTTATCAGGGGCTCGATCCGGCTCTCGTGGGCCGCTGCCGGCGTATCGTCATCGGCAAGCATTCCGGCGCCACTGCGATTGCCCATGTGCTGAGCGAAAGCGGCCGCGATCTCGACCCGGATCTGGCAGCCGCGATGGTGGCCCGCGCCCGGCGCGAGGCGACCGAGACCAAATCGACCGTCACTGCAACTCAACTGGTCGAGCTCTACGATGGAATGTGCAGCGAGGCATCCCTCGCGGAGCTGTGCGGGTCCAGGTCAGCCGTGCGCGAGCGCACCGACACCACAGTTTTCCGACCAGGGAGAATGCAATGAATTGTTCCGCTGACAGCCGCCCTATCGATGTCACCGACATCCTCGCACGACTGAAGCGCCTGTCGGCTGCGGAGGAGTTCTTCGCAGTCCTTGGCGTCTCCTATGATCCGAAGGTGCTGAATGTCTCGCGGCTCCATATCATGAAGCGCGTGGGCCAATACCTTGCCGAAGAAGATTTCTCCGGTCTGCCCGACCAGGTGATTGCCGCGCGGGTGCGCGCGACGCTCGAACGCGCTTACGAAGACTTCGCGATTTCCTCGCCGCTCTCGCATCGGGTCTTCAAGGTGCTCAAAGACCACGATCCGAACAAACCTGCCACGCCGGGCCGCACCTTTGTCCCGTTCGACTCCGTACTGAAGCGGTTCGGACAGGAATGACCGCGACACGGGTTGCGACGCGACAATGTCGAGAAGCCGACAAATCCGTCATCACCACGGCGCCCTCGGAAGCAACCAAGCGAAGTTCTAGGGATAGGGGGCAGCCCAAAACAGTTGGCACGAATGATGCAAACCAAGGAGATAAACCGCCAAGCCCGCATCCGGACAGGAGCCTGGAGAAACCGCCAATGCACATCGTAATCTGCATCAAGCAGGTGCCGGACTCGGCACAGATAAGGGTCCATCCGGTGACGAACACGATCATGCGCCAGGGTGTTCCGACTATCATCAACCCTTACGACCTGTTCGCCCTCGAAGAAGCTCTCAAACTGCGCGACGCCTATGGTGGCGAAGTCACCGTGCTCACTATGGGTCCGCCCATGGCAGAGGACGCGCTGCGCAAGGCGCTCGGCTACGGCGCCGACCGAGCGGTGCTCTTGACCGACCGCTATTTTGCCGGCTCCGACACGCTGGCGACCTCGTTCGCCCTTTCCCAGGCAATCGCAAAAGTTGGCGAGACGTTCGGCACGCCAGACCTCGTCTTCACCGGCAAGCAGACGATCGATGGCGACACCGCCCAGGTCGGGCCCGGCATCGCCAAGCGCCTCGGACTCCTGCAACTGACCTATGTCGCGAAGATCGCCTCTATTGACCTTGCTGCACGCGAGATCAAGGTCGAGCGCCGCTCCGAAGGCGGCACACAGATGCTGAAGAGCAGGCTCCCTTGCCTCATCACTATGCTGGAAGGCACAAACGAGATCCGCCGGGGGTCGATCCAGGACGCCCTGTGCGCCGCGCGCAGCCAGGTCTTGAAATGGAGTGCCGCCGACGCCGGCATTGAGGATCTCACCAAATGCGGTCTGCGCGGTTCACCGACGGTCGTCAAGCGCGTTTTCGCGCCTCCTGCGCGAGCGGAAAAGGCGGCAAAAATCGACACCGCCGAGATGGCCTTGCGCGATCTCGCTGACGAACTCATCACGGCAATCTTCACCCGCCAGCCGGCATTGGAACATGAGCTCGCCTTCAACGGCGGCGCGTGAGAGGGCAAGGAGCAGACGATGTCGACCGCGAACCGAGAAACCCCTCGCCCTGCCGCCGGCCGTGCCGGCATAAAGAAGGAGCTGCCCGCGCATTTCAAGGACTACCGGCACATCTGGGTTTTCATCGAGCTCGAACGCGGCCAGGTCCATCCCGTATCATTCGAACTGCTCGGCGAAGGCCGCAAGTTAGCAGACAAGCTTCAGGTCCAGCTTGCAGGCGTCGTGCTTGGACCGCCGGGAGAGGCCATCGGGAACGCCGTTGCCGAAGCGTTCGCTTATGGCGCCGACCTTGTCTACATCGTCGAGGCGCCGCTGCTCGCCGACTATCGGAACGAGCCATTCACCAAGGCGATGACGGATCTGGTCGATACCCACAAACCCGAGATCCTTCTTCTCGGTGCCACCACACTCGGCAGGGATCTTGCCGGCTCCGTGGCGACGACCTTGCAGACAGGGCTCACGGCCGACTGCACCGAACTTGATGTGGATACCGACGGTTCGCTCGCCGCCACCCGTCCGACTTTCGGCGGTTCCTTGCTGTGCACGATCTATACGCTCAATTTCCGCCCCCAGATGGCGACAGTGCGACCGAGGGTCATGCCCATGCCACCGCGGGCGGATAAACCGGTCGGGCGTGTCATCCGGCACAAGCTCTCGGTAGCCGAGGACGAGATCGTTACCAAAGTCCTGGGCTTCCTGCCGGATAGTCAGTCGGCAAAGGCAAATCTTGCCTATGCCGACGTCGTGGTTGCGGGAGGCCTGGGTCTAGGCGCGGCGGAGAACCTGCAGCTGGTGAAGAATCTCGCGCGGGCAATTGGTGCCGAGCATGGCTGTTCGCGCCCGTTGGTCCAGAAGAGCTGGATGCCGGCTGATCGGCAGATCGGCCAAACTGGCAAGACCATCCGGCCGAAGCTTTACATAGCGGCTGGGATTTCCGGCGCCGTCCAGCATCGGGTTGGCGTGGAGGGGGCGGATCTCATCGTGGCCATCAACACCGACCCGAACGCGCCGATTTTCGATTTCGCTCACCTCGGGATCGTCACCGACGCGATCCGCTTCCTGCCCGCACTGACGGAAGCCTTCACCCGGCGGCTGTCGCCCCACAGTCGCGATAAGCTTGCGAGCTAAGGGATGGACATGATTGAGGAACAATTCGACGCCATTGTTATTGGGGCCGGCATGTCCGGAAACGCAGCTGCTTACACCATGGCCAGCCACGGCCTGAAGGTGCTGCAGTTGGAGCGGGGTGAATATCCGGGCTCCAAGAATGTCCAGGGTGCCATCATGTACGCGAACATGCTGGAGAAGATCATCCCGGATTTCCGGGACGATGCGCCTCTCGAGCGGCATTTGGTTGAACAGCGGCTTTGGGTGATGGACGACACATCCCATACCGGGATTCACTATCGGTCGGACGACTTCAATGAGGCGAAGCCCAACCGCTACACGATCATCCGTGCCCAGTTCGATAAATGGTTTTCGCGTAAGGTGCGCGAGGCCGGCGCGACGGTTCTGTGCGAGACGACCGTGACGGAACTCATCCGTGACGCCAAGGACAGGGTGATCGGCGTCCGCACAGACCGGGCCGGCGGGGCCATCTACGCGGACGTGGTCGTCCTTGCAGAAGGTGTATGCGGACTGCTTGGCACGCGGGCCGGCCTGCGCGAGATGCCGAAGCCGCAAACCGTGGCGCTCGCCGTCAAGGAAATGCATTTCCTGCCCGAAGAGGTCATTGAGCAGCGGTTCGGCCTCAAAGGCGATGAAGGCTGCGTGATCGAGGCGGTGGGCACGACCTCCCGCAGCATGGCCGGGCTCGGCTTCCTCTACACCAACAAGGAGTCGATCTCACTGGGCATTGGCTGCCTCGTCTCCGATTTCGCCGCGATGGTCGAGAGCCCTTACGTCCTCCTCGACGCCTTAAAAACCCATCCTTCGATCCGGCCGCTGATCGCCGGCTCGGAAGTGAAAGAATATTCCGCGCATCTCATTCCCGAAGGCGGCTACAAGGCTATTCCGCAGCTCTTTGGCGACGGTTGGGTCGTGGTCGGCGATGCCGCGCAACTGAACAACGCCATTCACCGCGAGGGTTCGAACCTCGCCATGACCTCCGGCCGCATCGCGGCTGAGGCAATCATCGAGGTCAAGAGCCGCAACGGTCCTATGACCAAACGGAATCTCGCCCTTTACAAAGCCATGCTGGACAAGTCCTTCGTGGTCAAGGACCTAAGGAAATACAAAGACATGCCGGCCTTGCTCCACACCAATTCCTGCAATTACTTCACGGCTTATCCGCGGTTGATGTCGCAAGCCGCGCAGAACTTCATGCGTGTCGACGGCACGCCGAAGATCGAGAAGGAAAAGGCGACCACGGCGGCCTTCATCAAGGCGCGCTCGCGCTGGGGGCTGGTCAGCGACGCGGTCCGCCTTGCATTGGCGTGGCGCTGAGGGGAGACGAAATGACGATCGCAGTGACGAAGTCACGTGTCGAGGACAAGCTTTACCAGAACCGCTACTTGGTGGATTCCGGCCGTCCGCATATCAAAGTGCGACCGCACGAGAGGCCAAGCGCGAACTTGCTCGCGCTGACCCACGTCTGCCCGGCGAAATGTTATGAGTTGAACGACAAAGGTCAAGTGGAGATCACTGCCGACGGCTGCATGGAGTGCGGCACCTGCCGGATTTTGTGCGAGACCAGTGGCGAGATCGAGTGGAACTATCCACGCGGCGGCTTCGGAGTCCTCTTCAAATTCGGATGAGGACGCACGCACCGTATCAAGAGGGTCAATCTTGGTACACCTGAGGTCGCGACCAACGCCAAGTCTATCTTTGCTTGAATTGCCGCGCCACGAAGAGAAGCTCGTGAATACTGTGCTTTCACAATTCAGACTCAGACACAAAAGGAGGAGCACTCTGGACGACAACCGCTGAGGTGTTTCCATGGCTCACGTACCGCAAGATCGGGTCGACGAGGTAGCACCTCGGGATACCCGCCCTGAACCGCCCATCAAAAGCATGCCCCAAGCAGATATCGCGCTCAGGGGACTCTACGAGATATCGAAGGTGCTGACCGCCCCCAGCGAGCTGGAGATTACGCTCGCCAATGTCGTGAACATCCTGCCTTCGTTTCTGCAGATGCGTCACGGAGCAATCGTCGTCCTGGACGCTGAAGGAGAGCCGGAGATTGCCGCAACTGCCGGCAATACCCACGCACCTCAATCAGGCACTCGCCGCGTCATACCACAGGCCATAACAGATCAAATCGTCGCTACGGGGACGCCGCTCTTCATACCGGACGTCCGCAAGTCCCAACTATTTCAGGCTGACCTTCAAACATCTTCGAGCAGCGGCACCATCCCAATTGCCTTTATCGGTATCCCGCTAAAGGCTGATCATAAAATCCTTGGGACATTGTCGATCGACCGCGCCGGAGACGGCGCCACCGACTTTCGCGACGACGAGGACACATACTTCCTGACGATGGTCGCCAACCTTGTCGGCCGGACGATCCGTCTCCATCGCATCCTGAGTACAGATCGTCAGCGGTCTGTCCATGAGCAATGGAGACCGGAGAAATCGCCCAACGAGGGGAGGACCTACGACCCTGCCCGGCATGCGGATGTCAAAATCGACGGGATCATCGGGGAAAGCCCCGCACTCAAGCAGGTGCTCGAAACCGTCTCGGTCGTAGCAGGGACCAATTCCACCGTGCTACTGCGGGGTGAAAGCGGCACCGGCAAGGAATTCTTTGCGCAAGCCATCCATAAGCTCTCACGTCGGAGGAAGAAGTCTTTCGTCAAATTGAACTGCGCCGCACTGTCTGAAAGCGTTCTGGAGTCAGAACTGTTTGGGCATGAAAAGGGCGCTTTCACGGGTGCTATCTCCCAGCGCGCCGGTCGTTTTGAATTGGCAAATGAGGGAACGCTGCTACTTGATGAAATCGGCGAGATTTCGCCGGCCTTTCAAGCCAAGCTGTTGCGTGTCTTGCAGGAAGGCGAGTTGGAGCGAGTCGGCGGCACCAAAACGCTACAGGTCGACGTGCGCCTCATATGCGCCACCAACAAGGACCTCGAGACGGCCGTCATAAAAGGGGAGTTCCGGGCCGACCTTTATTACCGCATCAATGTGGTGCCAATTATCCTGCCTCCGCTCAGAAAGCGACCCGGCGATATTCCACGCCTTGCGAACGCCTTCCTCAACCGATTCAACAAGGAGAACGATCGCGCACTCGCCTTCGCGCCGTCGGCGCTTGACCTGATCTCGCAATGCTACTTCCCTGGTAACGTCCGCGAGCTGGAGAACTGCGTCCAAAGGACGGCCACACTTGCGCGTTCAAGGACGATCACGCCATCCGATTTCGCCTGTAAGAAGAGCCAGTGCCTTTCCTGGCTCCTCTGGAAGCGAGCCGACCGCTCGAATGGCGGCAATACCATCGACGATCTCGCACGGGTCAACGCAGTGCCGGTCGGATTGCGGCTGCCGGCCAGTCGCATCGGTGCCTCCGCAGGCAACGTATCTCCCCTTGCGGCCGGCGATCCAAACGATCCCGCTTGTCCCCCGCGTCTGACGGAACGCGACCGGCTGATCGACGCGATGGACAAGGCCGGTTGGGTTCAGGCCAGGGCGGCTCGTATCCTCGGCCTCACGCCGCGGCAAATCGGCTACGCGCTGCGCCGATATGGCATCGAGGTGAAGAAATTCTAGACGTCGTGATGACGTCAAACGTAAGTCCGGAGTAGTCTCCCTCACACCCTTCGCGCCCAAGGCTGGTAGCCTTCGCGACCCGATTTGCTTGTCCACTGTCGGAAGCCCGACAAAGGTGTGTCGGAGCAATCCGACGGAATCCGACACGAAAGCCAATTCGTGAACCAAAACCGCTCTTTGAGCTGGCATAGCTCTTGCGGTTTGAACTGCGACATTCACCCAGCAACGGAGCCGTTCGATGTCCGCACCGGCAATTTCGCTTGAGAGCCTCAGCACGACATTCGGTGACCAGTTGCTTGCCACCGTGAAAGCCGGTGGCTGCGCGTCTTCGTCCTGCGGCTCGTCGATAAAGCCGGACGACACGGATCCGGCTATCTGGGAGAAGATCAAGGATCACCCCTGCTTTTCAGAAGAGGCGCATCACTATTTCGCGCGCATGCACGTCGCGGTCGCGCCCGGCTGCAATATCCAGTGCAACTACTGCAATCGCAAATATGACTGCGCCAACGAAAGCCGGCCTGGGGTGGTCTCCGAAAAGCTGACACCCGACCAGGCGCTACGCAAGGTGGTCGCGGTCGCCAACGAGGTGCCGCAACTCTCCGTGCTCGGCATCGCCGGACCGGGCGATGCCTGTTACGACTGGAAGAAGACGAAGGCAACGTTCGAACGAGTTGCCAGGGAAATCCCAGACATCAAGTTTTGCATCTCCACGAATGGGCTCGCGCTGCCGGACCATGTCGATGAGCTTGCCGACATGAATGTCGATCACGTGACGATCACCATCAACATGGTCGACCCTGAGGTCGGTGCAAAGATCTATCCTTGGATCTTTTACGACCATCGCCGCTACGTCGGCATCGAAGCCGCCCGGATCCTGCACGAGCGGCAGATGTTGGGTCTGGAGATGCTGACCGCGCGCGGCATCCTCACCAAAATCAATTCAGTGATGATCCCCGGCGTGAACGATGAGCATCTGATCAAGGTGAATAGATGGGTCAAGGAGCGAGGCGCGTTCCTGCACAACCTCATGCCGCTGATTTCGGACCCGGCGCACGGCACGCACTACGGACTGAGCGGGCAACGCGGCCCAAACGCAATGGAGCTGAAGGCTCTTCAGGATCGTGTCGAAGGCGGCGCCCAGTTGATGCGCCACTGCCGGCAGTGCCGGGCAGATGCCGTCGGCCTGCTCGGAGAGGATCGTGGCCAGGAATTCACAGTCGACCGGATTCCCGGCGAGGTCACCTACGTTGCCAGCAATCGCAAGGCCTATCGGGAGCTGGTCGCGGAGGAGCGCCGTGATCACGTGGCGGCTAGGAGAGAAGCGATCGGATTGGTCAAGGCAGCGAGCCCCGGCAAGTCCCTTCTCTTCGCGGTGGCGACCAAGGGCGGCGGCCGCGTCAATGAACATTTCGGCCATGCGAAGGAATTCCAGGTTTATCAAGCCTCGCCGAGAGGGATCAGTTTTGTCGGGCATCGGAAGGTGGAGCAGTATTGCCTCGGCGGCTGGGGCGGAGAAGCCGCCCTCGATGGCGTCATCGCAGCGCTTGAAGGCATAGATATCGTGCTGTGCGCCAAGATCGGAAACTGCCCGCAGGATCAGCTCGCCGACGCTGGAATCCAAGCCACCGACGCATATGCCCACGACTATATCGAGACCGCAATCAGCGCGATTTACGCGGCCGCGTCTGGGACCCCCGCACTCGCGGCGACGGCCTGAGCGCGTCTCATCCATTCGGACCAGGAGTTAAAATGGCTTTCAAGATCATCGCATCCCAATGCACCCAATGCGGCGCCTGCGAATTCGAGTGTCCCTCCGGCGCGATCAAGTTCAAAGGCGAGAGCTATGTGATCGAGCCGCAAAAGTGCACCGAATGCGAGGGGGTCTTCGATGCGCAGCAATGTGCCTCGGTATGCCCGGTGCCGAAGACCTGCGTTCCTGCGTGACGGACATTGGGCCGCCGACATGGTCGGGGATGCCTTCGCAGGACGCCTGGAACGCCTTTGTTCACAATCTGCAGCCTCAAGGGAAATCAGGGAACGGACATGTCGCTCGGACGCGAAGAGGAGGTCGAAATCCGCAGGCCTCCACGATTCATGCCGGGAGAGCGGGTACGTGCCACTCGCCACATAAAGAATGACGGCACCTATCCTGGCAGGGAGATCGGCGAAAATCTCGTGCGGAAGGGCGACGAGGGATATGTGCGCGACATTGGCACCTTTCTCCAGCAGTTCTTCATCTATGCGGTCGAATGGATCGACCGTGGCACAGTCGTCGGCATGCGAGCGCGTGAACTGATGAGCCTCGACAAAGCCGAGGTGCCCTGCAGTGCTGATAGCAATACCAATGAAGGGACGGCCAGATGAAAGTCATGATCCGCAGGACCGATGCTGGCTTGTCGGCATATGTCCCGAAGAAGGACCTCGAAGAGCCGATCATCAAGCTCGAGAAGGAAGAGTTGTGGGGCGGAACTGTGACGCTCAGGAACGGGTGGCGGCTCCTCCTACCCGATCTCCCACGGGATACGCGTCTGCCGATCACCGTCGAGGCAAGGAAGGTTTCCGAAGAGGACTGATGCTGCCCGTTCATAAGGTGCGTCGCGAGGAAACGAGCATGAACACAATCCTGACATCGGGCCACCTGGTCATCGTGCGGGACAGTTTTGCCGAAAAGCTGCTTGACCTTGCGAAGGAAGCGCTCGCCTCCGATGAGGTGATCCCCTATCTCGGTCCGGGTCTTCTTGGGTTCAACTGTGCGGAACCGCCTGTGCCGCATACGCCCGAGGTCGTTGCCGCGGCACTCAATGCACGGGCGCCAGCCCCTTCCAGGATCCGCACCAATATGTGGTCGGTTGCGCAGTTCATCGAACAGCGCCGGCATCGCCGAACGCTTCAAGCTTGGATGACCGACATATTCGCAGCGCCGGTGGCGCCGACCCTCCTCCACGCCTGGCTCGCAAGGCTGCCGCTCTCCCTCATCGTCGACAGCTGGTACGACGGCGCGATGCGCACGGCTCTCGTAGAGACCGGCCGAACGGACGTCGTTGAGATACAAGGCGTCACGCGGGCGAACGAAATCGGTAACATTTGGACGAAAACCTACGATTTGTCCGGGAGGGAACTCGACGCCCGATCGGGGGCAAAGACGGTTCTCTATACACCTCACGGGAGTATTAGGCCGGCGCAAAACTTTCTCGTCGCAGATTCCGACTATGTCGAAGTCCTGACCGAAATCGATATCCAGACACCGATCCCAGACGTGGTGAAGGAACGGCGCATCACCCGCGGATTTTTCTTCGTTGGCTGCCGCTTCAACGATCAGATGCTGCGCACCTACGCCAGGCAGATCATGAAGCGCTCCCGAGGTCCACATTGCGCGGTAATGGACGCGGAAACGCTGACCAGAAACGAAGCGCGTTTCCTTGCGGCAAGCGGAATCACGGTGATCGACATGCCAGTAAGTGAAGCCGCGGCTCGGCTTATAGGAACGGGCACTGCTGCAGGTGGTGGACAGGATTAACAATGGCGGGCCCCTTTGATGATTGGTCCTTCGGCTTGCCTCGAAGGCGCAAAATGCAGTCGGGAATACACCCGTGAGCAGTGATGCTATCGGCAGCGCAACGAACGCTCTGAATTCGTTGACCCATGTGGAAGCGGCGCGCTGGGGCCGGGATTTGAGTACGCTGTTGCGCATCACGCGTATGAATTTGCGGCATCCCTGGCAGGTCGCCTTCGCTATGGGCTCGACGGTCCTGGCGGCAATCCTCCAGTTGCTCATTCCCCAGCTTCTCGGCCGGGCCGTCGACCTGACCCAGACAGCCATCGGGGGCGGTGTCGCGGGGACCGCGGCAGGACAAGCGCTCTGGATCCCGGCTCTCCTGCTGCTCGCCGTCAGCGCGCTACGCGGCCTTTTCACGATGGCGCAGAACTATTTTGCCGAAGCCGTCGGGCATCATGTCGCGTACGAACTGCGGCTCGCCTACTACGACAAGATCCAGCGTCTCAGCTTTTCCTTTCACGACCGGGTCCATTCAGGCGATCTGATCACCATCGGAATGCTCGATCTCCAAGGCGTGCGGATGTATTTTTCCACCGCGCTCGTTCGCGTGCTCCTGCTCAGCATGCTGATCGGGATCGGCGCCTACATGATGATCTCGACCGATCCCATGCTCGGCCTGATCGCGCTGAGCTTCGTGCCTTTTGTCGCCTGGCGCTCATCGGCCACACAGCTTAGGCTGCGCGCCACCTGGCTCGACCTGCATGAGCGGCTTTCGGTACTAAGCCGCGTGATGGAGGAAAATCTCGCAGGCATCCGCGTGGTCCGCGCTTTTGCGGCTCAAGCCTATGAGATGCTAAAGTTCGACGGCGCTTCCAAGAACGCGCTCGACCTCGCCCACGACCGAGTTGACATCTACGTGCCCAGCACGTCGGCGATGACCTTGTCCTTCTTTTTCGCAATGGGATTGGTGCTCTGGATCGGTGGCAGCAGGCTCGTCGCTGGCGAGATCAGCGTCGGAACGGTGGCGACCTTCCTGACCTTCATGACAATCCTGCAAATGCCAGTCCGCCAGATCGGCCTCATGGTCAATGCCTTTGCCCGCGCTTCTAGCTGCGGTTCGCGGCTTTTCGGTCTCCTCGACCAGGAGATCACAATCAGGGATGCTCTCGAGGCCAGACCGCTCGAGATAAGCGACGGCACTCTGCGCTTCCACAATGTCTCGTTTGCGTACCCCAGCGCCGAAAACTGCGCCATTCTGAAGAACCTCAGCTTTGAGGCCCGTAGAGGCGAGACGATCGCGATCGTCGGTCCGCCGGGTTCGGGCAAATCGACGATGGCTCATCTGGTCCCCCGCTTTTACGACGTGACCGGTGGCGCCATCACGCTGGACGGCCAGGACATACGTAATGTCACCCTCGCGACGCTTCGCAAGGCGGTCGCCGTCGTACAGCAGGATGCATTCCTATTCACCACCACGATCGAGAACAACATCGCTTATGGCGATCCCTGGGCGAAGAGACAGCGAATAGAACGCGCTGGCGAATTCGCCCAGCTCCACAACTACATCCTCGGGCTCCCAGCAGGCTACGAGACGGTCGTGGGCGAACGCGGCGTCTCTCTCTCTGGCGGCCAGCGCCAGCGTCTCACGATTGCTCGCACCATGATGCTGCGCCCCTCCGTCGTCGTTTTCGACGACTCAACGGCGGCGATCGATGCCGGCACCGAGCAGCGCATCCGCGCGGCGATGCGGCGCTTCGCCAAGGATCGGGTGACGATCATCATCGCGCACCGGCTGAGTGCGCTTATGCACGCCGATCAGATCCTTTTTGTCGATAACGGCGAAATCGTAGAACGCGGCACGCATCAAGAGCTTTTGGCGAAGCGGGGACGCTACAGGGCCCTTTACGATCTCCAGACGCGCCCGGGTGATGACATTATGACCCAGTATGGGGGCGCCCGCTGATGGCGCAGGGCCGCGCCGGCGAACTCGAAGCCGAACGTGACGACGGCAGACGCCCTCCGCGCGCCGTTGTCGGCTCGCACCGCATCGAGGAGGAGATGTTCGGCCGGGCTTTCGACAAGAGCATCCTCCGGCGCATCTGGACCTTCGTCCGTCCCTATCGGGCCAGGGTAGTCATCACGATTGCAGCAATGCTGATCTTCACCGGGACGCAGCTTCTCATCCCGTTGATCATCCGCTACGCGATCGACCAGGGCATGAACCCGGCAAGGACCGATCGCTCAGCCCAGCTTGCGGCCGTCGGCGCGTTCGTTTTGGCGATTTTGGTCAATTTCGCTGCCGGCTACATGCAGGAAACCGTGGTTGGGAAAGTGGCCGAAACTGTCCTGTTCGACATCCGCCGCGCCATGTTTGGCCATCTGCAGAAGGTGTCGCTCTCCTTCATGGACAAGACCGAGGTCGGACGCCTCATGTCGCGCCTGCAAGGCGACGTCAACTCCATACAGGAATTCCTCGAAACCTCGGTATATTCCGTAGGCGATGTTGCGCTTCTCTTCGGCATCGTTTTCGTAATGCTGTGGCTCGACTTCCGCCTCGGCCTCCTGACGCTCTCGGTTCTGCCGGTCCTGGTGATCGTCCGCATTGTCTGGCTGCCGCGTGCCCGCGCCGCCTTCATGGCTGCACACGAGACTAATTCCGTCGTCAACGGCGCGCTGGCCGAAGCCATTCACGGCGTGCGCACCGTCCAGTCCATGGACCGCCAGCAGGTGAATTTCATCCTTTTTGACGACAAGGCCCATGCCAACCTCAGGACCCACCTGATCGCTGCCAAATATGCACTGGTCATGGTGCCTATCGTCGATGGCCTCACCGGCCTCGCCATGGCCGCCGTTATTGTGGTCGGCGGCTCGATGGTCATGAATGGCCGCATAGATGTGGGCGTATTGGTTGCCTACCTATTTTACATCCAGCGCTTCTTTGACCCGATCCGCTCACTCACCCTGCAATATTCGGTCATGCAGCGCGCCATGGCCTCAGGCAAGCGCCTGACCGATGTGCTCGACGTCAAGATCGATGTTCAGGACAAACCCAATGCCGAGGTGCTTTCGCCCGAAATGGACGGCTCGGTCGAGTTCAGGGACGTCACCTTCGGCTACAATCCGAACCGTTCGGTGCTGAAAAATGTCTCCTTCCGGGTCAATCCCGGCGAGACGGTCGCACTGGTCGGGCCGAGCGGTTCCGGCAAATCGAGCGCGATGGCCCTGGTCCACCGCTTCTATGATGTTCAGCAGGGCCAAGTGCTGGTCGGCGGACATGATGTGCGCGATCTCACCCAGGAATCGCTCGGCCGCCAGGTCGCCATGGTGCTGCAGGAGCCATTCCTGTTCACCGGGACGGTCTTCGAGAACATTCGATACCACAAGACGGAAGCCACGCGCGACAAGGTGATCGAGGCCG
The DNA here is from genome assembly GCF_040319515.1 of Mesorhizobium sp. M0909. Lineage (NCBI taxonomy): Bacteria > Pseudomonadati > Pseudomonadota > Alphaproteobacteria > Hyphomicrobiales > Phyllobacteriaceae > Mesorhizobium > Mesorhizobium sp. M0909. Next base: position 27,977 of record NZ_JAMYOA010000032.1, read on the forward strand.
CCAAGGCGGTCGGCGCCCACGACTTCATCATGAGCCTCGCCGACGGGTATGAGACCCAACTTGGCGAACGCGGCGACAACTTATCTCTCGGCCAGCGCCAGCTTATCAGTTTCGCCCGCGCCCTAGTCGCCGACGCCAAGATCCTCGTGCTCGACGAAGCTACCGCCAACATCGACAGCTACACGGAAATGCAGATTCAGAAGGCTCTGATAAAGCTGCTTGAAGGCCGCACTGGCCTCGTGATCGCCCACCGTCTTGCCACGACCCGGGGTGCCAACCGCATCATCGTGCTTCAGAATGGCCAAGTTGTTGCGACTGGCAACCACGATGAGCTAATAGGCATGGGCGGCCTGTATTCCAAACTCTACTATCTCAACTACGCCTCCTTCGACGACCTTCCCGAACACGATACGACCGTACAAGCCGGCTCCCAGACCTGACGTCTTGTCGGCCTTGTGGTACTGGCATTGACTTCGGGCGTGCCGGCGGACACTCAGGCCGCCGCAGACGAGGAAGCAGGCAGCATTCATGGAAAGCACTCGCGCACATCGTGAAGACCGGCTGCGAAGATTTCCTCCAGCGTCGTTATCCGACCGCGGTGCACGCCGCGACATCGGGCGAACTCGCTCCAGGTGGTGTCGCTCGGCGTAGCAAAGCCGCTCGCGAGCGCGCCCTCAACAGCGCCGTAGCGAGTGACGGCTTTGCTACCGCCGAGCCGCTGATGAAGCTGGATGCGGGAGCCGCCACCGGCGCCGCCCCGGTCGAGAAGAACCTCTTGCGGCGGGCTATGGGCAACGACTAGCGCGAGCGCGACGAGCAGATGCGTGCCGGCATCGTGACGCGCTCGGCCATCATCTCCTTAGGATCGTGCAGTCTCACACCGTGCCCAGATGCCGGCCAACGCACAAACCTGGTAATCTGTGCCGCCGGCTCGTCGTCAGTTTGGCCTCCCTCACGATTTCCCAATCCCCACCACGTGCACGCTCGAGCAATGTGAGGGAGCGCTGTTACAACGATTTACCTTCGGATCAGACCGCGAATTTCATGGTCAGCCAAGTCGAGCCATGATTTCGGATTGAATGGTCGTCGCGGTGTACAGGGAAGCATCTAGCGGCAGATTCCCAAATGCCAGTTGACAAAGAAGGTAGTTAGCACCTGCCTCTTCCAACTGACTGAGCAGAGCTTCTCGCACAGACGCTGCTGATCCTACCACGCACAATTCACTCTCGACTGCCGCATCGAAGGTCAGCGGCAGGTTGGGTGGAGTGGGGATAGCGTTAAGCTCGTAAAGGAATTGGAAGCTCTTGAGCCATCGTTCGTAAGCAGGTGCCGCGAGCGAATAGGCATGTGTGTCACAACGCCCAACCACGACCATGCGGAGCAATCCAATAAATGGCGCTCGATCGCCCGCGCCAGTGTTGTCCTCTTGATAGGCGCGGAACGCATCAGTAGTTTTGCGAACAGAAGAGGAAGGTCCTACACACGCGATATTTGCTCCATTCGCAGCGGCCCAGGCTGCGGACTCGGGTCGATTGGCGGCGACCCATGTCGGCGGATGTGGACGCTGATGAGGTCTTAGCGTCAAAGGAACGTCATTGAGCTCAAAATGGCGGCCTTGATAGCACAGCGTGCCAACCTTCATGGCATTAACAAGTATTTCAACAAGAATTTCGCTGGCTTCCGCATAGCGGCCCGGCACCGCGTCCGCACCAATCCCGAAGTAACCCAATTCGATCGGGAGAGCACCGCGCCCTATGCCCAGTTCGAGCCTGCCACCGCTCAACTGGTCCAGCATACAGATCTCTTCGAACGCACGCAGCGGATGATAAAGCGCAAGCAGCATCACCAAGGGTCCGAGACGCAGGCGCCGGGTGCGCTGGGCGACGCTCGATAAGAACAGATTCGGCGATGGACCTCTCCCATGGGGGGTACAGTGGTGCTCTGCGAGATGATAGGCATAGAACCCTAGCTGATCGCACGCCTCTGCTAATATCAGGCGATCTTCGTACTGCCGGGCGATATCGAGGCCGTCCTCGTCCAGATGATCGAAGATGCCGAAGGCTAGGTTTGAAGGAAAGACGTTTGTCACTCGATATTGTCCCTGATTTTAAAGAAAAATGTTGTCGTGCTTGGGTGACCAAGCAAGTCTAAAGATAGCAATGTGTGATATCGGATTAGCGTCAGCGTACCGAACGAGCAGAGCCTGACGCTCCCCTGCCCGTGGTGCTTGGTATGTTTAAGCTTCCAACTATATCGCGAGCGGCAGCAAGAAATGCATCCAATTGCTCTTTTGTGCCGATGCTGACGCGGATGCAATGTTCCAAACCATTGTCCGGAAAGTAGGCAACGAGTATCTTTTGCCTTTCCAAGGCTGCTTGCCACCATGAGCCGTCCTGTCCCGCTGGCACACGGGCTAGCAGGAAATTTGCGTGGGAGGGCGTTACGGAAAATCCAAGTTGCGACAGTGCGGCTGTCACTCGCTGTCGTTCATGTCTGATGTGCTTGTGGTTCTCTGCGTAGGCGCCGCGATGCGCAAGCACGCTGATACCAACCGCATGCCCGATCACGTTCATGTTGAAGACGTTCTGGATGTTGCGCAGCCTGCCAATGATCTCAGGGTGACCGAAACCGAAACCGACGCGAATGCCGGCGGCGGCATAGCTCTTCGAAAATGTTCTCAAGATCAGAAGGTTCGAATAACGGTTGATGAGGCGCAGCCCGTGATCGGGTGCAAAGTCGACATAGGCCTCATCAAGGACGACCAGGCGATCCGATTGTGCCACGAGGCGTTCGATATTGCTTATCGAGAGGAATGTTCCGGTCGGATTGTTTGGATTGGCCACCAGAATGAACTTGGCGTCTTTTGCCGGACCGGAAAGCAATTGCTCCATTGGCAGCGAATGAGTTTGACATCCGATCTCGAGAAACTCAGCACCATGCAACATGGCAAGTTTGCGGTTGAACGAAAACCCTGGCGATATCATCGCCACCTTGTCGCCAGGGGCGAGGAAAGCTCTGTAGATGAGTCCGAGCAGTTCAGACGACCCGTTGCCTGCGATGACCTGATCCGTGGATACCCCATAGGTATTGGACGCTGCTTCCCTCAAGCTGATGTTATCGTCGTCCGGATACAGATACTGGCGCTGGAGGGCCGCCACTGCACTTTGCATTATGATTGGCGGCAACGGAAACGGGTTCTCATTCGTATTCAGCTTGACAAAACTTTCGTCCGGCGCTGGTCCGTTGGACGGCAGAGCATCTAACTGTCGCGTCCCTTGCGGAAGAGACGAAAGCACAGCTTGCAGTTTTGCATCGGACATATTTTATCTCCGTTTCAGTCGCACAGGGGCATCCGTATGAGCTCGCAACGAGAGCAACATGGCGGACGGATTGACGATGGCAGCGTCGCCTTTCACAAGATGGTCGCAACGCCGGCTGCCACGGGAATTCGGCCAGGCTGTCCTCGGTCGGATCGACTTGACGCGGACGCGGATCTGCATCCCTGCGCGGGCCAAGCCGCTAAGCGGTCTCAGCTAATCCGCCTGAGTCATGCTTTCACAGACGCTTGACCTCGATGCCGTATTTCCTCAGCACGTAGCCAATCTGGCGCGGGGTCAGTCCAAGCAGGCGCGCCGCCTTTGCCTGCACCCAGCCACATCTTTCCATGGCAGCAATGACGCGCTCGGCGTCGGTGGTCCTCGCGCCCAATGAGTGGGTTGCTCCGGCAGGCGGGACTGAGGTGGCGGCCGAACGAGCGGCCGCATCCGGCGGCGTGGCCGGATTCACTGCCTCTGGGAGGATTGGCGCTGGTTGCAGCGCGGCCTTGCCCGATCTGCTCTTCCGCAGCGCCTCGGCAAAGCATTGGTCGTGGGAGCACGCAAAGTCGTTTCTCCCGATTGATCGTCCCTCCGCCAGGATCGCTGTCCGGTGCACGCAATTTTCAAGCTCGCGAATGTTGCCGGGAAATTCACATTTCATCAGTACTTCAATCGCACGCGCATCGAAGGTCAGCGTACGGCCGTTCTCATCGTTGAAATTCTTGAGAAACTCAGCTGCGAGGAGCGGAATATCGCTGCGCCTTTGGCGTAATGCCGGCACCAGCAAGGGAACCACGTTGATGCGATAATATAGGTCGGCGCGGAACTCATTCCTTGCAACCGCCTCTTCAAGGTTCCTGTTCGTGGCGGCAATCACGCGAACGTCGACCTTGATGGTCTGGTTGCTGCCGACGCGCTCAAACTCCTGCTCCTGTAGCACGCGCAGTAGCTTTGCCTGGAAGGAGGCCGAGATCTCGCCGATCTCATCCAGAAACAACGTCCCCTTGTCGGCGAGCTCAAAGCGACCCTTGCGGGAATTGAACGCGCTTGTGAAGGCACCCTTCTCATGACCGAACAATTCGGATTCCAGGACTGTCTCTGGCAGCGCTGCACAATTGAGTTTGATGAAGGGCCGCTTGGCGCGCGGCGACAACTCGTGAATTGCCTTGGCGACCAGCTCCTTCCCGGTACCGGATTCGCCTCGCAACAGAACCGTGGTCTTTGCCTTAGCTACCACTGCGATCTTCTCGAGCAGCGCGCTTAGCGCCGGACTATCGCCAATCATCCCCTTGACATGAACCTTCTTGCGCTGCGGTGCAGAGTGCTTGACATCAGAGAATTGCGTTTGCAGCCGATCTTCCACCTCTGTCGGTCGTTCGCGGTCGCCCGCGGAGAAGCGGTGCAACTTGACTGTCTGTCCCACCATGTTGGCGATCATGGTGAGCAGCCGGACATCATAATCGAGCCGATACGTTGACCTGCTGTCCAAGGCGCGGTCGATAGTCAGCGTGCCTACGGCGTTCCCATCAACACGAATGGGAACGCCGATGAAGGACACGGGGTCGGAGGCCCCAAGCACCTCTATGTCAGCGGCAGTGAAGGCCGAATGCACCGCTATGTTCTCGGCGACGAGCGGCGTGTCCGTCGTCACAATCCGATCGATTGCCTTGCGCGGCAGACGCATCCGGGAGCGCTCATCGCTGTTCTCGTCGCAGCCGGTGACTACGGTGATGTCCAGTATGCCCTCAGCGTCGAAGAGAGCGATGATGCCGTGCCGCATCTGCACAAACGAGGGCAGGAGATCGACGACCTTGGCCAACGTGACTTCGAGCCGGGCGGGGTCGGTGAGTACTTTCGATATTTCGAAGATGCCGGTAAGCGCGTGCTCGTGCGATGGCACAAAAGGGACCGCGGTGTTCGTCTCGGACTTTGGGTAAGCCCTTTTCGCATCCGGAAGCGAAATGCGGCACTCGCTGGCATTTTGTTCTGATTTGGGAATGTTGTGGTGCATGTGATCCTCGATCTCGCGCCATGAAATGCATGCCGGCGGCATGTGCGCCCGCGACGTCGCGGGCAAGCGCGAAAATGTTCTGACGTGAACTCGTGCCACCGCCGTGTGGTCGAGTACAAAGCGGGTCGACCCCTGACGCATCGCTTGGCTCTCCCTCCACGAAGCTTGGCCACGTTCTCGGCTTGCACGGGGGCAACCACACGTTGATTTTCAAAAGACTGGAGCGAGGCGGGATAGTCAATCGAGCTTTCTTTCATTCGTGAAAGGAAACCTCGCGGCCTATGATAGAATTCATCAGTTCTAATTTTTTGTCGGCGATGTTGAACGACAGAAATACGGCGCCGGCGATGCGGTGCCTGAGCGGCTGACCGCGCCGAGTATAAATTGCCGGGCCGTGCCATTCACCAGCGCTTGCGAACCAGGGGCGGGAGCGATAATCACTGCCGACGACACTGGTCGGTCGCGGCAACCGCCATTTCCTCGATATTGATGACACAGATAAGGCGGCGGCGTCGCGTGTGAAGGCGCGAAGGTGGCGGTCGAGCGCGGCTTTCTCGGCGGTGCTCGGAACTTCTGAACCGCATCGTCGCGGTCAGCACCAGCGGCGTCAATCCCTACGTCTCGACGTCGCTTTCAAGCTGTCGCTGCAGCGGCAGCGCGGCAAAGAACACGGCAATTCTCCGCTCTGGTGCCAGCGATGCGGCCCTTCCCAAAGTCGGCAAACCGAGGAGCCCACCACGATGTGCAGCAAAACCGCAAGCCAGAGAGATCGACCGGCAATCTGCCGGAGAACATCAAGCGCGTGCTGGACGGCGGCCTTGTCATTCCCGTCTTGTGCCACCGCATTCATCCCATCATTGGCGAGCCCAACGTCAGTTCAGGTCATGCGGATCCATTTGGCATGGGTATTGCGGCGGCGTTGGTGCAGCGTTCGACCGGAGCGCCGCGATAGGGAGAAGCCCGGGAGAAGTCACGCCACCTCGATCCGGTCAGGGAGAGAGAAACAGTGTCAGCTGCACAAGTCCGCGGCGCGAGTCCCGCGCCCCGCAAACCCTTCTATGCCAAGCTTTACGCGCAGGTGCTTGCCGCCATCGCCCTCGGCGTCGCAATTGGCTATTTCTATCCGGGAACCGGCGAGAGCCTGAAGCCGCTGGGTGATGCCTTCATCAAGCTGGTCAAGATGATCATCGCGCCTGTCATCTTCCTGACAATTGCGACCGGCATTGCCGGCATGAACGATCTTCACAAGGTCGGCCGGGTCGCCGGCAAGGCAATGGTCTATTTCCTCACCTTCTCGACGCTCGCGCTGATCGTCGGCCTGATCGTCGCCAATGTCGTCCAGCCTGGCGCCGGCCTCAACATCGATCCGGCCTCGCTCGATGTCCAGGCCGTGAATACCTATGCCGCAAAGGCCCACGAGCAGTCGGTCACCGGCTTCCTGATGAACATCATCCCGCCAACGATAGTCGGCGCCTTCGCGGAAGGCGACATCCTGCAGGTGCTGTTCTTCTCGGTTCTGTTCGGCATGGCGCTCGCGATGGCCGGAGAGACGGGCAAGCCTGTCGTTTCCTTCCTTCAGGCGCTCATCGCGCCTGTCTTCAAGCTCGTCGGCATTCTGATGAAAGCCGCGCCGATCGGCGCTTTCGGCGCAATGGCCTTCACCATCGGCAGATATGGCATCGGTTCGGTCGTGAACCTCGCGATGCTGGTCGCGACGTTCTATTTCACCGCCTTCCTCTTCGTGTTCGGGGTTCTCGGCGCGGTCTGCCGCTACAACGGCTTTTCGATCTGTTCTCTCATTCGCTACATCAAGGAAGAGCTGCTGCTTGTCCTCGCAACGTCCTCCTCGGAGGCCGCGCTCCCCTCGCTCATGCAGAAGATGGAGAAGGCGGGCGCCAGGCGTTCGGTTGTGGGTCTCGTCATCCCGGCCGGATATTCGTTCAATCTGGACGGCACGAATATCTACATGACCCTGGCGGCCCTCTTCATCGCGCAGGCGACGAACACGGATCTGTCAATCGGCGATCAGGTGCTGCTGCTGCTCGTTGCGATGCTTTCCTCCAAGGGCGCTGCAGGTGTAACAGGTGCGGGCTTCATCACCCTGGCTGCTACGCTCGCCGTAGTTCCGAGTGTTCCCGTTGCTGGGATGGCACTGATACTCGGCATCGACCGCTTCATGTCCGAATGCCGGGCGCTGACGAATTGCGTCGGCAACGCAGTGGCATCCCTCGTCGTTGCCCGCTGGGAAGGAGAATTGGACCGAGCGCAGATGAAAGCCGCCTTCTCCGGTCATCAGCTTGCCGAGGCATCAAACCGGCTATCCTCCGCCGAGTAAGGGCGACGCACCGCGACCGGTTTCGCCAAGCTGGTCACATGACCTGAACGATCGACTCGCAGGCTCTAAACGGCGCCTCACGGACCATGTATCAGAAGCGCTAAATGTGTGAGTGCAAATCGTCGCCGCCCTAAGCGAATGAACCTTCCGTTATACCCGGCCGGTCTACGTCTGGAGTAGTCCAATACGCTGTCGATCATTCAGTATGCGGGCGTCTTCACTTTGCCCACCCGAAACCATTGTCGAATCGCGCTAGGTGACAGAGAGCCAGCCTGCGTCAAAAACCAATCAGAATAGGACCCATGACCAAGCGCCCCACAATTGCCGATCTCGCCCGCGAAGCCCGAGTCAGCGTAGCAACGGTCGATCGGGTTCTGAACGCCCGCCATCCGGTGCGCGAGGAGACCGCGCGGCGGGTCCACGACGCCGCCCACGCGATCGGCTATCATGCTGCCGGGCTCATCAAGCAGCGCTTGCGGCGAGACCTACCGTGCTACCGTCTGGGCTTCATCTTGAGAAAACCGGCCCAGCATTTTTACCAAGACTTTGCGCGCGAGGTCGAAGCGTCGGTCAATTTGGCCCAGTCCTTCCACGGCATTCCGCTCATCCAATTCGCCCCGTCACATATGCCGAGCGACCTAATCGCACCGCTCAAGGATTTGGGCGCACGCTGCCATGCGATCGCGATGGTGGCACCGGACCACCCAAAAATTACAGCAGCGGTTGAGGACCTCAAGGCCAAAGGCATTCCGGTTTTCTCGCTGCTTTCCGACTTCGCCGCCGGCGTGCGACAGGGCTATATCGGCCTCAACAACCGCAAGGTGGGGCGCACGGCCGCTTGGATGGTGTCCAAGGTCGCAAAACGGCCCGGCAAGGTGGCGGTGTTTGTCGGTAGCCATCGTTTCCAGGGGCACGAGCTCCGTGACGTCGGCTTTCGCTCCTATTGCCGTGAGAACGCGCCGACGTTCGAGGTGCTCGATCCGCTTGTGAACCTGGAGAAACGGCAGGTCACCTACGAGGCAACGCTTGATCTCATGCAGCGGGAACCCGAGCTCGTCGGCTTCTATGTCGCCGGGGGCGGCATGGAGGGCGCCATCTCCGCGGTCCGGGAAGAGGGTAAAAGTCGCGATCTCGTCGCGATCGTGAATGAAATCACGCCGGAATCTCGGGCGGCACTCGCTGATAACATCATCACGATGGCGGTCGCCACGCCAATGCGCCGGCTTTCCCAGGAGCTGATAACGCTGATGACGCGGGCTATCGAGACCGGCACTGCTGAAACACCAGGACAGACATTTCTGCCGTTCGATATTCATCTGCCGGAAAATATATGAAACTGATGGCTTCTATCGTAAGCGGGGAAGTTTCCTTTCATAAATGAGAGAAAGTTGATTGATGATCCCATCCACGCGGGGTAGCCGCACCCCACAGGCCTCAGCCGCGGCCCAGGATGAAGCGCCAATTGGTGAACGGATCGGCCACGCGTTCAGGCGGAAGCGCGAGGTCGCGACCGGCTTCATTGCCAACATCTCGACGTTGTCGGTCCAGGGCGGTGTCGTCAAGGATGCCTCACGCCAGTAGCCGAGCGAGGCCGGCACAGTCCATTGGGATTGACCTCGTCGACCGGCATCTCCTCGCCTGGCCGCGCGTGAAAAGCCGCGGCAAGGCCGGCAAAGTTGGCATTTGAGTGGGGCTAGACATCTTCTGGGACTTCGCACGCGAAATCGGAGGCGGCAGTCAACTCAGCACCAACCCGGGCATGTGTTCTGCTCGTTCCTGGCCCTCGTACTCAGCAAGGAACTCGCCGCTCTGCCGAGCCAAAGGCCTGACGCCCGAATGGCAACCGCTCCTACGCGATCGCGACCGCCTCCGGGAAGCCCGAGACGCTCAATAGCTTTCAAGCAAAGGCGCCAGGCGAGATGCCTCCTGCAACATCATTTCCCGCATCCACAGGCTTGCCGGATCAGTATTGTGAAGCGCGGGCCATTGGACGGCCTCCGTGAATGCGGGATGAGGAAGTGGCGGCGGAAGTTCGACGATCCGCAGGGGTGTTGTTTTTGCGAAATGCTGCGCCAGCCGTAAGGGCATGGTCCCGATGCGGTTGGTGCCTGATAGGACGGGCGCGATCAGGCTAAAGCCCTGTACGACGACCTCGATACGTCTCTCGAAACCGTGCTCGAGCAAATACCACTCCTCCATGGTGGGCTGCCGGGTGTGCCTGAATTTGAGCACGACATGCCCCATCGACAAGTATCGCTCGAATGTAAGTGGCTCTGACAGCTGCTTGTTCGTGCCGCAGCCTACGCATACGAGCATATCTTCGAACAGGGCTGCGCGAGGATGTTTCGACATGAACACTTCCGGCATAATCAGAAAATCAACGTCGCCGCGCCGGAGAAGCTCCTCGGGGTCGTCGCAAATAGGCAGACATTCGAAGCGGACGGCGGGAGCTTCCCGCGCAGTACGCTCTACGATCCTCTTAAAAAGCACGAGCGTGAGGTAATCGGAAAGCATGATTCGGAAGAGACGATCCGATTGGGCTGGGTTAAAGGCGTCGGAGGAAATAATCGATAGCTGGATGTGCAGCAATGCGTCCCGGACTGCTGGGGCGAGCCCCTCCGCGCGCGGTGTCAAAATGAGCTCGCGGCCGTTCATCGTAAATAGCTCATTGCTGAAGTAGGCGCGTAACCGAGCGACGGCGGCGCTCATGGCCGGCTGGCTCAGGTTAATACTGTTGGCCGCGGCAGTGACTTTACGCTCCCTGATCAGAGCGTCCAGCACAACGAGGAGATTCAGATCCAGCCCCTTAAACCGCATATCCTGATCTATCCAGCGTGTGGATGGGCATCATCTAAACAATCAATTTTACGAATTTACGAACCATCCATTAGAGGAACGTAAATGACCGACGTCAAGCTCAAATCGACGGCGCCGCGACGGGCGGGAACATCGAGAGAGCTCATTGGCGAGCCCCACCGGCTGGCTCACCTTCGCTAACGACAACGGTTGAGTGCAGCCAACAACGCCGCCGCTTTGGCCGGGTAATGCGGCCCGCAAGAAACTATTTTGAAGAGAGGTCCTGAATGCGCCCTCAGGTGCAGTGGAAATTGTGCTGGGAAAACGAGTTGCAGCTCTCGGACCACGTCGAGCTCGCCCAGTTCTTTCGTAATACCTACGGGCCGACTGGGGCGTCCAACGCAGAACCGTTCGAAGGTAGTCGAAGCTGGGCCGGCGCCAGGCCTGAACTCCGCGCAATCGCCTATGATTCGAACGGTGTAGCGGCTCACATGGGCATACTGCGCCGTTTCATCAAGGTTGACGCGGTCGATCTGTTGGTGGCTGAGCTGGGCCTGTACGGGGTACGTCCGGATCTTGAGAGTCTCGGAATCGCCCATTCAATCCATGTCGTGCTTCCAATACTGCAGGAGCTTGGCGTTCCATTCGCTTTCGGAACCGTCCGGCACGCGCTGCGGAATCATGTTGAGAGGTTCGGGCGGCGATACAGCCCTTTGGCCGTCTTGTCGGGAATTCGCGTGCGCTCCACCCGACCAGAGGCGCGCCTCGACCTGCCGCCCACACGCATTGATGACGCACTCACCATTGTTCTGCCAGTTGGACGGCCGATCAGCGAATGGCCCACGGGCACGATGATCGATCGGAACGGACCAGAGCTATGAGCCGTCCCGATTGCTTGTACGAAGTGCACCGTGAGTGCTCTGACGGCACCGGCCGTCGCAGCGTTTATCTGACGTTTGACGACGGTCCCAATCCACTTTTCACACCGGAGATTCTGGATGTGCTGGCAGAGCAGCGGGTGCCGGCGACTTTCTTCGTCATCGGCGCCTACGCCTTAGAGCACCCGGATCTAATCCAACGAATGTTTGCAGAAGGGCACGAGCTAGGCAACCACACGATGACTCATCCGGATCTGTACAAATGCGGCTTCGGCGAAGTGCAACGTGAGATCTTTGAAGCGAACGGCGCCATCATGAGGGCGTGCCCTCAGGCCTCGGTGCGCTATATTCGCGCGCCCTACGGGGCCTGGAGCGAAGAAGTCTTCACAGCGTCACAGATCGCCGGGCTGACGGCCCTCCATTGGTCCGTCGACCCTCGAGATTGGTCTCGCCCTGGGGTCGACGCGATTATCGATACCGTGCTCGCCTCTGTCCGGCCGGGCGCAATCGTACTCTTGCACGACGGATGCCCTCCCGGCGAGTTGAGCCAGGGCGCTCACGCCGGTCTGCGCGACCAGACGGTCACGGCGCTGTCCCGGCTGATTCCAGCACTTCATGAGCGCGGATTTGTAATCCGCTCACTTCCTCAACATCACTGAACAAACGAGATCCCATGACTCTTCTTGGTACAACCAGCACTGTGGCCATTTCGCTTTATGCACTGCTCTCGACTGCTTATAAGAGCATGCAGGGGATTTATGCTCTGCCGACAAACGACTCATCGGCGTTGGAGGATCTCGTCGGCTCCGATCAACTGCCCAGCGTGGATGTCATCGTCCCCTGCTTCAACGAGGATCCGCGCACGCTTTCAGAGTGCCTGGCGTCCATTGCAGACCAAGAATACGCCGGAAGACTTCGGGTCTATGTGGTTGATGACGGTTCTGGAAATCGCGAAGCCGTAGGAACTGTCCACGAAACCTACGCGCGCGACCCTAGGTTCGACATCATTTTGCTTCCCGAGAATGTTGGAAAGCGCAAGGCGCAGATCGCCGCGATACGCCGCTCATCCGGGGATTTGGTGCTTAACGTTGATTCAGACACGATACTCGCGTCCGACGTCATCACCAAGCTTGTACCGAAGATGCGAGATCCAGCGGTCGGCGCAGTCATGGGTCAGTTGATTGCCAGTAACCGGAGCGAGAGCTGGCTGACAAGGCTGATAGACATGGAGTACTGGCTGGCTTGCAACGAGGAGCGCGCGGCACAGGCTCGCTTCGGTGCCGTTATGTGCTGTTGCGGCCCATGTGCCATGTACCGCCGGTCTGCGCTCCTTTTGTTACTGGACCAGTACGAGTCCCAATTTTTTCGGGGCAAGCCAAGCGACTTCGGGGAGGATCGCCATCTCACTATCCTCATGCTGAAAGCAGGCTTTCGAACCGAGTACGTTCCGGGCGCCATCGCGGCCACAGTCGTTCCGAACAGACTCGGACCGTATCTGCGCCAACAACTCCGTTGGGCACGAAGCACATTCCGGGACACGCTGCTTGGGCTGCGCTTGCTGCCCGGCCTCAATAGCTATCTCACGTTGGACGTGGTCGGACAGAATCTCGGGCCGCTACTCCTCGCCCTATCGGTACTAACGGGCCTCGCACATTTCGCACTGACAGGCACTGTGCCTTGGTGGACAGGACTGATGATTGTGTCCATGACCATGCTCCGATGCTGCGTGGTAGCATTTCGTGCTCGACAGTTTCGATTTCTGGGCTTTTCCCTGCACACGTTCATCAACATCTTTCTCTTACTTCCCTTGAAGGCCTACGCGCTGTGTACATTGAGCAATAGCGATTGGCTGTCGCGAAGCTCTGCTGTCGCTACATCGAACACTGGGGGAAAACAGGCCCCCACCCAAACTCCGATCACTGGATCAAGCAGGGCAGAATTCTCACCGCATGCGGCTCCGCTTCGCAGGCTCAATCTTGCGCGGATTCTTCGGGATTAGCGCTGTCGAGCAACATCTGCGGCGACGAGTGATCGCTAATTACCTAGGTGGACGAGAGGTGGACGAGTTTGACCCAGAACATGAATCATCAGTTGCTCGATCGGGAATTGGCCGCAGACGATCCGTGGCGCCTCGACGGCAATCCGTTCGAGCGGGAGCGCCACACGCAAATGCTCCAGCTGGCGCTTGCCCAAGGCTCCATTACAAATGCCCTCGAAGTCGGGTGCGCTGCCGGCGCATTCACGGAAAAGCTAGCTCCCTACTGCCAAGGGCTCACCGTCATCGATGTCGTGGCGCAAGCGATTGCTCGAGCACGTCAACGGATAAAGGAGCCGTCGCGCATCAACTGGATAGTCTCCGATGTTCAACAGTTTTCGACCGACGAGTTGTTTGACCTGATCGTTGTGGCGGAGGTCCTATACTACCTCGAAGACATAGCCGAGATGCGCGCGGCCGTCAAAAACCTGGTGCGGGTGCTTGCGCCAGGCGGGCATCTGATCTTCGGATCGGCAAGGGATGCTAATTGCCGTCGCTGGGGTCACGCCGCTGGTGCTGAGCCGGTCATCGCCATGCTGAACGAAACGTTGATCGAGGTAGAGCGTCTTGAGTGTCGGGGCGAGTCGGTCAACGAAGACTGCTTGCTCGTCCGTTTCCGGAACCCGCTTTCCGCTTCCTGATGAATCGAATCTATCGCCGTTAACGTGGAGACACTATGCGCATCTGTGGTACCAAGCTGACCCATGATGGGGCGATCGCCCTTGTCGAGGATGGACGGCTCGTCTTCTGCGTTGAGCAGGAAAAGCGGCACAACAATCCGCGTTACCAAACCATCGATAATCTCGACGCAATTGTCGCCGCTTTGGCGGAACAGGGGCTAAATCCTTGTGATGTCGATCAGTTCTTTATCGACGGCTGGGATGGCGAAGACGAGTCACAGTTTCAGGTCCGGCAGGCAACCGAGCAACCGCCGGTCGAGGCGACCCTCTAGGTAAAATGAACCCATGTCCACGGTAGCGATCGATCTTACTGAGGTAAGCAAAACTTATGACAAGCTCGTTGTCGACAGACTGTCGTTCCGCGTTGCGGCGGGGGAATGCTTCGGGCTCTTGGGACCGAACGGTGCGGGCAAAAGCACGATTGCGCGTATGGTCCTCGGCATGACATCGCCTGATGCGGGGAAGATTACTGTGCTCGGCGCTCCAGTGCCGGCGCGCGCCCGTTTGGCACGTATGCGCATCGGCGTGGTCCCGCAGTTCGACAATCTTGATACCGCGTTCACTGTGCGCGAGAACCTGTTGGTGTTCGGGCGCTACTTCCGGATGAGCAGACGCCAGATCGAAGCGGTCATACCATCGCTGCTTGAGTTCGCCCGCCTCGAGAACAAAGCGGATGCGCGCGTCGCCGAACTGTCCGGCGGCATGAAGCGGCGCCTGACGCTCGCGCGTGCGCTGATCAATGACCCGCACTTGCTGGTGATGGACGAGCCGACCACCGGCCTCGATCCGCAGGCCCGCCACCTGATCTGGGAACGGCTGCGATCGCTGCTGGCGCGGGGCAAGACTATTCTTTTGACTACCCATTTCATGGAAGAGGCCGAGCGGCTGTGCGATCGGCTGTGCGTTATGGAGGAGGGGCGCAAGATCGCCGAAGGCCGCCCGTCCGCACTCATTGACGAGCAGATCGGCTGTGACGTGGTCGAGGTCTACGGCGGCAATCCGCATGAACTGGGTGCGCTGATCCGGCCGTACGCACAGCGCATCGAGGTGAGCGGTGAGACGCTTTTTTGCTATGCACCCGATCCGGAGCAGGTGCTGGTGCAGCTACGCGGGCGCGCGGGTCTGCGCCTTCTGCAGCGTCCCCCCAATCTCGAGGATGTGTTCTTGCGGCTAACCGGGCGCGAGATGGAGGACTGAACAATGGGCGAACGTTATGCGGCGGCCATGCCCGCCAATGCGTGGAATTGGGTCGCGGTTTGGCGCCGCAACTATCTTGGATGGAAGAAAATCGGGCTTGCATCGGTTCTCGGCAACCTCGCCGATCCGATGATCTATCTGTTCGGTCTCGGCTTTGGCATCGGAACAATGATAGGTCCTGTTGAGGGCACTTCGTACATTGCGTTTCTCGCGGCTGGCATGGTTGCCACAAGCGCGATGGCATCGGCGACCGCTGAAACGGTTTACGGGAGTTTTGGCCGCATGGACAACCAGCGCACCTGGGAAGGAATGCTATGCACTCAGCTGACGCTCGGCGATATCTTACTCGGCGAATTGGCGTGGGCAGCCACCAAGGCCCTGATGGCGGGCACAGCAATCACTATTGTTGCCACCACGCTCGGCTACACATCGTGGCCATCCATCCTCTGCTTGCTGCCAGTCATCGCTCTCAGTGGCCTCGCCTTCGCGAGTCTAGCGATGGTCGTCACGGCGCTTGCGCCCAGTTATGAATATTTCATATTTTATAATACGCTTGTTATAACACCCATGCTGTTCCTTTGCGGCGCGATGTTTCCGGTCAACCAATTGCCCGGCGCTTTTCAGGACGTCGCCTCCTTGTTGCCGCTCGCACATGCAATTGACCTCATTCGTCCGGCGATGCTTGGCCGTCCGGCCGGCAGCATGGGCCTGCATATCGGCGCGCTTTGCATATACACGGTTTTGCCGTTCTTCCTATCGGTTGCTCTATTTCGTCGTCGGCTGATGCGTTGACGCTACTCACCATTCATAAAATTGATCGTTTTGGCGATACCCATCCACGCGTCGGATAGGTCAATACATGCGTTTTAAGGGACTCGATCTAAATCTCCTCGTTGTGCTGGACGCTTTGATCAGGGAGCGTAAAGTCACCGCCGCGGCCCGCAGTATTAACCTGAGTCAGCCGGCCATGAGCGCCGCCGTCGGTCGGTTACGCGCCTATTTCAGCGATGAGCTATTTACGATGAACGGCCGCGAACTCATTTTGACACCGCGCGCGGAGGGGCTCGCCACAGCAGTCCGGGAGGCATTGCTGCACATCCAGCTATCGATTATTTCCTGGGACGCCTTTAACCCGGCCCGATCGGATCGTCGCTTCCGCATCATCCTTTCCGATTACCTCACACTCGTATTTTTTAAGAAGATCGTAAAGCGTGCTGCGCGGGAAGCTCCCGCCGTCCGCTTCGAATGTCTGCCTATTTCCGACGACCCCGAGGAGCTTCTCCGGCGCGGCGACGTTGATTTTCTGATTATGCCGGAAGTGTTCATGTCGAAACATCCTCGCGCAGCCCTGTTCGAAGATATGCTCGTATGCGTAGGCTGCGGCACGAACGAGCAGCTGTCAGAGCCACTTACATTCGACCGATACTTGTCGATGGGGCAGGTTGTGCTTAAATTCGGGGACACCCGGCAGCCCTCCATCGAGGAATGGTATTTGCTCGAGAACGGTTTCGAGAGACGTATCGAGGTCGTCGTACGGGGCTTTAGCATGATCCCGCCCCTTCTATCAGGCACCAACCGCATCGGGACAATGCCCTTACGGCTGGCGCAGCATTTCGCAAAATTAACACCCCTGCGGATTGTCGAACTTCCGCCGCCACTTCCTGCCGCATTCACGGAGGCCGTCCAATGGCCTGCGCTTCACAATAATGATCCGGCAAGCCTATGGATGCGGGAAATGATGTTGCAGGAGGCATCTCGTATGATTACCCCGCCTAAGAGCACCGGACGTCTCAGTTGTCGGCCGAATTGAGAAACTGACTCCCTCGGTTATGAGAGGAGGCATGGATGGCGATTGGGATTGGGCGATTCCTGCATTGTCGAGAACGATGCAGGGAGAGCAGATCCTTCAGCATGAACAGGTGGCAGCGATGCTGCGGCTGCATGAGCTTGGCTGGGGAATGAACCGACGGGCGAAAGAATTCGGGTGCGCGCGCAACACGGTGCCTCGGTATCTAAGCGAGGGCGGGACTGTTCCGTTTCGCAAGCCTGTGGGGCCGACCGCGTTTGACGGACTGGACGATTGGCTGCGGGAGCGCTTCTTCCCCCATGGCTCGGGCTGGATGACGATCTCGACCCGCTCCAGATGCGCCGGGAACGCCTTGCGCGGTCGCGCAGCACGTCGCGGCTCGCCTGTCGGTCTTGCGGCCTCGAGCTCGGACTCAATCGCGCCGAGCCCGGTCTGGATTTCGTCGAAGGCGAAGGCCTGCTGGTCACGTTCGAGCTTCTCGGAGCTGCGACCGAAGCGGCGCGCTCCAGCTGCTTGACGATCCCATGAAGGTCGGCGATCCGCTCCTGGGCAGGCTCGTTGAGTGTCGCCATCCGGACGATCTCGGCCTTGAGTGTTTCGCTCCGGAGTTGTTGCAGTTCGGCCTTCTCCGCCGCCATGGCGACGAACATCGCCTTGAGCGTATCGATTTCGTGGGGACGGGCCGAAGCGCTTCTCGTCATGACGCCGACAGAAGCTTATTGTGCACGGCCTGAAGCCCGCCTTTTGCGCCTGAGTCACTTCGCCACCGCCTTCCGGCCGGACGCCGTCGCCGTTCGGCTCGAACGCGTGTCCAGTCCATGCCTTCGACGAGCGCCATCAGTTTCGGCGCGGCAAGCCGATCACGCCGTTCTCCGCCAGCGGAACTTGTCCTCGTCCAGCGCTCACGGTGCGGGTATGCCGGCGTCGAGCAAACAGAGAGAAGTTTGGGGCCCAACCAGGACGGCCCCGTTACGAAGTTCGTCCCGTCCCGGTTTGAGTGTCGAATCTTCATCGATTGCTTGGGCGACCAGCGTCCCCGCCGCCAGCGAGCCCGCAACTGCTCAGCAGAAGGGCGAAGTGAACGTGAATGCATCCATTTCGTAAATGTGTGTCTATCCAAGCAATCGATTTCTCTAATTATCCGATGAGCAATATGAACGCGTCAGGCAGGGT
>NZ_JAMYOA010000033.1:0-46107 GCF_040319515.1 Mesorhizobium sp. M0909
TGGCAGCCGAAACCGCTGATCAACTGATGATACCGCCTGTTGATGGCGCCATAGCCGGCCAGCCCGACCTTTTTGCCAGCGAGATCGCCATGGATATAGGCTAACGGGTCAATCTCAGATTCCTTCCAGCCGCCCGCTCTCATGAGCGCAATCGCCGTCGGAATGTCGCGCAACAGATTGAGAGTTTGAGCCACTGCAAATTCCGCAATGCTTGGCGACATCGAGCGCGAAGTCTCGATCAAGACGATTCCGCGCTCGGTGAGTGCGTCGACCGAAACGAAACTAGAGAAGCGATTGTCGTAGGTTACCCCGATTGCCCGTAGACGAGACGCGCGGTCGAGCAAAGCGTGATCCAAGGTGATGTCAGGCAGCGACCAGGGAGAAACGAGCAGAATATCCGCATCGATCAAAGCCGAAAGCAATTCGTCACGCCACGAGGGATTGCGAAGCGATATCGTGGTCGTGGTCCCTCTGGTCTCCAGTAGGGCGGCGCCACGTTTGATCCATTCCAAGCTCAACGGGTGATCGGAAAGAATGACGCTGTTCAAGTTGCTCGCGACCATTTCGATAGGCTCCTTCTTTGGTAGCATTCTTGGGTGTAGTCGAAACCGACATGCACCTCGTTAAAGATGATGTGGCTCAGGCTGAGCGGAAGCCCGCCCGAGCCGTGATGAGACCCACTCAGCTGGCTGAGGGGTGGGCAGGCGCCGAGCGTTCCCGGTACGGGCACTCGGCACCGTCTCAGGTCGCAGCGGGGTGCTCATGATGCTGGCTGCTGGCATCCCGCACATTTGCCTCGGTTCGCTGGCGCTCCGTTTGGATCGCGAGATCCACCACCCTCTGCAGGTTCGCCGCGTACCTAAAGCTAGGTTCGGTGTTCTTTCCGGTCTCCATAGCTTTGATGAAGCAGGAGTAGATGCTCATCGCCAACTCGTCGACGGCAATCTGCCGCCACATCCCGTTGGGGACGTTCTCTCCCAGACATGCCCGCAGGGTTGAGCCTTCCGATGTACTGAGTACTTCCGGCGCCCCTTTGTCCCCAAATAGCCTCAACTCTAACTCGTTCGTATAGCCAGTAGCCCAGCGGCTGGCCTGAATAACGCCAATGGCGCCATTCTCGAGCTCCACCGTTAATCCGAGACTATCGTTTGCGTAGAGCTCGTACTCGCCAACACGGTTGTCTCGAACCTTTTCGAAAGCTTTCAGTCGGGCAAACACTCGCTCGATGGCGCTGTCTGCCGCAAAGGCAGCACAATCCAATACGTGAATACCAAGGTCACCAAGAACGCCGTTAGAACCGTGTTTCGTTGAAAGCCGCCAGAGCAATTTCGCCTCATTTCTCCAATCACTGTGAACTAACCAGCTCTGCAGAAAGGATTCATCCACGTGCCGGACACGGCCGATCTGCCCCGAAAGCACAATCTCGCGTGCTCTCTGCAAGGGGGCATCATCACGAAAACTAAAATTCACCATTGCAATAAGACCAGCACTCTCTGACGCTGCGGCCATTTCTTGAGCCTGCTCGTAATTTTTGGCGAGTGGCTTCTCGCATAGTACGAGCTTTCGAGCAGCAATGAGAGCCATGGTTGTCGGATAATGAGAGCGGTCCGAAGTCACATTCGCTGCCGCGTCGAACTGGCCCCATCCAATCGCCTCTTCGGGAGAGGCGAAGGTGTGCTCGATGTTGTACTTGGCGGCGAAGGCCTTGGCGCGCACCGGGTCGGCGTCGACGGCACAGACTATTTCGACGCCATCGATCTTGCCGAATTCGATTGCATGGGCGTTCGCCCTGCCGCCGGTTACGAGAATAAGCAAACGCGTGAACATCTCTCCTCTCAGACAGAGCCAGCTGCAGGCAGAAAAAACCGTTTCGGATCGCGGTGGACTATCGGCTCTAAAGCGCTTTCCACGGGGACGTGAGGCAATTCCTGAATGGCCGCGTAGCTAGTTTGTGGGTTGTGTGCCCATTTAACCGCATTGCGCAGCACCTTCTGGACCGTCTCATCGTGATAGGTCGGATAAGTCTCGTGCCCGGGACGGAAATAGAAGATATTGCCAGCACCGCGACGGTAGGTGAGTCCTGAGCGGAAGACTTCGCCGCCTGCAAACCAGGAGATGAACACCGTCTCTAGCGGCTCCGGTACGGAAAAAGGTTCCCCGTACATTTCCTCATTCTCCAGCGTAAAGTGCTCGCCCACCCCTTCGGCTATCGGATGGCGCGGATTGACCGCCCATAGGCGTTCGCGCTCGCCGGCCTCGCGGTATTTGAGCGCGCAGGACGTTCCCATCAGCCGCTTAAAGAGCTTGGAGAAGTGGGCGGAATGGAGCAGGATCAGCCCCATGCCCTCCCAGACCTGTTTGACGACCCGCTCGACGATTTCATCATCGACCGCGCCGTGCGCCGTGTGTCCCCACCAGAGAAGCACGTCGGTCGAGGCAAGCCGTTTCTCCGTCAAGCCGTGCTCCGGCTCCTGCAATGTTGCCGTTGTCGCTTTTATAGCCGGATCCGCATTGAGGGCCACCGCGATACTGTTGTGCATCCCGTCCGGATAGATCTCCCGAACCAATGCATCTCTCTGTTCGTGCACATTTTCGCCCCACACGATGGCATTTACAGTCAATTTCATTCTCCAGTGGTTGAGGCACCATTTCGCGGTGCCAACAATTCGCGCGTTGCTGTGGACGCTGGCTCTGATTTGCTGTGCTGTCGTCCGGCCTACAGGGTAGCCCTAGGCCACGCCTCGCAATTCCACACTGTTGATCGCCCGGCCCTCCGCGTCGAAGTGATGGATATGGCCGGCGGTTGGCGAGATACGCACGACCTCGCCCGGATGGTGCCGCGACGTGCCGTTTTCCCGAACAATCAGCGGTTCCGAGGCACCGAGGTCGACGTAAATGTAACTGTCCGACCCAAGCATCTCGGAATGGACCACTGTACCTGACCACTCCCCCCGCCCGGCGATCTCCAGATGCTCGGCGCGGATGCCAATCGTATGAACGTTGTGAACTTGAGAGAAGCGGCCGGAGAGGAAGTTCATTTTTGGCGATCCGATGAAGCCAGCTACGAAAATTGACTTCGGCTTCTCGTAAAGCTCCAGTGGCGTACCAATTTGTTCAACGAGCCCGTCGCGTAGAACGCAAATTCGATCCGCGAGCGTCATCGCCTCCACTTGGTCGTGCGTTACATAGACCATAGTTGTGTTATGCATACTGCGGTGAAGCTTAGCGATCTCGATGCGCGTCGCGACGCGCAGTGCTGCGTCAAGATTTGAAAGCGGCTCGTCAAAGAGAAAAACCTTCGGGTCCCGTACGATGGCGCGCCCGATTGCCACGCGCTGACGCTGACCGCCAGAAAGCTGGCGCGGCAGCCGCTCGAGATAGGGGGTCAGCTGCAGCATCTCCGCAGCAGCCTCGACTCTTCTCCTACGCTCTCTCTTATCTGCGCCAGCAAGCTGCAAACCGAACGACATGTTCTCGAACACGGTCATATGCGGGTACAGCGCATATGACTGGAACACCATTGCGATCCCTCGTTTCGAAGGAACTAGATTGTTGACGACCTGATCGTCAAAGGCGAGGGTGCCGGAAGTGATTTCCTCCAGCCCGGCGATAAGTCTGAGGAGTGTAGATTTTCCGCAGCCTGACGGGCCGACGAAGACCATGAACTCGCCTGTGCGGATTTCCATGCTCACGCCCTTGATCACCTCAACAGCGCCAAAGGATTTCCGAACATCGTTCAGTTGCAGCTTTGCCATCATTTTCTCCTGATCTTCAGCCTTTAACGGCACCGGCCGTTAGGCCTGAAATGATCCGCCGCTGAAAGATGAGCACGAGAACTATGAGCGGTATCGTGACAATGACAGAGGCCGCCATGATGCTGCCCCAGGGAATTTCGTGCTGATAGGCGGCTGAGAGAAGCGCAATCGCAACAGGAACGGTGCGCTGGTCATCGGACGAAGTGAAGGTCAGCGCGAACACGAACTCATTCCAGGCACCGATGAAGGCCAAAAGTCCCGTGGTTACCAGCGCCGGCCCCATCAGCGGCATGAAAATGCGCGTGACGATTACCCAAGGCGAGGCGCCGTCTACAATCGCCGCCTCTTCAATTTCGATTGGCAGATCGCGCATGAAGGCGGTAAGCACCCAAACCGTGAACGGCAACGTGAAAATCATATATGAAAAAACCAGCGCAAAGGGTGTGTTGTAGATCCCGGCCCAGCGGATGAGTTCAAAGAGGCCAGCAAGCACGGCGATCTGCGGAAACATCGACACCGACAGGATTGTAAAGAGAAGCAGCGAGCGACCCCGGAAGTGCACGCGCCCCAATGCATAAGCGGCGGTCAGTGCGAGTAGGAGCGACAGACCGACTACTAACGAGGCGATCAGAACTGAGTTACCTAGGTTACGAGCGAAGCCGCTTGAAACGACGTCCGTGTAGTTGGCAAAGGACATCTCGGTCGGCCAATAGTCAATGCGAAATAGAGCGGCGCCGGATTTGAAGCCGGTGAGGATGGCGTAGTAGAGAGGAAAGATCGACACAACGACAATGAAGATGACGAGTGCATAGAACGCACTTCGCTTGGCGATGGTGACAAACATCAACGCTCCCCTCCCTCGAGATTGACCCGTCCCAGCCAGATGTAGAGGACTGTGACGCCGGCTATGATAAGAAAGAGGACGGTGGAAGCGGCGCAGCCGTAGCTGAATCTGTCGAACTCAAACAGGTACTGGCGCGTCAGTACTGACATGGTCACGGTCTGGGTGCTGGTAGGAGTCATAACGTATACGAGATCGAAGAGCCGCAGCCCGTCGAGTATCCCGAAGATGATGGTCACCATCAGCGGCGCACGTATCAGGGGTAGCGTCACCCGCCAGAACACCTTGAATGGGTGAACGCCGTCAATCTTGGCGGCCTCATAGATATCACTAGGCACCGTCTGCAGTGCGGCGAGGATGAGAAGCGCCACAAATGGTGTGCTCCTCCAGACCTGAACAACTAGGATCGCAGAGACCATTGTGTCGGGATTTGCCATCCAAGCGACCTTGTGACTTATCACCCCAAGGCGCAGCAGAATGTCGTTTATGATGCCAAACTGGTCATTGAACATCCACGCCCACATCTGTGCGGACACAACCCCTGGAAGCGCCCAAGGCACGAGTATGGCTGCGCGCACGAGGGCCCGCCCCGGAAACTGGGAATGGAGCACGAGCGCGACGACAAGACCCAGGACCGTCGCGCTGCTTACGGAGATCAGCGCGAATTTCAGTGTGTTCCAAACAGCGTTCCACCAAATGGGGTCGGCGAGCAGTCCGCGATAGATTGTGCGGCCGCTCTTTAGCGTGGTCCAGGTGAAATAGTTCTGGAAGCCTGCGAATTGAGCGTCCGCGATATTGTTAAGCGACCCATCGGTGAAGCTGAAGTAGATTGTGCGGACGAGCGGCCAGGCCGCGACCAGCACCAACAACAGCAGCGTCGGCGCCAAAAACACCCAGGCGGAGTGAACACGTTGCGCATTCAAATCCGAGTTAACGCGCGAGGAGTGCCCGAGCGCAGCCGGCGTATCTGCGGCAAGAAGATCGGCCATCAAATAAGACTTTCCATGCGGTTCGGCTCTGCAAAGGATGGCGGCATGATAGCCGCCACCCTTGGCGATGGCTGCAGACAAGATGATAGTACTCTTGTCCTCAGCCTTCCTCGGCCGGGAGGTTCACCAGCCGCTGCCCTTCAGTTCGGTCAGTTGCGCCTCGACGCGTTCCAGATTCTCGGCAGCGGTCCCTTTGCCGGAGAGCGTATCGTTGACGGCCGTAAAGAAGGCCGTGTTGGCCTCGTTCCATCTAGACTTAAGAACCGCCGCAGGGCGTATAGCCCCGCTGTCAATCACCCCCTTCATCGTGGGCATAAAAGGCTGGGCAGCAACTACGTCCGGATCGTCAAAGAGCGATGGGATCGCAGGCATGTCTCCAAGCTGAAGCGCGGCATCCTTCTGCACTTCAGCCGAAGCCAAGAACGTCACCAGCTCGATAGCCTCTTTTTGGTGTTCGGAATACTTCGACACTACGTTACCCTTCACGCCGAGCGTTGGCGCCGACACTTCGCCGGGATCCGCCGGCAATGGCATGACATCGAACTTGCCCCTTACGGCACTATCGTCGGCATTACTGAGTTGATAGGCATAAGTCCATTGGCGCATAAACACGGCATTGCCCGACTGCCACACCCCGCGCGACTCTTCTTCTCCATAAGAGACGACACCTGGAGGGGAGATCGTGCCGACCCAACCCTTGGCCCGCTCAAGGGCGGCAACTGCCTTTTCGTTGTTGATGGAGATGGTCCCGTCCTGCTCGACGATGTTGCCGCCTCCTGAGGACTTGATCCACTCAAGCGCATTGCAGGTCAGTGTGTCATTGCCCCTTCCCTGAAAAACGAAGCCCCACATATCAGAGTTGCCGGCTGCGCGTTCCTTATCCTGAATTTCCTTGGCAGTTGCCGTGAGTTCGTCCCAGGTCTTGGGCGGAGCCTTACCATACTTCTCCAACAGATCCTTGCGGTAAAAGAGCAGCGGCCCATCTGAACCTTGCGGCAGCGCAACTAGCCTGCCGTCAACCGTCAGTGACTGGATAATTGAAGGGAAGGTGTCGCCGATGACATCTTCGGCCGCGACTTTTAGGTCAACCAGGTGGTCGGCAAACGCCGGCAGCCAGATGTCATCCATCCGGAGAACATCGACGCTCTTGTCCCCGGCCGAAAACCAGAGCCTAAACTGGCTGAGCTTTCCAGAGGGTTCCGCTGGCAGATGTATAAATGTAACCTTATTGCCGGTTGCCTTCTCGAACTTGGCAATCTCTGCGGCAAAAAAGTCGAAGCCATAACCGGTTGCAAACGTCAATTCGGCGGCGCTGGCGACGTGGGCTACGAAGGCTATCGCGGCACTGAGACATAGGGTCCTCACGAAAGATTTCATTGTTAGCTCCTCCCAAGCTCCGCGGGTGCGCAGATACGTTCTGCATTGAATCCGATTTCGAACGGAGACTTTTTCGCCCACCAATCCGACTAATCGCATATACTGGTACCAACGCTCCAGTTAGAACAGTGTTCCACCTTTCGGGCCTGATTGTCAATCCGCAAATCGACAGCTAAATGGACTGACTGTGACCGGATCAATATCCTCTCGGGCGCGTGTTCTGATGTTGGCCTGCGCGCCGCGGTGCCGAAGCGCTCGAGCTTTGCCGTCGCCCAATTCGACACGCTGCGTTTGCGCCTCATCAGGATCGCCGCGCGGAGGGTCGAGATGAAGACGCAAATCCGCCTGCGCCTGCCGACATCCTGCCCCGACCAGCGCATCCTGCGCATCGTCCTCGATCGCATCCCCGGGGCTCGCGACATAGCCACAGGGCGCCGACGCCCTGAAAACAAACCCGCTGACCGCAACCCTCAAACCCGCCTTCTATCACGACTGATCACCGCCGTTCACGAGGCTTGTCAAAAAAGCACCGCAGCGGCGGCCGGATCGCCGATGCAGGCCGCCGAAAGCCGATCGCCGTGCATCAAGGCAGGCTAAGAAGGTAACGCAAGGAACCGGGATAGAAGGGTACGCATACGACGAAGGCCGCATGATTGGCACGCACGCGTGGGCGCGGCGGGCTCTATGATGGCGATGCGTGAAGGTCAGGCGGCCTGCTGATCGGCGGCCTTGTCGGCTTCGCGCAGGCGCTTCCATTCCCAGGGCAGTAGTTCATGCAGACGCGAGGCGGGAAGATCGGCAATGCGGGCCAGGACGTCGGCGAGCCAAGCTTTCGGGTCGACGTCGTTGAGGCGTGCCGTGGTGATGAGGGTAAGCATAACGGCGGCGCGGTCGGCGCCGCGCTGGGAACCGGCGAAGGTCCAGTTGCGCCTTCCCAGAGCAATGCCGCGCAGCGCTCTTTCGGCCGCGTTGTTGCTGAGACAGATTCTGCCGTCGTCGATGAAGCGGGCGAAGTCGGCCCAGCGCCTGAGCATGTAGTTGATTGGCTTCAGGACCTCGGAAGAGCGCGAGAGGGTATCGCGCTCGCGGAGCAACCAGGCGTGCATGTCGTCGAGAAGTGGTCTGCTCTGCTCCTGGCGCACGGCATCCCGCTCGTCAGCGCTGCGGCCGTTGATGGCGCGCTCGATCTTGAACAGCGCGTCGAGGCGCCTGACCGCTTCCAGCGCGATCGGGGAGATCGGTTTGCCCTTCTTGCCATCCCGGGCCTTTTTCGCGATGTCGGCCAATTCGAAGAATCCTCGCCGCGCATGGGCGTAGCAAAAGGCCGGCGTGATCCGCTGCGGATCGAACAGCGGCTAAAGCCACTGTAACAGTCGCACTGAAGGATGCCGGCGAATCCGGCCAGATGTTTCTGAGGATGCTCCCCGCGTCTGTCGCTCGAGGCGTAATAGATCGCCGCCGGCGGCGCAGGCCCGGCGAAGGGCCGGTCGTCGCGCGTATAGGTCCAGATGCGCCCGGTCGCGCACTTGCCCTTCGCCAGGATGCGAATGGTGGTGTCGTCGCCATGAAGGCGCTCGGCCGCGAGCACATGGCGCTCGATCAGCTGGAAGAGCGGCATGACGGCGAAGGTTCCGTGGCCGACCTGATCGGCCAGCGTCGACAGCGGCAGGTCGATCCCCTCGGCCTTGAAGCGCGCGCTCTGTCGGTTGAGTGGAGCATGCATGCCGAACTTGTCGAACAGGATTGTCGCCAGCAGTTGGGGACCGATGAAGCCGCGCGGCGTGGCATGGAACGGCGCCGGCGGCTGGTGATCTTCTCGCAATCGCGGCAAGTGAACTTTTCGCGCACCGTCTCGATCAGCTTGAACCGGCGCGGGATCTCTTCCAGCTTCTCGGTCACGTCCTCACCCAGCTTGGACAGCCGCGATCCGCCGCAGCAGGCGCAGATGCTGGGTGGCTCGATGACGACGCGCTCGCGTTCGATATTCTCTGGCCAGGGCTTACGCACCGGCCGCTTGCGCGTGAAGGAACGCACGCTCTGGGTCTTCGCCGCCGCGGCGGCCGCGGCAAGCTCATCCTCGGTCGCCGAGGTGACGAGGTCTTCGAGTTCCAATTCCAACTGCTCGATCAGCCGCGCCGTGCGCTCGGAGCGCTGCCCGTACAGTTCGCGTTTCAGCTTCTCGATGCGCCGCTCGAGATACGCAATCCGGGCCTCGGTGTCGGACAGCATGGCCTGCGCGTTGGCGGCTTCAGCCCGCCAGTTGGCAGCATCCGCGACCGCCACATCGCGTTCAGCCTGCAACGCCTCACGCTCAGCCAGCAGCGCCACGTAGGCGGTGCTGCTCGCCACAAGGCGAGCCGTGGCGACGATGGTGACCTTCGGGAGCGGATGAAGGCGATCGCGCATGAGCGCCGGCGCTTCGGCTATCGCCGCCTGCACGTGCTGCTGCGGCGGGAAGGTTATGTGGTCAATCACAAGCGTCTGTTCCGGCTCTATCGCGAGGAGAAACTTGCCGTTCGGCGCCGTGGCGGCCGCAAGCGGGCCACTGGAACGCGGGCATCGATGATGGTCCCCGTTGCGCCCAACGACCGTTGGTCACTGGACTTCGTGTCGGATCAGCTGACCGTGGCCGTCGCTTTCGGATATTGACCGTCGTCGACGACTGCACGCGCGAGTGCCTGGGGTGGTCGCGGATACGTCTCTGTCCGGCGTGAGGGTTGCCCGCGAACTCGATCGGCTCATGATCGAACGAGGCAAGCCGAAGATGGTGGTCAGTGACAATGGCAGTGAACTGACCAGCAATGCCATCCTTGCCTGGGCCGATGCAAGCCGCGTGGACTGGCATTATATCGCGCCGGGCAAGCCAATGCAGAACGGCTTCATCGAGAGCTTCAACGGTCGCCTCCGTGACGAACTGCTGAACGAGATGCTGTTCACCTCATTGGCGCAGGCTCGCGCGGTCTTGGCCAGTTGGCGGACAGATTACAACATCATTCGCCCACATTCGCGGCTCGGCTGGCAGACCCCTTCGAGTTCGCCCATACCTTCACCCCGCGACGGGACACAGCGCTGCGCACCATGATCAGCTCCGCGCCTGTGCCCGTCGCTCAACCGCTCAATAGGGCAACATTGATCGCCGGAGCGAACTCAGGATTGGATAAAACTTGGGGGCAACGCAACTCTTTCTGAATTGTCCGCAGTGCGCGCTCACAAGGTGAAGCCGTGTGGAGCGCCCCTCTGCCTCATAGTGTGTAAATAACGATTCTGGTGCGCATGGATGTGCGCAAACTGGTCGGCCGGAATTTCGCCCGCCTGCGTCGGGAGAAGGGCCTGACCCAGGAGGAGGTCGAAGCGCGCTCCGGATTCAGTCAACAGTACCTTAGTAGCCTTGAGCGGGGTCGTCGGAACCCGACGGTGATAACGCTCTATGAACTGGCCCAGGCGCTCGGCGTCAGTCATGTCGAGCTCGTCAAGCCGACGACGCCGCTTGAGCATCTGCCCGCGAGGATCATGATTCTCTTCGAGGTCGGCACCGAGCCGCTGGATAGAGCCCCATGGGGGAAGGTCGACCAAATCAGTTGGCAAAACTGCTGTTGCCATGACCGCATAAGAGTTCGCTGTTCTTGCGCTCTTGTGTCGACCCATCATGGTTCCCTAGATCAGCTCGAGCTTCGTTGCCAGCGCTGTTGCCTGCGCGAGACTTCCCGCGTCGAGCGTCTTGCGAGCATTATTCAGGTGGAAGTTGACCGTCGCGAAGGACATGCCCTCGATCGCCGCGATTGCTCTCATCGATTTGCCTTCGGCCGACCATTTGAGGCAAAGGGCCTGCCTGGCGGTGAGCTCGGCCTGAACGCTCGTCGTCGGCTGGACTTCCTGTTGTTCCAGCCTTGCCTGGAGGAGCGCGACGGCTGTCACAGCCGCGAGCTGATCGGTGTCGTGCTCCAGCGACAACGATGGCTTGTGCGATGCGACGGTCAGCATGGACATGTGACCAAACGCTGTCCTGATCGGGATCGTGATGCCCGACCGGATGCCGAAGTCGCCTGCGTCAGCGTAGAAGGCGCGAACTCGGGACGATACCTTTCTCGGGTTGTCAGACGCCCAGGTGAACGCCTCCATTCTTGCCCGCGCGGTCCTGACGACTGGATCGATATCCTTGTAGTCGCGTTCCAAATAGCGCTGTTGCCACTCGTTCGCGTAGTTCGATACCGCGTAGCTCCGCACTGGCTGGACGTTAAGGTAGGCATAGCAGTCGAAGCCGAGCTCACGGACCGCATCGGTGAGCGCTTCCTTCAACATCGCCTCTGTCCTCGCCAGTGGCGAGATGTCAGACAACTTCTGGAACCAGGTTCTCAACACTCGAACCTCCCTGTTCGGCGTTCGCCGTTGTTGCTGCTGTTGACTTTCTGCTGAAAACTAACCCGGGAAATGCGGATCACTCCCTTCTTGGATTACGGGCGCGCTGACATCTCGATCGAGGGTGCTGGAGTGCAAAACTGCGCCCTGCCGGTAGGGGAGGTACACCGGCAGGGCACGCCACGCACGACGCCGTCGTCGTCGAAGAGTTTTCCGCATTGGCCCTCGTGCGGGCAAGAACAGCAATGATGTTCTTGATGGAACTGTATTCAACAGAACAGCCAGTTGTCAACTCGCTTCTCGAGAACTGCCGATAGCGCACTCTATATCGACGACCAGACTATGATTTGATCGGAATAGGTCATCAGCTGCGTGCAACCGGCGGCCTTCGCCTCGTGGCCTCGGCTGCGTTGCGTAGGCGCCGGTGGGTTCCAGCCGCTAAAACCGAGCAAGCCGCGTCGGCCGTCCAAGGTAGGCAAGGCGTCCGAACGCTGCCTGTTCAGGTCATGGCCACTGCCGACGCGTTCCCATCGGGCAACCTAGGCCGGGCGCTTTTCCAGATCTGCAGGCGTATCAACTCCGTAGCTCCGCACTGGCTGGATCTTGCGGTAGGCATAACAGTCGAAGCCGAGCTCACGCCCCATCCAGCGCTTCGAAATGGACCCTCCCGGTGGAGAGGGACACCGGCAGGCTGTCGCGGCGTTAGGTCGCGGTCGCTCTTGGCATTCCCAGAAACACGCGGAGTTACCGTTCCCGCCGCCGGGAGAGCTGTGACGTGGGTTGCGCCGAATCTAACGGTTCTTAGCTTTTCATTGAGCGCATGTATGGCCCGGCATGATCAGTGGCGAGGAACATAGGAATTTGACCGGTCGGCCTTGCCGGTCGGGCTTGTCGGGCGCTCGATCCAAAGCGTCATCTGAGGTGGAACTTCTCCCGCGTGCAGGCGAAAGATCCGTTCGTCCAGTTCCTTATCTTCCGTCGTCAGACGATGGTTGAGGCGAAGGTAGTCGGTCCAGGTCGGTGTTTGGAATGCTTCCGTCCATTGGTTAGGCTTCTGAAGGTTGCGCTGGAGCGTCCAGCGCCGGGCACCGACGCGGCTGTGTACATGGCGGCGCTCGCGCATGAGGTCCAGGAACACCTCGACATTTTGCTCGGCGATCAGGTACTCCACCTTGACCACGATGGGACCACTTCTCGGCTTTAGTTTGAGGGCGACTGCTGGCGCGTCGAATTCATCCAAAGGATCTGGCTCGGAGTCGTGACGCTCACGAAGTGGAAACACGACCCCGGCTGCAGCGACCAAAAGCAGAGCTCCAGCGGAACCCTCCAGCGCCAAGTTCAGGGAGTAATTCTGCGCCACCGTGCCCCACACCCAACTGCCGGCCGCGATGCCGCCATCTATCAATGCATAATAGATCGAAATCGTGCGCCCCACGACCCAGCGCGGGCTCGCCAGTTGCACGCTCACGCCAACCCCGGACCAGGCGGTGACCCAACCCGCGCCGCCCAAAGCGAGCGCAATTGCGGCCACCGCAATCGAAGAGGTCAGGGCAAGGGAAAGAGAGCATGTAGCGCAGGCGACGCAGGCAAGCGTCATCAGTCGTTCTTGAGACAAGCTCCGTCTGAACAGGCTATTGGAGATGCCGGCGATGACAGCGCCTGTCCCGAAGCCGGCCATGAGGGCGCCATAGGCGATGGGGCCTCCTCCCAGCTGATCGCGGACAACCAGCGGCAGCAGCGCGAGTATGGCGATGCTCGCGAGCCCAAAGAGGGTTCCGCGCGCAATCGCCGCCTTGATTTCGGATGACATCGCGGTGAAGCGCAGCCCGTCATAGATCGCCGTCGCCATTGGCTCACGCGGGAGAGGTGAGGAGCGAACCTTCCATTTGCAGCGCCAGATGGTGACCAAAGGGACCAGATAGCCGAGTGTGGTCACGGCGAGAGCCGTCACAAGCCCGAACGAGGCAACCACAATGCCGCCGAGGGCCGGGCCAACGGTCCGGACAGTGTTGAAGCCGACGGAGAGCAGGGTAACGGCAGCGGGAACGTCACGTCGGTCCACGATATCGCCAACCGAGGCTTGCCAGGCGGGATCGTTGAGAGCACCGCCGCCCGCAATCAAGAAGCTGAAGCCGAGGATCATCCAAGGATCGGCAAAGCCCAGCGCCACAGACGCGGTCAGCATGGCAGATGCGACCACCATAATGCACCGGCCGGCGAACATGACCCTGCGACGGCTGAAATTGTCGGCGAGAGCCCCGGCGAAGACGGACAGGATGAAAGCGGGCAGGTTCGATGAAGCCTGGACCAGTGCGACCATTAGATCGGAAGTGGAAATCGTCGCCATCAGCCAGCTGATTGCGACGGTCTGCATCAGCCAGCCAAGGCTGGAGACCTGAGTGGCGAGCCAGATCGACCGAAAGGTCAGGTTCCTGAGTGGCGCAAACGTCCTAGGCGAAAATGGGTCCGGACCCGCGCCCGCCACCTTGCCCATTTAAACTGACCTTTGCTCGTGTGTCATTCGCCACATTTTCGTTGCTAGCAAAACAGCCGCCACTCAACGCAACCAGCTGCGAGCCCGAAATGCCTGAGCGCAGGGACGATCAGTAAATTGACAGCCCGGCAGGAGACTAAGCTACCTGCCGGGCCGGTGCGCCTTGGGAGGGCGTATACAAAGACGCGACACCAAGATGCGCGGCTAACGTTTTTGGCGCCAATCTTGATACGTGAGCCTGTAAAGGACTTGGCGTCGCAAGGGATCATCGGCTGCCTTGAGCGGGTGGTCGAAGTCGTCGTTTGGATCATGCGACATGCCGACGCGTTCCATAACGCGTTGTGAGGCGACATTGTCCACTGCGGCGTTCGCGATGATTTCGTTCAGCTTTAAATTCCGGAATCCGAAGTCAAGGACGGTGGCGGCGGCCTCGGTTGCATATCCATGCCCCCAGTGATCTGGATGTAACCTCCAAGACACTTCAACCGCCGGCGTGAAATGTGCTTGATAGGCGACGTCAACAATACCGCAGAAGCCGACAAATCCTGCAGCACCCAAGCGCTCGATCGCCCAAAGGCCATAGCCATGCCTTTTGAAACGCTCGCGCTCGGCAGTTATCCAGGCGTCGATCGCGGCCCGATTGTCGAATTTTGCGAGGTACTTTCCAACTCTAGGATCGTCAACCAACTGAGCTGCTGGTTCGGCGTCTTCGTCCTTCCATTCCCGTAGCAGCAGGCGTTTTGTCCGCAGCTCCATCAGTTGGCCCTCCTCCCGCTGGAGATATCTAAGCCCGCCCCAATTGAGCAGCCGCAGTCGCTCGGGCGCGCGACCATGCACAATGCGCCTCGTCCGCCGGTTACGAGTGCCCATTTGCTTGAAAACGCAAGGGCGCACTGTTTGGAGTTAGTCATCTATTGCTCCTAGAAATGCCACAAGATTGTCACCGAGTTCCGGGCAGGGATATCCGCCCTCCTGCAGCATGGCGATAGGTCCATTGAAGTCGCTTATGGCCCTAGCAGCCTTCCGGAAGCCATCGGAGGAGACGTCAAGCACACTGAGCGGATCGCCGCGATAGGCATCGAGGCCAAGCGCAACGAGGAGGACATCTGGTCCGAAATCTCCTATCTTTTGCATGCCCAGTGCGATTGCTTTGACGAAGACGGAGTCATCGCTGCCATGATTTAGCGGAAGATTGAAATTGAACCCTTCTCCGGCACCGGAGCCAATTTCATCTGCATAGCCGCTAAAGAATACCGGAAATCCATCAGGATCGGCATGGACCGATACCGTCAGCACGTCAGGCCGCTCATAGAAGATCTGCTGAGTGCCGTTCCCATGGTGGATATCGATATCCAGAATTGCGACGCGCTCGGCTCCTTTCATCCGTAGAGATTCAGCAAGGGTCGCAACGTTATTGAGGTAGCAAAACCCCCAGGCCATCTCGGTGCAGGCGTGATGGCCTGGCGGGCGGCAAAGTCCATATGCATGGCGCTCGCCGCGCGCCATCAAATCACCGACGTTAAGGGCGACGTCTACACTGGATCGCGCCGCCGCCCACGTTCCGCGCCCGACGGGACACGCTGTGTCGGCTTGGTGGAATCCGGAGCGTGCAACGATATGGCTGGCGTAATGTGACGCAAAACGGTTGGGGTGCGTGTTGGGCACAATTTCCGGGCCGGCGTGGGGCAACGCAAGCCATTCATTTATGCCATTCTCCAGAAAGTCGAGATACCGCGCCGTGTGAACGCGCGTCAGAATCGAGGCGTCGGCCGGGTTCGCCTCGAGCGCCTCGTGCCCGGCATCGATCGCCGACGAGAGCAGCATGTCGGCACGCTCGGGGCGCTCGGGGCTTTGAACCAGTCTTCCGCGATGAATGAATGTTTGCGGATCGTGGCTACGATGGCCTTCTGAGTAAACGACTTTCATGCCAATAGCTTTCTTGAGGGCTAGACGGTGGCGCCAAGAACCCACGGGGCGAATTCGGCCGCACCAAAGTCAAACTCTTCGCTTTTGGTTCGTTCCCCTGAAGCCACGCGCAAAATCAGATCGAAGATTCGCTTGCCGCATTGTTCGACACTCTCGCCCCCGCTGAGGATCTCGCCGCAATTGATATCCATGTCGTCCTGCATGCGCTGGTACATCGCCGTATTGGATGCCAGTTTGATGGAAGGTGCCGGCTTGCATCCAAAAACACTGCCTCTTCCCGTCGTGAAACAGATGAGGTTCGCGCCGCCGGCAACCTGACCAGTCGCCGACACTGGGTCGTATCCGGGGGTGTCCATGAACACCAATCCAGGGCCCTTGACTGCCTCCCCGTATTTGACGACATCAACCAGGTTTGTTGTGCCGCCCTTGGCCATGGCTCCCAGCGACTTCTCGACAATGGTGCTTATCCCACCAGCCATGTTCCCCGGGGAACGATTGTCGTTCATAACGGCACCTTCCCGCTTGAAGTATGCATCCCACCAATCCATCAGAGCGATCAGCTTCTCGCCGACTTCGCGCGATACGGCCCGCCGCGTCAGCAGATGCTCAGCCCCATAGGTTTCAGGCGTCTCGGACAGGATCACCGTTCCGCGATTACGGACCAGAATGTCGCTGGCTTCTCCCAAGGCGGGGTTTGCCGTCACCCCCGAAAGACCGTCCGACCCGCCGCACTGCAGCCCCACGATCAATTCGCTCGCAGGAATGGGCTCTCGGGTGACCTGATTGGATTCCCCGAGAACCTCCCGCACGAATGCGACTGCGGCTTCGACTGTCTTTCGCGCGCCGCCCATGGCCTGGATGTCCATGCTTCGTACGCGCCCAGCCAGTCGCTGCTCTTCCAGCAAACCCCCTATCTGGTTGACCTCGCAGCCCAGTCCGAGAACCATTACGTGGCTGAAATTGACATGGCGGGCGTAACCTCCGAGCGTACGGCGCAAGACGTTCAACGGTTCGCCGCCAGTCATGCCGCATCCAGTCTTGTGGGTTAGCGCGACAACCCCTTCCACATTCGGAAATTGAGCCAGTGGATCGTCCCCCGTAAAGGGGTTTTTCTTGAACACATCTGCCACAACATTGGCGACGTGGCTGCTACAGTTCACGCTGCTCAGAATTCCGACGTAATTCCGAGTTGCCGCGCGCCCGTCAGGACGGCGGATGCCCAAAAAAGTAGCTGGCGTTTCAACGTAGTCGGTGTCGCGCGCTGCCGCGCCAAAAGCGTAGTCCTTGTCGAATTCGCCCAAAGCCATGTTCTGCAGGTGGACATGCAGCCCAGGCTCAATGTCTTTGGTGGCAAACCCGATGATCTGACCGTATCGCAACACGGGCTCACCCGATCTGATCGTCCTGATGGAGATTTTGTGTCCCGCAGGGACAGCGCTCTTGGCAACAAGCGCCCCATCCACCGTCTGCTCCGGCGCGATTGCACGTCGCGCGATCGCGACATTGTCGCTAGCGTTCAGGACGAGCACCGAACTGGGCAGAGTCGTTGTCATCGTGTCGCCTTGCATTGTTGCTCCCGCCTGTTCGTGAGCTGGAACTCGAACCGGTCTGCGGCACGGTTGATACCGGCGCGACGCCAGGATCGGTCAAAAACCTCGGCACTATGCCCCGGTCGAGACGAGCGTTTGCGCTCTCCATCCAGCCAAGTCACGGTATTGTGCCTCCGTTAAGCTGCCCGGGAATACCGCTCGCTTAATGTGGCGATCGTCTGGTTGATGATCGCCACCACCCGCTCACGCTCATCTCCGACCAAGGGCAACCGCGGCGCGCGTGTCCATTCCGGTGCTCCGCAGACAAGGTGCTCGGCCAGCTTGATGTACTGCACAAGTTTTACACTGGTATCCAAGTGGAAGGCAGGGGTCATGATGCGGTACAGTTCGCGGGCCTCCGCAAACTTCTCGGCGCGGCCCAGGTCGAAGATGCGGACGCACTCCTCAGGCCAGGCATTCGTCATGCCGGAAACCCACCCCGTGACGCCCAAGGCCAGGCTCTCGAGGATCAGATCGTCCACGCCGCAAAAGACTGAGAAACGGTCACCAAACGCGTTATGGAGGTCCGTAACACGGCGAATATCGCCAGACTCTTCCTTAATACAAACGATCTGATCGACGTCCTCAAGTGACCTCAGGATTTCAGGGGTCACATCGACCCCGTAAGCAATCGGGTTATTGTAAATCATGATCGGGAGATCGCATCCGGCTGCGAGGTTGCGGTACCACGCGGAGGTTTCACGGGCGTCTGATTTATACGCGATACTCGGGAAGGCCATCAGTCCTTCTGCACCGAAGCTTTGAAACTTTCGTGCCGTCTCAACGGCCGAGTCGGAGGAAATCTCCGCAAGGCCGGAGAGGAGTGGAACACGGCCGCTGACAACTTCCTTGGCAGCGCGGATGACCTTCTCCTTTTCGTCGAGCGTCAGCGACGCATTCTCTCCCAACATGGGAAGAACAATAACGCCGGATACGCCACTTCTGATCAGCCGCTCAATGCTGCTTTGCGTCGAGGCGAGATCGAGATCGCCTTTTTCATTCAGCTTCGTGGTCACTGCCGGGAAAACGCCTGCCCAATTCGCCATCACTGCCAACCTTTGTTATTGCGCCCCAGGACGAGGCTTTTCCTAAAACGTCAATGATATTCTGTGTGGAACACCGTTCTAATAGCAGTTTTGCGCGTTGTCAACCGGTCTGCGGCGTAGCTGAGGCCTGATACACTTAGCGACCCCGACGTCCACAAACTTCAGAGCGCGGTGATGCGACCGCGTATAAGATCCGCCGCCCTTTCAGCGACTGCGATCGCGCTTGCGTTCATCCCGCCCGATAAAGGTCGCGGGAAGACTGAATTGTCGACGACCCTCAGGCCGGATACGCCGCGTACGCGAAGCGAAATGTCCGTTACGCTGCTCTCATCTGATCCCATTCGGCAGGTTCCGGTATAGTGGGCGGCGGTGGTTCCGACCCGCCGCGCGAAGTCCAGAAGCTGTTCATCTGTGACCACGTCGGGCCCTGGCACGGTCTCTCCAATGCTCCATCGCTTGAGAGCCTCCATCTCAAAGACCCGCCGAGCCGTGCGTAATCCGACCAACAGCCTTGGCCAGTCGGTTGGCGCACTGAGATAGTTCGGACTAATTGCCGGCGGCTCATGCGGATTTGCGTTGCGAGCGAGTACCGTCCCCGCGCTGTCGGGACAGGTTACGAACACGCCGATCGTCATACCTCCGTCACGCTCCAAAATTCCTGGAGTGGAGGCTGAGAAACTCACCGGCGCGAACATGAGTTGTAGGTCATCGAACTTAGCTTCTGGGGAACTTCGGCAAAACAGGGAGGCCATGCTCGCGCCCAGCGTGAGCAGCCCGCTGTTTTTGGCGAGATAGTTGATTGTTTCTCTCGCAATGGTCAGGGCATTATTCATTTCATTGATGGTAAGGACTCCGCGCGTGCGGTGAGACATCCTAACAAGGTATTGATCCCGAAAATTCTCGCCAACCTCCGGTAAGGCCTGAACAACAGGAACACCAATCCGCTTGAGATGCTCAGGGTTTCCGATCCCGCTCAGCTGGAGCAATTGCGGTGAGCGCAGAGTGCCACAGGAAACGATCAGCTCGCGCCGTATCTTAACTCGCCAGAAGCGCCCATTCCGAACGAACTCCAGGCCTTCCACTTTCTTTCCGGCGAAGAGAATCCGAGTGCAGGCCGCGTTGGTCTCGATCCGTAGATTGCGCCCCCTCTTCAGAGCAGGGCGGAGATAGGCTGACGCGGTGCTCGCCCTGAAACGGCCGTTGCGATTCTGTTGGAAGAGACTGGCTCCCCTTCTGTCTGGGGCGTTCATGTCGCCAACCTCGTCATAGCCGGCCTGGATTGCGGCTTTGACAAAATCCCGTGCGAGTGGATGAATCGTGCGGAACGAAGCGACGTTCACGGGGCCGAAGCTGCCGCGATACTGGGACGCATCGCCTTCAAAGCTCTCCGCCTTTTTGAAATACGGAAGTAACCCTGCATAATCCCAACCGCGGCA
Source organism: Mesorhizobium sp. M0909 (assembly GCF_040319515.1). NCBI lineage: Bacteria > Pseudomonadati > Pseudomonadota > Alphaproteobacteria > Hyphomicrobiales > Phyllobacteriaceae > Mesorhizobium > Mesorhizobium sp. M0909. The sequence goes on from NZ_JAMYOA010000033.1 coordinate 19,810, forward strand.
TCCAAGATCATTCGCCCACCAATCATATTCAGCCGCTTGCCCTCTCGTGAACAGAATGCCGTTGATAGAGCTGCTGCCCCCCAACCCTCTACCGGCGGGAGCGGCGATACTTCTGCCGAATATGTCGGGGCTCGCCTCAGTCTTGTACATCCAGTTGAAGCGGCGATCTTTCAGCAGATAGAAATACCCTGCAGGAATGTGTATGAACGGATTCCAGTCGCGAGGCCCCGCCTCCAACAACAATACCGAGTTATCATCCTCGGATAGGCGACTCGCGACGACGCTGCCTGCCGACCCGGCGCCAGCGACGCAATAATCGGTCTCAAAATCCCATGCCGTGGCCATCACAGTCCTATGATCATCTGCTAGCGCCGCATCCGGTGAGGTAGGCGTTCGCCATGTGCAAACCGCTTCGCAACGGGCTCCGTTGTCCTTGGCAGAACTACCAGGAAAGTCTGGTGCCTATCCCGGCAGCGGAGTTAGGCACCTGTTAGACGCTGCACCACGGTTTGCCTTTGCCGCCCCAAGCCGTCGACGCCGAGTTCGACGACATCACCAGGCTTAAGGAACTCGGGCGGCTTCATCCCCAGCCCGACACCATGGGGAGTACCCGTTGTGATGATGTCGCCGGGCTCGAGCACCATGAACCTCGAAATGTAGGCGATCAGATACTTGAAGGGAAAAATCATCTTGCCAGTGGTGCCTGACTGCCTTCTGACCCCGTTCACCGAAAGCCATAGAGAGAGGTTTTGAGGGTCGGGCACTTCATCCCCCGTCACCAGCCATGGGCCAAGCGGGCCAAAAGTGGGGGAGGACTTGCCTTTAATCCATTGCCCCCCCCGGTGAATTTGGAAATCCCGCTCGGACACGTCGTGGCAGACCAAATAGCCAGCGACCACGGAGAGTGCATTTTCTTCCGGAATCTCGAAAGCGCGCTCGCCGACTACCACGGCGACTTCCGCCTCCCAGTCCAGCATGCGCGAACCACTCGGCATCACTATATCGTCGTTGGGTCCGACGATGCATGAAGGGGCTTTGGAGAATATCACAGGCTCTTCTGGGATGGGCGTGTCTGTCTCGAGTGCGTGATCTGTGTAATTCAGCCCGACGGCGATGAAATGTCCAACGTCGGCGACCGGCGGGCCGAAACGAATACTGCCGTCGACCGCCGGCAACGACGATGGATTTAGAGAGCGCAACTCATTCAGGCCTTCACGAGAGAGCGCGCGTCCCGCAATATCCGGAATAACTCCGCTGAGGTCGCGGACCGTTCCGGTTTCATCAAGGAGTCCAGGACGCTCGGAACCAGGCAAACCAAACCGCAAGAGTTTCATGCCGCGTCCCTTCCTTAACCGGCCGCGGCGTCGGTTTTGAGACGCGTGTACTCGAGCAGGTAACGACCGACCTGGGGCTTCGCGACAGCAGGATGCTGGAGGAGAGCGTGGACAGGTGCTTTCAGGGCATCCACGGTGCACGCCTCCAGGAGAATGAACCAGCTGGGCGGCGCGTCGTAGTCGTTTCGCCCCTCGCTCTCTGCGGTGCGGACTTGGGTGGCCGCCTCGTCCGCCTTGCCGAGATGCGCTCCGGTGAGAAGCGGATACTGCATAAGGTCCGACATGAGCGCCGATAGGTCGCCGGCCACTTCGCGGTCATTCCTATTCGAGGACTGAAAGCGCACCGTGGCGATCACGCCGCCCGGTCCAGGCCCCGTTGATCTGACCACACGCGCCAGTCCGCGTGAGGTGTTGAGAAAATGAGAGGTGGCTCGCCGCGTCCAAGGCGTGGGGCTGTTCAGCCGTTGGGCATACTCGGGGCCCGTAATCACCTCGAACCCCTCGACTTCGTAAAGCGTGAAGAATTCAGGATGTGTTTCGCTGTCGGCTGCACGATAGCGCCGCCCGCGCAGAAAGCCTGGAATGGCCGTCCTCTCAGGCATGTGTTCGTGAATATGCCATTGATAGAAATCTAGACGCCCCTCCTCTGCAATTCCATTCCAGATGGCGACCATGCCATTACCGCAGAGCATTGGCTTCTCCGTTACTTTCTAGGCTATTGAAAATTACTGACACTGGCGGAAAGCCATCAAACTCCGCTTTGATTTCGTCTCCTGAAGTTGCGGTATGAAAACCTGTGAAACTTCCTGTGGTGACGATCTCACCTGCCCCCAACATGATCCCGCGTTTCAGCAGGTCGTTTGCGAGCATCACTAGGAGCCCGATCAGGTCACAGTCGGAATGGCCGCCCCTCGTCTCGGAGCGGACGGTTCCGTTAATGGACAGCCGAGCTGCAAGGACGTCAAACGCCACACTCCGCCAATGTGGGTTGCATGAGCCGACGACGAGCGCGCCATTCGAGAGCAAGTCCGCGATCATCGCGTTGCGTGGAATGGGGGAAGCGACGGCCCAGCGGCTGTCTACCACTTCTACGGCTGCACAGGCGGCGTCGAGCGCATCGAGAATGTCCTCCCGCTCGAATCCGTGCTTCCGTGGCGTTGGCCGTCTTGCAAAACGGAAGGCGATTTCGCACTCGACACCGCCAAGTCCATACATCACCGGCGACAGTGAAGCCGGACTTTGTAGGAGGCGATGACGAAGGATTGGCGCGGACACCAAGTCCCCGTCGGGCAAAGCCGCTGCCTTCCAACCGGCGACGGGAGACAGCGCACTCACCACTTCACCTTGGATACGCAAAGCCTGCGCGCGGCTCAGCGCCTCGAGCTCTTTCACCTGAGCTGGAGCGCGCTGGCCGCCGCGGTGGGCTGCGATGAGTTTCCTCGCCAACATATGGTACAAATCGCTTGCAAATTCTGACATGACATACTAGCTGGAATAACGTTCTAATAGGATTACCCGCTTTCCTATGCCGGGTCAACCGGGGGCTCACGGGATATTTCCGTGGAGCTGTGAGGGATGTCGCCAAGTGAGGATGAGAATGTTTAAAGGTGATCGTGTGCTCGGGGGTATGCCAGGACAAAACAAAGCCGCTCGTACTCAGCAGGATCCGGAGGTGATTGTCGTGGGCGGCGGGGGATCTGGATTGTTCGCTGCGATAGAAGCAGCCGAGATGGGACGGCGCGTGCTCGTCTTGGAAAAGAATCCAGTTCCGGGAGGCACCACGAATTGGGCAATAGGTTCGCTCTCATCCAGCATGTCTCCCATGCAGGTAGCAATTGGCGTGCACGACACGCCGGAGGCTCACTATGAGGACATGGCAAAGTTCCACGGCAACCTGCTGGCACGTGACAATCCCGATCTGCGCAAGGTATTCGTGGAAAATGTTCCGGCCACTCTAAAGAAGCTGCTTGACATGGGTGTGGTCTTTTTCGGTCCGATGCCCGAACCCCCGCATCGCGTTCCTCGAATGCATAATATCTTGCCGAATTCTCGGGCTTATGCTCACGCCCTCTATCGACGCGCTCGCCAGCTTGGCGTTGACGTTCGCTTCAGTCATCGTGCCTGTCGTCTAATCCGCGAGCGTGAAAGGGTAGTCGGCGTCGAAGTCGAGGCGGACGGTTCGCAAAAGCGTTTCTTTGCGCTCCGTGGCGTTGTCCTCGCCGGCGGCGATTTCAGCGCTAACCGCGAGATGAAGAGGGAATATGCCGGGGACGTCATCGCCCAAGCGGATGCGCTGGTGAAGACCAGCACCGGCGATGCGATCCAGCTGGGGCTAGACGTAGGCGGAGAGATTGTGAACGGCGACCTGATGAGCGGGCCACAACTCCGGTTCGTGCCCCCCAGGACCAACTTGATGACAATGCTGCCGCCCAGTCGCTTTCTGGCTTTGACGATGCGGTGGGCGATGGCGACATTGCCGCAGCCCGTCATTCGCCCATTCATCATGATGTTTCTGACAACGGTTTTGGAACCGCAGCGCAAATTATACGAAAGCGGCGCGATACTGATAAATCGGGATGGCGCTCGATTCACCGATGAATGCGATAAACCCCAACTCGCAGTTCCGCAGCAAAAAGGCAAAGAAGCCTACATCATCCTGGATGACCGCCTAGCAAAAGCATTCAGCGCCTGGCCGAATTACATATCAACGGCACCCGGGGTCGCTTACGCGTACCTGCCGGACTACAGGAGAAATCGCAAGGACATTTATCATAGCGCGCGCTCCTTAAGTGGGCTCGCAAGCAAGATAGGCGTTTCTCCGCCCACGCTTGAAGTGACCATAGCTGACTACAATCGCAATCCCCGCCCGGGCTGTGCTGGATTACTTGAACCACCTTTCATTGCCCTTGGACCGGTTCGAAGCTGGCTTCTGACTGAGGGGGGCCTCCGAATTTCGGCTTCAATGGAAGTGCTCTCGAAAAGCGGGCAGGTGATCCCCGGTCTTTATGCGGCGGGAGCGACGGGCCAGGGCGGAATCATCCTGGAGGGCCATGGCCACCATCTCGGTTGGGCATTTACCTCCGGGAGATTGGCTGGTCGCGCTGCCGCTCTTCAGGAGAAGTCTTAGACTGTATATAGATTGTGCAGCCGGCCGCGATATCCGCATACCGCCCACGCGGCCAGAGTTGGTCCACCAGAAGGTGGCTATTACCGATTGACGTTGCTCGGCTCATGCTACAGTATTCTAATTAGAACAGTGCATTCGCGAAAAGCTTTTATCGAGCAATGGCGGCGTGGAAGTTGCCTTGACCGTCCGGCCGGAAATGCTAGAATGCCATTCTTAATGGAACAGAGAGATCACGCGTGAGAGTCGTTAACTCCCTCGTCGAACGGTGTTTCGCGGTCATCGAACTGCTGGCCACCGAAGCTTGCGCGATGCGTCTTGGGGAAATCGCAGACAAGCTCGATCTGCAGAAGAGCGCCGCCCACCGGATGCTCAACGTTTTATGCGAAATTGGCTGGGTAGAACAAGAGCAGGTGACCGGCTTTTACAAGCTTTCACTTCGACTCGCGATATTGGGGCAGCGTTTCCTGAGCGCGACGCATCTGACGGATGTTTGCCAGCCTGTTTTAGAAGAACTGGCGGCGGAGAGCGCAGAACTTGTCCGGATGGCTGTCGTGCAAGGCGAGACCCTGACGTGGATAGCGCAGGTCCAAGGCGCAAGGAACGGTCTAAAGTATCAACCGGAAATGGTCGCAAGCGTCCGTCTTGCCACAACGGCTAACGGAAGAGCCTACTTGTCGACGCTAAGTCCTAAAGATGCGCTACGCATAGCTATAAAGAGTGGCGACGACGGGCAGGATGGAGCGATTGCCTCTATAGAAGATTTTATGGATGAACTGAAATTGGCCCGGAAACGCGGTTGGGCAATTTCCGATGAGGCAGCCGAGCCGGGTGTAGTGGCAATTGCCGCCCCGATCACTTTGGCAAGTGGCCAAACGGTGGGTACCGTCAGCGTCGCCGGCCCCAGCTCCCGCCTCACTCCGGAACAGCACGACAAGACCGCGTCCTCGGTTCTCGCTACCGCGGCAAAGCTGGCAGAGTTGTGGCCTTTGAGACAATCGCGCGTCCAGGAAAACTGACTGCGTTTGTGTTCTGATTCGCCGGTGTAAATATAAATATCCTATCCCAGTTCCGCTCCGACGCGGGGCGCCATTGCCCAGCAAACGCGTCTGGCCGGCTCAGAACTCGCGCGCCCGGCCCTAAGGCTACTTGAATCGGTAGACGCCGAGCTTCTCGAAGGTCGAATAGATCCGATTTGCGTAGTCGGCGAATTGTGGATACTCACCGAGATGCGCCGGTCGCGGCCGCGGCAGATCGATGACAATTTCCTCCACGATCTGGCCCGGGGATTGTGACATGACCAGCACCCGATCCGAGAGCCCTATAGCCTCATCAATGGAATGCGTGATGAACATCACGGTCATCCGTTGCTCAAGCCATAAAAGCTCCAGGTCGTGCCGGATTTGCGTGCGGCTGATAGCATCGAGCGCGCCAAATGGCTCGTCCATGAGGAGCATTGATGGCTGATGAACAAGTGCCCGCGCGATCGACACTCGCTGCCGCATGCCGCCCGAGAGCTGGGCCGGATATCGGTCCTCCGCGCCTTTCAGGCCCAACTTCGCGAAAAGAGCCTCTGCGTCCTCGCGAAGTGCCTGCCTGTTGAGCCCGCGGATCTGTTGCTGGAGCATGACATTAGCCATTGCCGTCCGAAACTCAAGCAAGAGGTGGTTCTGGAACACGATGCCGATATCCGTGATGGGTCCCGCAAGCGGCCGGTCATCAATCGCGATCATTCCGGTCGATCGCGGAAGCAGTCCTGCGACCATCAGCATCGTGGTGCTTTTTCCGCAGCCTGACGGGCCGATCACACTCACGAATTCCCCACGTTCGATGTGAAGATCGAGAGGTCCCACCGCGCGAACCTCTCCACCCGGCACCGGAAAGACCTTTGAGAGTCCGGTCACGGTGATTGAGGCTCCACTCCCCGCAGGTACATGCGTCGATTGATTGGCGGATTTCAGTTTGATACCGTGCATGAAGGCTTCCCCTGTGTTGTAGTTTCGATGATCTGATGTCCCCTTGTCATCGGTCGGGGCGGGCCCAGGGTGTGAAAACATGTTCGAGGAGTGCAATCGCATAGAAGAAAACCAGGCCCTGCAGTGTAACGGCTACAATCGCCGCGAACATCTGTTCTAGATCCATGAAATTAGACGCCTGGATAATCAGAAATCCCAATCCGTTCGTTGAACCGATAAACTCAGCCAGCAACTCTCCGCCGACAGCGAATACGCTTGCGATTTTCAAACCGGAAAATATGAACGGGAGCGCCGCGGGTATCTGCACGTACAGGAACGTTTGCCGTCCGGAAGCGCCCATTGAACGGGTAATGTGATAAAGTTGCGGATCGATGGAACGAAGGCCGGATATGGTGTCAACCAAAATCGGAAAGAAGGTCAGCAATGCGGTGAGAGCGAGCTTTGACCCAATGCCTATACCGAACCAGACGATAAGTAGCGGCGCAATGATGGTTTTCGGAATCATCTCGGAAAATGCGATGATGGGATAGAGTCCGCGTTCGATTGATGGGAATGACGCGATCACAATCGCCAAGGGGATCGCCACCGCCGTAGCAAGCAGGAAACCCTCCACGATCATCGAAGCGGTGAATAGGAAATGAGGCCATACTTGCGGCCAATCGAGAACGAGTCTGCGGAAGATCGCCGACGGCGAAGGTAGCAGGAACTCGGGAATAGAAAACAGGCGACCTGCGTATTCCCACATGGCCAGGAAAACCACGATTGTGGCGAGTGGCAAGAACCAAGCCAACACTAGTTCAAGCAACGCCCACATCCGTATTGCGGCAGGTGTAGATGGAAGCTCGGTCGTCTTCATTCGCTTCTTCACCATTGAATCTCTCGGAGGAGCGCCCGGGTAAGATGCGGGCGCTCCCGTACTATGCGACAGTCCGCATCAGGGACAGGCGGGCCGGTTTTCCGGCAGGTAATCGCGGGTGTAGTGGTCAGTAATTGGCTTAATTGTGGGAAGCCCGAGATAGGTGGTCAGCAGCTCATAGGTGGTGTTCCAATTGGTATCTGGAACATCCCCGAGAGTAGAAGCTCCCTCTACGCACAGGGCCGGGATAATCAGGTTCTGTGCGGTCCAGATGCTTGCATCCCGGCTGTTCGCCTTCGGGTACATTTCCAACAGAGCGTCTGCCGCCGCGGCGGGGTCCTTGCGCGCTGCATCCCAGCCCTTTAGCGACGCCTCTATGAAGCGCTTGTAGAGATCAGGATTGGCAGCCAGCTTATCTTCCCGGGCGATCAGGCTAAGGCCGACTGTGGGGATACCATTCTCGCGGTACAGGATCGCCGTGGTCTCGATGCCCCGATGACGCAGTGGAGCGCTTATCGATCCTGGGTCGGACAAGACCACATCAACCTTTTTCTCGGTCAAAAGACCAAGGAACGCTGCGCCGTCGACACTGATGATCTCCATGTCAGATTGATTGAGACCGTTCGCTTTGAGCAGAGGGTCAAGGAGGGCGGTCTGGGAACACCCGGCGCAGACCGCGACTTTTTTGCCCTTCAGATCCTTGATCGTTTCGATGCCGCTTTCTTTAAGAGAGATCGCAGCGGACGTGTTGCCTTCCAAGATCGCGGCGATGATCTTGAAGTTCGCTCCCTTTGAAGCCACGTTCATTGCGGCGGGGGCATCTGCGTACCCGACGTCAGTTTGACCGGTTGCCACGAGCTGCGAGGTGATGGATGAACCTCGCCCTTCTTCGAATTCAATGTCGATGCCGAGCTCCTCATAGAAGCCCAGCTTCTTCGCTAAGACAAAGCCGAGGTCGCCATCGTCAGCCGTCCAGTTGAAGGTGAACTTCATTTTATCGGCTGCGAGTGACAGCGAGCTGCTCATTCCTACCGCAAGCGCTGCCAGAAAAATGCTTCTTCCCATTGTTTTCATGAGTGTTCTTCCTTCAGTGTTCATGTCCATTCCCCTTTCGCTTCTTTTAGAGTGCTCGACTAATGTTTCTCGGCATGCCTGAGCCAAGGCATGCAAGATTTCTCCGCCGCCTGAACGACATAGGTGAGCAATATTCCGAGCAGCGCGGCGCAGAAGAGAAGCGCGAAAATAAGTGCCACGTCACCGACCCTCATCGCGCGCAGCACCAGGTAACCAATACCGCTGTTGGAGCCGATATATTCGGCAATGATGACTGACGTGACCGATAGAACGATGCTGACCTTAAATCCGGAAAAGATATGGGGCAGCGCTGCCGGCAGGCGGATCAGGTATAGCGTTTGCCACCAATTCGCGCCCATCGAGCGGGAAATATAAAAGATATCCCGGTCAACCGACTTAAAACCGGCGATGCTGTCGACCATGATCGGGAAGAAGACAAACATGACCGTGAGGATGATGGCCGATGTATGCCCGAAGCCGAACCAGATGATGAGAAGGGGCAGCAGCGCGATCTTCGGCGCGATTTGAAACAGCAAAATTAGCGGATACAAACTGCGCTCGAGGAGCGGGCTGATTGCCACAAAAAATGCAAGCGGAATGGCCAGGAGTGCGCCGACAAAAAATCCAACGGCGATGAGCGTCAGGCTTTCAAGTGCGCTTGGCCAGATGAACTCGAACTCCAGGAAAATCCGGGTGAAGATCTTCGTGGGGGCTGGCAGGATATAGTCGGACGCACCCAGCAGGGTGATGGCGATTTCCCATACCGCGAGCACAGCAACAAACCAGATGAGCGGAGTGGCCCATTCCCCCACGCGTGCCATGCGCACATGCGAGCCGGTCTTCTGAGAAGCGATGCCATGCGCCATCTTCAGTCCTTCAAGTGCCTAGCGAGGTTGATCCGGCAGCAGGTCCGTCTTGTCCAGCACCCCCGCACTCCTTCTCTTTATGGAACGCCGTTCCAACTGTAACTGCCTTTATTTCGATGTCAACGGTTGAATCGCTATGGCGTAATCAATGCGCACGGTCTCCTCAACGGTTCAGTGCTTAAGGAGGCCGATCGCCGCGGCATGCATCCTCGGCTGCCAGCCGAGATCCTAGTCTAGGAATCGGTCACGCAGGGATGACGCGTCGGGTTACTGACCTGCGTCGCTTGAGGTGTTTATACCTGTGCGTGCCTCGATCGCCCAAGGGTTGACAGCGCGCCACTCCGCCAGCTTTCGCAGCCCCTCCCTCAGCGGGATTCGCGATTTAAATCCGATTTCTGCGCTCGCCCTAACCGTGTCGCCAAAATCGGCGCCTTGCACCCGGTCAGGTCGCAAATCATCTCAGCGATTTCGCGCAACGTGGTTTTCACGCCGGTTCCGATATTATAGGCGCGATCAACCGTGCCGGCCCTTAGCGCGCACACATTTGCCCGGGCGACGTCTTCAGCGATGATGAGGTCGTAGCCTCGCTTCCATCTCCTGCTATGACCGGTGACTCTCCGCGTTCCGCAGCGTCTAACATCCGCATGATCACAGACATGTAGACGCCCGAATAGCCTTGTCGAGGGCCATAAACATTCATGTACCGCATAGCGACGTACGGAAGCCCATACTCGTGATGATAGGCATGCAAAAGCACCTCGGACGCGATCTTCGTCGCCCCGTATAGATTCTGATTGTTAGACGGGTGCGCTTCAGTCATCGGCTCCTCGGCAGCATCCCCGTAAACGGACGTAGAGGATGCGTAGACAAGGCGCTCAACGCCCTGGTCTACACAGGCCTGCATCACGTTCAAGGTCCCTCTGACGTTGACCTCGAAGCCAGCTATCGGGTCGGCTCGGCAACGCAGGAGCAATAGCGTTGCAAGATGAATGACGCCGTGGGCGCCGGATAGCGTTCGATTGAGTTGATCGAGGTCCCGAACGTCAGCATTCACGATTTGCACGCGCTTGTCCTTCCGTGCCTCCGTAAGGAAATGCATCTTTCCGTGGCTGAAGTCGTCGTAAACGATGATTTCCGAAACCTGCTCGCAGACAAGCTGGTCCACCGTATGAGATCCGATGAGGCCCGCGCCTCCGATCACCACAACGCGTTTTCCTGTAAGCTCCATACCGACGTCGCAATCTAACGTTGCTGTGCGGCGGCGTATTGGTGTTGCGCCATCTCGGCCAGTATGGCGTCCGCAGCTTCTGCCGCGTCCTCTATGTCGGACGAGGTGTGTGCAGTGCTCAGAAAGAACGAGGCCCGACTGGTGATACGACGCCGGCGTCGAGCATCCTTGCAACAAACTCATCGCCGGCACCACGGTCGACGAGCCGCAGGTCCTGGAAGCTTTGAATGCGGCGGTGCAAAGAAAAGGCCGAAATGCGCTCCGTACCCCTGGACCTGACCGGCAATTCCGTGCCGCTTGAAAGACTCCTCCAGAAGTTCGATGAGTTGGACGCCCATCGCATCCAGGGCCTTCAGGGCCTGTCCGCCGCGGTTACAAGTCTGCTCCAGCGTCGCTAGACTAACACTTAGACCGGTGACGTTGCCACTGTAGGTGCCTCCGTGCATCACACCTCGGGTCAGCATTCCATCACGTCCGCTCGGCCCGCAACGCAACCCATTGGAACATCGGCTGCCAATGCTTTTCCGAAAATGGCCAGGTCCGGAATAACCCCGAATTTCTCCTGGGCACCACCCGGTGCCAAGCGGAACCCCGTGATCACCTCGTCAAAAATCAGTAGGGTGCCACATGCGGTGCAAAGCTCGCGAACCCTTCTCGAGATATCGGGGCCTTCGGGTGATGACGCCGCTATTGCACATCACGGGCTCCATGATCACGCCCGCGACGGTTTGGCCTTGCCAATTCAGGCACGGCTCGATCGCGTCCAGGTCGTTCCAGGGCAAGACAATCACATCGTCATAGCTTGAGGGGGTCATCCCCAATGACTCCGGCTGCGTCTGCACGGTAGTTCGACCGTCGGCCTGAACGAAGGGTGGCTTGATACTAACGGCCAGACCGTCACCCCAGCCGTGATAATGCCCTTCAAACTTTATGATCTTCGGGGGTCCCGTGAACGCCCGGGCAAGTCTCACCGCCAGCAGGTCGGCCTCAGTCCCGGTGTTGGTGAACCGCACGAGTTCAGCGCACGGAACAAAATCGACTACCTTCGCCGCTAACTGGGCCTCGAGAGGGTCTGTCCACCGAATACCTGTCCGATCGCGAGCGAGTCGATCATTGCGGCTTCGATAGCTTTCGGCCGGTGGCCGAGGACCATCGGCCCCATAGCCCATGACGAAGTCGATGTAGCGATTGCCGTTGGCGTCGATCAGCTCGCTTCCCTGCGCGCGAGCAACAAACAGGGGGGCCGCTTCCCAACAAGCCTCGCGTTGCTGCTCACACCAGCAGCCAGATACTGGCGGGCCCGGAAAGCAGTCGTTCCGATTCGCTGTACTTTTCGGATGTTGTTTCAAGGTTCGTACCTGACCTGCCACTGAGAATTTCCTCCATCTGAGATTAGAGTCCGGGCCTTGATTGAAGGACGGACTGATGAAGAGAAAGCGGTTTACGGAAGAGCAGATCATCGCGGTTCTGCGCGAGCATGAGGCGGGTGCGAAGGCGGGCGATCTTGCCCGCAAGCACGGGGTCTCGGAGGCGACGCTGTATAACTGGAAGGCCAAGTATGGCGGATGGACGTCTCTGACGCCAAGCGGCTGAAGGCTCTGGAAGACGAGAACGCCAAGCTGAAGAAGCTGCTCGCCGACCAGATGCTCGAAGCCTCGGCATTGCGCGAGCTTCTGTCAAAAAAATGGTAGGGCCCGCCGCCAAGCGCGAAGCCGTCGCGCATCTGCAGGCCGTCATGGACCTATCGGAGCGTCGGGCCTGTTCCTTTGTCGACGCCGATCGCAAGATGATCCGCTACCAGTCTCGCCGACCGCCAGAGACGGAGCTGCGTGGTCGGCTGCGTGACCTCGCGAACGAGCGCCGACGCTTCGGCTACCGGCGGCTGTTCATCCTGCTCAGGCGCGAGGGCGAGGCATCTGGGGTCAACCGTATCTACCGTCTCTATCGCGAGGAAGGTCTGACAGTGCGCAAGCGCCGGGCAAGACGGCGAGCAGTCGGCACGCGGGCGCCGATCCTGGTCGAGGCAAAGCCGAATGCGCGCTGGTCGCTGGATTTCGTCCATGACCAGTTCGCCTGTGGCCGGCGGTTCCGTGTGCTCAACATCGTCGACGACGTGACACGCGAATGTCTGGCCGCGATTCCGGACACCTCGATCTCCGGCCGTCGGGTTGCCCGTGAACTGACGGAACTGATCGCCCAGCGCGGCAAGCCAGGCATGATCGTCTCCGACCACGGCACGGAGTTCACGTCGAACGCCATCCTCGCATGGTCGAAGGATCACGGGATCGAATGGCACTACATCGCGCCGGGCAAGCCGATGCAGAACGGCTATGTCGAATCCTTCAACGGTCGCATGCGCGACGAGCTCTTGAACGAGAGCCTGTTCTTCGGCCTCGACCACGCCCGCAGCGCCATCGCCGAATGGCGGGAGGACTTCAATCCTGTTTCATAACACCCATCTGTCTATGTCGTTGAAGTGAATAGGTTTTGCTGATCTGGATGCGATCCCGTGGGGTATTTTGGGTTTTGCCGCGCGCGATGAACGATGCGCTGTGCCGCAGGTTCGCCAAGCGTTGATCGGCTGAAGACCCATGGACCATCCGGCAGAGGATGAACGCCTTCGATCTCGCCCGCCTCGGCGGCGAGCCTGAGGGTCTTCGGTGCAACGCCGAGAAGGCGCGCCGCCTTGTTCAGGTTAAGCCATGGCTCTTTGCCGTCCGCCGCTGGCCGGAAGACAGGGATCTTATGATGCGACCTGTGCGCGGTGACCCGTTCGCGTGTCCATCGATTGCCGTGGCCGGTCACCAGTCCATTGCGGTTGAGGATGCCAGCAATCAGATCATCATTGGCGATGAGCACCAGTTGGCGGACGGCCGCGATGATATCGCCGGACGTGCTGTTGCGCTGTCCACGGCGCCGCTTCGGCAGGCGCAGTTCAGTATGGACGCCGCCAACCCAATGGATCAGAAGAACGATGTCTGACGCTTCGTCATCGATATCGGCGACCACCTCCCGGATGACGGTGCGAACGATGCGCTTCTTGAGCCTTGCATCCGTCGTCGGCGCCGCCCATACAGCCTTGAGATCGGCGGCGAGCGCGGTGACGTGTATTGGCGACAGAAGTGATGGCTCCGATGTCGAGGCATCATGCGCGGCAATCCTGCTCTCGATCTCGCCGACACGCGTAAGCGCCCGGTTCCATCGCAACTCCAGTTCCGCCGCGACCAGCCGGTTCTGCGGATCGATGGCGTCGTATTGCCGGAACGCCCGATCGGCGTTGTAGCGTGCCGCCTCGCGATCGCGCATCAGAGCATCGCGGACCTGATCGCGGCGACTGGCCGCTTGCGCTTCGGCCTCGACGGCCGCGGCTATCGCTGCCGGCTCGACAACCCGCAGAAGAGCTTCCTCGATGGCGTCGTCGACGCGTAGTCCACCGAAGGCGATGCAACGCGGCTCGCCATTGTCAAGCAGACCACGCCAGCAGGAATAGCGCGGAATGTTGTGCTTGGTTCCCGTGTAGCGGACCGTCAGCTTGCGGCCGCAGCGCCGGCAGCGGACAAGGCCGGCGAGCAGAGCGTCGCCATGCTTGGGCGCCCCGTGATGCCGGCTCGTGGGCACGTTGTCGCTCACCATCTTGCGGATCGCTTCCGCCCTTTCCCAGCTGACGTAGCCTTCGTGTGCACCCGGGATCAGCGCCAGCCATTCATCACGCGCCTTACGGCGGCTGCGCGAACGAATGGCTGTTGCATCATATCCCGACGCAGCACGAGTCTTACCATAGGCATAGGCGCCGCCGTAGATCGGGTTCTCGATCATTCGGTGGATGGTCGCATAGCTTGGCCTGCGCCAGACCACATCGCCATTGTTGCGCTTGGCAGGCAAATCCAGCCCATGTTCGAGGAACCAGAGCAGGGCCTGGCGGGCACTGCCGAGTTCCGCCACCTTGTCAAACACAAGGGTGATGGCCTCCTGCATGCGACGGTCGGGATCCTTCTCCAGCCGGTCGCCGACCTTCACGAAGCCGACCGGGGAAGCGACGACGAGTTCACCGCGCCGGGCCTTCTCATAGCGGGCCGACAAGGAGCGCTGACGCAGAAGATCGAGCTCATACTCGTTGAGACTGCCCTTCAATCCCAGCAGCAGCCGGTCATTGCTCTGGCGCGGTGCGTAGACCGTCTCCTGGTCGATCAGCACGGTATCGACGACGCGGCACATCTCGATGAGCTGCTGCCAGTCGCGGCTGTTGCGGGCGAAGCGCGATACCTCCCGCGCCGCAACCGCCCCAACCTTGCCGAGACAGACTGCTGCGACCATCCGATCGAAGCCCGCTCGCGCGACACCGCCAGCAGCAGAGCGGCCGAGATCGTCATCGACCGTCTCGATGCAAGACCAGCCGAGCGCGACCAGGCGATCGCGCATCGCATACTGCAGGGCGCTGCTCTCACGATTGTGCAGAACCTGATGGGCCGAGGACTGCCGCACATAAAGGATCGCCTTTCGCTCCAGATGGTGGGGCCGGATCTTCTCATGCATCATGGCGTGCCTCCTCCCGTGGAACGGCGCGCTCGCCGTCGACGTGGTTGAGGATCAGGCGCACCATCAGCTTTGTCAGCGTCAGGCGCGTCTCTTCCGGCAGCGCCTGCCATGGTGGCATCTGCGCGGTCTCCGCATCGTGCGGGTTGGAGAACAGATCGAACTGATATGTCGTGGGCTGGCGCGGCATGGACCTCTCCCCGATTCGCGTCGTGAGGATCCGATGCTGCGCCCGAAACCTCCAATTGCGATGGGGTGTGGGAATTGGCCGTCGCGTCCTGCAGCAGTGTCACCAAGACGCCAAGCGTTCTGGGATCGACATGTGGGGCAGCGGCAATGCGCCACGCGGTGCAGACCGCGCGATCAAACATCCAGGCCGGAACCTCCAGCCACCGATCGGAGGCGTGGCCAGAGAGACTGCAGCGGAAAACCTCCCGGTCAGCCTTCTCGATCACCTCATGAACGTGAACACAACGCCCGGCCCAGGGATGCCATGGATAAAGAAACTTGCGTTCCTCGGTCCCGTGGGCGTTCTCTCGTCGTGTTGTTCAACACCGCCAGGCCTCATTCCTCGCTCGGCTACCAGACCCCGGCGGCATACGCCGAGGACATCACCGCAACCGGCTCCGACGCTGTGCTGATCGAAGGCTCCGCGCCTCCGCCGGTTGCTCAACCCGCGCCAAGAGGCGTAACAGAAACGGCCAAGGCTCTAATCGCCGCTGGATGAATGTTCAGTGGCAGGTCAGACGTGGCCGATTACAGTCGCAATCCGCGCGCAAACCGCCGGAGGCGATCGGCACGGTTAACCGATAAGGCGCTCTGGTAATCCCAATCTAAGCCGCCAGGCGGCGTTTTCTGAAATCTTTGATGATTTCCCTTGCCGCATTATGTCCCGGCACTCCGGTCACGCCGCCGCCCGGATGTGTACCGGAACCACACATGTAGAGGTTGCGAAGCGGACCGCGATATTGGGCATATCCGGCAGCCGGGCGCAACGCCCAGAGTTGGTCGAGATGAAGTGCTCCATGAAAGATGTCGCCTCCAACTAATCCAAATTCCCGCTCAAGGTCGAGCGGGCTCAAAACTTGGCGGCCGAGAATGCTGGATTTAAAATTTGGAGCGTAGCGGTTGACCGTGGCAATGACGTGGTCAGCAACTCCCTCCTTCACCTCATCCCAAGTCCTGCCGCCCGCGAGTTGGGGATTGAAATGCTGACAGAATAAACTCGCCACATGCTGACCTGCCGGAGCGAGGCTGTCATCGCAAAGGCTTGGGATAATCATCGATACAAGAGGTTCTTCGGACCATCCACCCCGCTTTGCATCATCGTAAGCTCGCTCCAAGTAGTCGAGTGACGAGCAGATGTGGATCCCGCCGTTGAGCGGCTCAACAGAATTGTCGATGTTGTCGAGCCCGTCGAAGCTTGGCAGTTCCGACAACGCCACGTTCATTCTGAATGTGCCCGAGCGACACCGCCAGCTCTCGATCTGGCGGATAAACTCAGAGTCAAGTGACGATGGATCCATCATTTTGAGATAGAGCAATTTGGGACCTACGTTGGCGGCTACCGCTCTCGCACGGATCACGGTACCGTCCTCCAGCACAACACCGCGCGCAACGCCTTTCTCCACGATCACCTCTCGAACTGGCGAGTTGACTCGGATTTCTGCACCCTTGGCTTCAGCGGAGCGCGCCATCGCCTGCGTGATGGCACCCATGCCGCCGCGGGCGTGCCCCCAAACGCCCTTTTTGCCGTTCGTTTCGCCGAACACGTGATGAATCAGAACATATGCTGACCCTGGATGGTAAGGACTGACCATGTTGCCCACAATACTGTCCCAAGCCAAGTGACCCTTGAGAGGATCGCATTCGAACCACTCGTTTAGATAGTCACCGATACTCATCGTCATCAGTTTCACGAAGCTTTCCTGCCTGGAGGTTGAAAGCTTGCGGAATCGATTGCCCATCTTGAGCAGCGACAGCAGATCGCCGAATCCGCCGCCAAGATTGGGTGGAGTTTCCAGTAGAGTATCGCGGATAATATCGGCAGCAGACCTAATTTCATCCTGAAAGGCGCGATAGCGCTCAGCATCGCGTGGGGAGAAACGTTGGACCTCTCGTTCTGTCCCCTCGATGCTGGGCGGAATGAACATCGCACCGCCCTCAGGCAGGGGCAGAAGCGTCGTGCCGGTTCGCTCTATGATATCCAAACCATGGGCCGCAAGCTCCAGGTCACGGACAACATTCGGGTGGAGTAACCCGACCACGTAGGAGCAGACAGAATTACGGAAGCCCGGATAAAACTCCTCAGTAACAGCAGCACCGCCTACAATACCTCGCCTTTCAAGCACGAGCGTCTTCAGGCCGGCACGAGATAGGTAACCCGCCGTCGTGAGGCCGTTGTGCCCGCCCCCGATTATCACAACGTCGTGTTCAGACCTGCTCGTCATCAACTACCTCGTACGGCTGCCGTTCGCCCCATAAACATGACTCGAACATCGTTCCAATTAGAACGTAATTGCCAGAAAGTCAATGGATCGGGCAAGCGAAGACTGTCAAACGGAACGGGTACCGGCTCCAGCCGTGAAGCAGTGACATCAGCCTATGGGCGCGGCAGCCTGACCGCCCTTGGAGAGTTGCCGTGTTGCTGTCAACCCTTGTGGCGGTCGATCCAGTCGACGGCGACGAGCCTGGCGAAGACGGCGCGGTCGATGCCGCGCGGGGTGCGCAGATCGACATCTTCCACGCAGGCGCTCTGGCGCAGCGCGGCGAATTTGAGCCGCGTCGTGAGCCGTTTGGTGTCGCGCTCGGCGGCCTCGCGATCGACAAGAAGCCCGATGCGCTCCTCGAACGACAGGGCATCGAGATCCGGCGATCGTCGCTGCTCCTCGAAGGCCTTGGCCATTCCGGTCAGGCCCAGAGCGATCAGCTGGTCATGGGTAGGATGGGTGAGCATTGAAATCTCCATAGTTCAGTGGAAATAGCCCTGACCGCGGATGTTGCCGTGGCGCAGGGGTTGGTGATCGGGCGCCTCGTCGAGGAAAGCGCGATCAAGGCCGTTCTTGAGAATCGAACGGATCGAGGCGACGGAGCGCGCCTTGATGAGGATGCCGCGTTGGCAGGCCGCATCGACACGTGCGTTGCCGTAGCTCTTGGTCAGCGACAGAATGCCGAGACAGGTGCGAAAGCCTTGTTCGGGACGCGGCCGGTCCGCGATGACAGCCTGGAAGAAGGCGGCGGTGGAAGGACCAATCTTCTCGCCGGCGGCGATCAATCCTCCCGGCCTCCACTTGCCGTAGCGGCGATGCGCGCTCGGCATGTGATCAGCGACTGTCGTATGGCCGCGCCAGTTGGGTGCACGGGCGTGGCTGGCGATCCGCTGGCCCTTGTGGAAGATCTCGACCGTCTTGTCGGCGATCCGCACATCGACGAGCTCGCGAATGAGGCGGTAGGGCGTGGAATACCAATGCCCGTCGATCTCGACGCGATAGTCGGGTGCCACGCGGCAGCGCTTCCAGCGCGCAAAGACGTATGGCTGGTCCGGCAGTTCTCCCAGCTTCGGCCTGTCGATCTCGGCGAACAGCTCGGCTCGGCTGGAGCCGAAACCGCGCATCTGGCGGGCGTTGAGTTCGGCGACGAGCACGCGGATGGCAGCGTTCAGCTCCGCCAGGGAAAAGAAGCGCTGATTGCGCAGCCGCGCCAGGACCCAGCGCTGGGCAATTTGCACCGCAACTTCAACTTTTGCCTTATCCTTCGGGCGTCCCGGCCTCGCCGCGAGTATCGCGGTGCCGTAGTGGCTCGCCATCTCGGCATAGGTCCGGTTGAGAGCGGGGTCGTAGTGATCGGGGTTGGTGACGGCGGCCTTGAGATTGTCGCAGACCACGAACTTCGGGACGCCGCCCAGAAAGGTGAAAAGGTTGGTGTGAACGCCGATCCAATCGGGCAGGCTCTCGCTCGGGCACGCCTCGGCGTAGGTATAGTTCGAGGCGCCCATCGCTGCGACGAACAGCTTCATGGCGTGCGCTTCGCCGGTGATGGGGTCGAAGATGTCAATGGTGTCGCCGGCGAAATCGACAAACACCTTCTCGCCGCCCAGGTGCGTCTGGCGCATCGTCGGGCGCGTCCGCCCTTTCCAGGCCTCGAAGGTCGTGCAAAACCAGGTATAGCCAAAGCCATCGGGATTGGCGGCGCGATACTCTTCCCACAGCAGCACCCGCGTCACGCCGCGGCGGCGCAATTCCTTCTCCACATAGCTCCAGTCGGGCACCGGCAGCCGGGGGCTTTGCGATGCCGCCTTCGGCGCCGGGAAGAGGAGCAGCTCAAGGCCTTCGTCATCCATCCCTTCGGGCAGCGGCCAGCTCAGCCCGGCAAGACGGGCGCGCCGTAGATAACCATGCACGACACCATTGCTCACCCCGAGCGTGCCCGCGAAGACGCGCTCGGTGAGGCCTTGGACATGTCTTAGACGTAAAACTTCTCTGATCCGGCGCATCGACAATCTCTGGGTTGGCATCAGCCTTCCTCGTTGCATTGACGAGGCATCCTGTAGCCGGGTTGAGATGTCGGCCGAAGCGTCCACAACCTTCGAGAAGGTTGCTCACGATCGTCTGAAATCGTTGCTCACGATCCCGCGAAATCCGTGCTCACGATGCGGTGAAATCCGTGCTCACGATCGCCAATACGCACAATTTCGTCTCATTGGAATTCTTATGTTCATTTGCAAGCGGCGTGGCCACGACTGTTCATCCCGCCAATAATGGCTGGTCCTGCATGGTGTAGCTAACCAAAGCGATCTTCAGCGGTGCGCCACGGCCGAAGCGTGTAGGGCCTCGACGAAGGCCTTCTGCATCTGCACGTACTCGGGGCGGTTGGGCTGGTTTTCGTTGAGCCAAGCGGAGTGGATGGCAATCACCACCTTGTCCTTCGGATAGACGAGGATCCACTGGCCAGCGAATCCACTGTGATCGTAGCCGTTCTTGGAGATGTACCAGAAATATCCATAGCCAATCCGATCATACCGATCAGATCCGGAGGGGAAGATCACTTGAGCACTGGTCGCCTCCGCCAACCAGTCTGGCGGCAGCACCTGGACGCCGCCGGCCTTGCCGCCTTCCAGCATGAACTGTCCGAAGCGGGCTAAGTCGCGAAGGCTCATGGCGAGGCCGCCGCCGGCGTGCTCGTAGCCGGCCGCATCCACCGTCCAGACCGCGTCCTCCTCCATCCCGTAGGGCTGCCAGAGCTTCTCCGAGAGGTACTCTGACAACAACTTGCCGACCGCGTTTGAGACCAATATTCCGGCCAAGTGGGTGTCGGCAGTACTGTAATTGTACTTGGTGCCCGGCTGATCGGCTCTGGGCATGCGGCGCATGTAAGAGACGACTGGACTCACGCCAGACTCGATCACCGGGTACCACAAGGAGTAGACGTCCGAGCGAGGGTCCATGTCATCTTCCACGCTGTACTTCACGCCCGAGGTCATGGTCATAAGCTGGCGGATGGTCACGCCCTCGTAAGCGCTGCCTCTGAGCTCATGAATGTAGTCGGTGACTAGATCACCCATACTTTTGATGTCGCCATCCTGGATCGCAGCGCCGACCAGAATCGAAGTCACCGACTTGGAGACGGAATTGCATAGCCAGATGTCCTTTTCCGTACGCCCGAGGTTATAACGCTCTAGGATCACCTGGCCGTCCTTGAGCACGATGACGCCCGAGGTGCGCGCCGCCTCCATGTAGCGATCGACGTCCATGGCCTGGCCGTTCCAGGTCCACTGGGGCGAGATCTGCTGGACAGCCACGGGCAGCGCGTGAACGTGGTCCCCGCGTTGCACCACATGGTGCCGAACGATCTTCTTGATCTCGCGGTAGCCGAAGACTTGCTCGTCCGGATTCCAGAACGCTCCGCCGCTAACCGGAGGCAGGGACGCGGCGTCCTTGTTACGTCCTATCATAGAAAATTTCCTCCTTATTTTTCATAGCCTCACGGCATTCTTAGAGGCGCATGGGGCAAGAAAATTCCTATACCTCCATCTGCATACTTAGTAGGGGTTTCATGTGCCCCGAGGATGAGAAGGGCCACAAATGGTGTGCTCTTCCAGACCTGAACGACTAGCGTCGCAGGGATCATCGTGTCGGGATTTGCGATCCAAGGAGGCGGCCATGATAGCCGCCATCGTAGGCGACGATTGGAGATATTCGTTAGCTCATCTTCAGCCGCTCTCGCCCGGGTTTACCAACCGCTTCCCTTTAAGTCGGTCAACTTTGCCTCAAGTTCTTCTAAGTTTTCGGCAGCTGTCCCTTTCCCCGAGAGCGTGTCGTTGACGGCGGTATAGAAGTAGGTGTTAGCCTCGTTCCATTTAGTCTTAAGAACCGCCGAAGGGAGTTTAGCCCCGCCGTCAATCACCCCTTTCATCATAGGCATAAAAGGCTGGGCAGCAACTACGTCCGGATCGTCAAAGAGCGATGGGATCGCAGGCATGTCTCCAAGCTGAAGCGCGGCATCCTTCTGCACTTCCTTCGACGCCAAGAACGTCACCAGCTCGATAGCCTCTTTTTGGTGTTCGGAATACTTCGATACTACATACCCCGCTATGCCAAGCGTTGGCGCTGACAATTCGCCCGTGTCCGCGGGTAGCGGCGCGACATCGAACTTGCCCTCGACAGCGCTATCGTCGGCGTTACTGAGCGGATAGGCATAAGTCCATTGGCGCATGAACACAGCATTGCCCGACTGCCACACCCCGCGCGACTCTTCCTCTCCATAAGAGACGACACCTGGAGGGGAGATCGTGCCGACCCAACCCTTGGCCCGCTCAAGGGCGGCAACTGCTTTTTCATTATTGATGGAAATCGTCCCATCCTGCTCGACAATGTTGCCGCCTCGTGAGGACCTGATCCATTCGAGCGCATTACAGGTCAGCGTGTCATTGCCCTTTCCCTGGAAGACGAAGCCCCACATATCAGGGTTACCAGCAGCCCGTTCCTTATCCTGAATTTCCTTGGCAGTTGCCGTGAGTTCGTCCCAGGTCTTCGGCGGCGCCTTCCCATACTTCTCCAACAGATCCTTGCGGTAAAAGAGCAGTGGCCCATCTGAATAACGCGGCAGCGCAAGTAGCCTGCCGTCAACCGTCAGTGACTGGATAATTGAAGGGAAGGTTTCGCCGATGACATCGCCGGCCACGCCTTTTAAGTCAACCAGGTGGTCCGCAAATGCGGACAGCCATATGTCCTTCATCGCGAGGACGTCGACACTCTTGTCGCCAGCCGCAAACCAGAGCCGATATTGGCTGAGCACTGCGGAGGGTGCCGCGGGCAAATGTATAAGCGTCACCTTATTGCCGGTTGCCTTCTCGAACTTGGCAATCTCTGCGGCAAAAAAGTCGAAGCCATAACCGGTTGCAAACGTCAATTCGGCGGCGCTGGCGACGTTGGCTACGAAGGCTATCGCGGCACTAAGACATAGGGTCCTCACGAAAGATTTCATTGTTAGCTCCTCCCAAGCTGCTCGGGTGCGCAGACACGCTCTGCATTGCGATCCGACTTCGAACGGAAACTTTCCGCCCCACCAACCCGACTTAATCGAAAATACTGGAACGAGTGCTCCAGTTAGAACAGCGTTCCACACTTGGCCATCATTGTCAATCCGGGAAATTCGACAGCTAACTCTTATGATCATGGTCAAGGGTGGTGCACGATGTTTTCCGCCCCATGTCTTTGCCACAGGTTTGTTGCCGTTAATGGGGAACAGCACGGGGACGGGATGGGCCTTGAGACGACGGTTGATCCAGCTCTTATCCGCGGGGTGGTTACCGCACTTCCATAATTCGTCCTGGGGGTTTCCCTGTCTAATGTCGGGCGTTAGGAGCGATGCTCCAGCCACATAGTTAGCACGGGAGTTTCCCCACCGTGGCCACATCCCGTCGCCGTGCGGTCCGGTGTTGCCGCCGGATTGAAACCGGTCAAATGAGCTTCAATCCGGCGGCGGCGCCCGTGCGAGCGGAACCCTTGCCACAAGCGCGATCTTCAAGGCGGAAGCGCACCGCATCTTCAGTGCACCGGTTCGACCTGGTGACCGATGGCCCACAGAGGCGGCCATCTCGCGCGCGATCGCCGCAATGACGATGGTTTTCTTCTTGCCGGCCGCCGTCATGCGGCGGTAGCGGGCGCAAAGCCGGGTCTGCGCCTTCCAGGCGATCTCACGCACCGCCCTCGGCAGGCCCTCGAGGCGGACGCTAATTAGCTACGTCACCCGGGCGGGATAGGGTAGCTCCAGGCGCCCTACACCAGCACGCGGCGCGCGCGGCGGTTGCCGGCCAGCGTCAGACTGCCCCGTTTTACCGTGTTGCCGGTCGAGCGCTCCGAGGGCACCAGGCCGAGAAAGGCCATCAACTGTCGGGGATTGTCGAAACGACGGACATCGCCGACTTCGCTCAAAAAGGTGACGGCGACGATGACGGAGGCCCCACGCAGCGCCTGATAAGCCGCCACCACCGGGCCATCGACCAGCTCGGCCAGTTGGGCGTCCAATCGCTCTAGCCGAGCCTCTGCGTCGGTGATCACGTCGACCTGGTCCTGGAACACGATCTGCTGGGCCGGAGGGTCGAACTTCTGTGCCGCCAGCCAGCGGGCATGGGCCCGGCTCCAGTTCTTGCGGCCGCTAAAGATACGGCCATGACGCAGCAGGAAGGAGACCAGCTGCTGACGTTTCTTGCGCAAGTCTTCGCCGGCCGCGGCACGGACCCGAACCAGATCACCGATGGCCTCATAGACGTCGTCGGGCACCCAGATGCCGGTCAGTTCGCCGGCGCGCAACAGCCGCGCCAGGCTGACCGCATCGCGCCGGTTGGTCTGACACGCTCGCCCGCACGCTTGGGGATCAGCGAGGGCGCTACGACATCGCAGCGATGGCCGAGCGCAACGATCTGGCGGTACAGCCCATAGCCGGTCGGGCCGGCTTCGTAGCAAAAATGCAGGCGCGGATACTTTTTCTCCAGCTTGCGCACGAAGCGCTCCACCGCCGCCGGCGTGGCCTCGATCTCGCCGAAATAGCGGACCTCACCTTCCGGCTCCCCTCGGCGATCGCAACCGCGTGCTTGGCCTTCGACACATCGACACCGACGAAAAACCCTTATCTTCCTTCATGGCCCGTCCTTCCTTTGCTTGGGGCTCGGCTCGGCACTATTCGGAGCCTCATCTTCGGGACAGGATGCATTGTGTAGGTGTTGAAGGTGCTGCGCTTCGAGCTGATGATTAACGTGGTCTGCGTGGAGGCAGCCACAAGCATCAGAAGGAGGAAGCGCAGCATGAAGCACTACGCCGCATGGTACGTGCGGTGAAGGAGACCGCAGTGTGCATGTCGACGAAACCGGCCGGATTTGCCGCGAGGTGAAGGTGGTGAGCCATCCGCAGGATCTGGCACCGGTGCTCAAGGACCCCGCTTGGCGGCTAGAGCGCGTTGGGCTTGAAGCCGGGCCGCTGTCGCAATGGCTGTTTAGCAGGCTGGCGGAAGCCGGATTGCCGGTGATCTGTATCGAGACCGGTCACACCAAGGCCTTCCTCAAGGCGCAGGTGAACAAGACCGGCCGCAATGATGCCCGCCGCATGGCGCAGATGATACGGGTCAACCTGTTTCGCCCGGTGCACGTGAAGACGCTGACGAGCCAGAAGCGCCGGGCGCTGCTGACCGCGCGCAAGCTCCTGCAGGAAAAGGCCATCGCGATTGAGAACGACATTCGCGGCTTGCTGCGCAACTTCGGCCTCAAGGTCGGCCCTGTTGGTGTGGTCAAGTTCGCGGCGTGCATCCGCGAACTCACCGAAGACATGTCCGATCTGGCCGAGATCGTTGATCCGCTGCTCGAGGCGCGCGGCAAGCTGCGGGAGAAGTTTGCCGCCCTCCACCGCAAGGTCCTCGCCCTTGCCAGCGACGACGAGGTCTGCGCTCTGCTGTGACCATCCCCCGTCGGCCCCGTGACCGCGCTGGCCTATACGGCGACGACATTCCGGAGCGCTTCAAGAACTCCAAGGCGGTCGGGCCGGCCCTCGGCCTGACGCCGGTGCTCGACCAGTCGGGCGAAAGCTGGCGCATCGGCCGGATATCCTGCTGCGGCGACGGCATGATGCGAACGCTGCTTTACGAGGCCGCGCAGACGCTGCTGACACGTGTGACGAAATGGTCGTGGCTGAGGGCGTGGGCGATGAATGTCGCCAAGTGGCGCGGCCGGCAAAAGGCCATTGTCGCATTGCCCGCCGGCTGGCGGTGATCATGTATCGCATGTGGCGCGACGGCACCCAATTCCGCTGGACTAGGCAGGAGCTGGTGCCGGTGCCGGCTGCCGGCAGCCGGCTGAACGGCTGACGGCTGACGGCTGACGGCTGACGGCCCGACCAGTGCAGCCTGCCGCCGTGCTCGTGGCCCGTCAAGGGCAGGTCGCTGCGCGCTGGCCTTCGGCCACCCTTGACGACCACTGCGCGCGCCGGCCGAGCCGAAACCGGACCGGGACGAGGAGATGGTCGCCCATCAGCCGAACAAGGAGATGAAAGATGATCGCAGAGCGAGCGTGACAAGGATCAACCCATAAGGTTCCACCTGCCGGTGGAAAAGGCGTCCTTCGCGGGACGATGAATGAGGTGAGTTCGCGAGGGTTGCAGTACCGGTCGCCATCGCAACGATCAGGACGCTTCCGAGATTGTTCCGCCTCATTCTTCTGATCCCCCATCAAGGCGACGGCCGAGCCGATCCCGTAGAGAAGCATGACCCCGCGAAAGACGTCACGCGCCGGCGAAGCGGAAAGCTCGAGAAGCGCTTGACTTCAACCTGTCGAGTAGAGAAGCAACCCCCGTTCGCTTTACAGCTGCAAAGACTAAGGGCGGGCCGCCCTCTCAGACCACGATCATAACGTCTAGGTGAGTTCAAGGAGAAGTGTTGGTGTCGTCTTCTCTATTGGCATGTTGAAGTCAAGTCTCCCTCGTCCAGCGGAATTCGGTTCCATCACACCAGATGCGATGCATGATCACCGCGGCGACCAGTCATCGCGCCGTCGCTTATCTCGATCGTGGTGAGGAACCGGCTCGCACCATACGCCTGTACCATGAAGCGTCTCCTTCTGATGGCAGATTTCAGAAACGTATCAAGGAGGGTCTTCGAGGTTGCAGTTGAGCGGACGCTTGACCGTTCGTTCGGTGGAGAGCAAGCTTCAGGTTCTAGCCGAAGTCACTTAGAAGCGCGACGTCGGGCCAATTCTTCCACTGGCCATTCGTCAACATGATGCTTGAGAGGAAACTCGACCCGGTCGCTCTCGATCATAGAAAG